>DASWUZ010000207.1:0-4826 GCA_036401395.1 Acidisarcina sp.
TCCCCCTCCGACGACGCCCGCACCCACGCCATTGACGAATGGCACCGCACCCACCAGCTCCCCTGGCTCATCGCCGCCATCTCCAAAGCGAGACCCGGCCAGACCTCCAACGCCGCTCTCTTGTACGCCGCCTCCCAGATCGCGCCCGCCAGCCCCGCTTGGGAGACGGTCACTTACCACCGCGCCCGCTTGCTGCTCGCCCTCAACCGCGCCCCCGAAGCACGCCAGCTACTCGACCGCATCTATCCGGAGATCCAGACTCGCGCCTCCGCAACGGGCTCCGGCTCAACCGCGAACGCATTCCTCGGCCTCCGCCTCCGCGCCGCCCCTGACCTTGCCGAACTCCTAAAGTTCGCCCCCCAGCAAATCCTTGAGCGGACCTCTGAATCACAATTCGCCGTCGACGAATGCATCGACGTCATGAAGGACCCAAAGCGCAAATACGACTGCAAACCTCAGCCCAACCCCACCGAATTCAGCGCCGACGCCGCCAGTTTCTTCAACAACGAAGCGCCCCTGAGCGTCCTGGTCGACGCGACCACCGGCCCCGCACTCAGCGAGGCTCTGCCTCCGAACCTGCGCCAGTCGCTGGCCATGACTGCCTGGGTCCGCAGCGTGCTGCTCAAAGAAGACGCGGCAGCCGCTCGTCTGCTCCCCCTGCTTCCCGCGAAGCTACAGCAACAGGCCGCCCCCGCCACCACTTCCGGCGCCACCATTCGCCCCGTCATAGCGCTGGTCCGCAACCCCGGTCTCACCCCCTACCTCGACCCCGGCGTGCAGCGCGCCTACTCTTACGACTTCGTCGAAAGTTACCGCGACAACTGGTGGTGCGGCGGCCCAAACACCACATACAGCCATCTACAAGCACCCGAGTCGTGGAGCAGCACCACCATCCCCGCCGCCATGCTAAGCTCCGCCCAACGCTCTGAAGCCCAGCGCCAGTTAGACCAGATCGCCGCCCAGGGGAGCGCGCAGGTCTACCTCGGCAACCTCGTCCTCACCTACGCCAACGCACACCCCACCGACCCCGACGTGCCCGAAGACCTCTACCTGGTTCTCCGCATGATTCGGTACGGCTGCAGCTCAAACTGGGCCCTGGGATGGGACAGCAATGCCACCAGAGCCGAGCAAGCCAAGCAAGATGATGTGAAACAATCCGCCGCCCGCCTGCTCCGCCAACGCTACCGCACCAGCCCCTGGACCAAGAAAGCCGCCCCCATCATGTAAGCGCTTAGTTGACAGTCACCATCCCCGGTCAACCATCAACGAGCGAAGGGAGCGCCAGCGCTGATAACCTCTTCGGCGTAAGCGTGAAAAAAAGGCACTTCTACTTAGTTTGCTCGTGTTGTTGTTTTCGACCCGAACTTGAAGGTTTCGCAGGCAGGGGTGCCCGTGTCACAAATCGGTTCCCTCCAAGGGAAAAGCGGAGCGGGCGGTCTGCAGCCTTGCGAATCCCGATGCGCGGTGACATGGCGATCTCCACCACCTCGAAACCGTCTGGCGCGATGTAGAGCGGTGACTCCGCGTTGGTGAGGTCCAGCCCGTTGTGCTCCGCGCGGGTAATGTTCAACGACTGGCACAAGCGGCCAGGCCCGGTAGTCAGCAGTCGCGGATCGGCATCGGGCGGCAGGTTACGCAGGCTCGCCATTTGGGTCAGGCCGCTGACCGGTTCGAGGGCGCGAATGAGAACGCAGCCCGCCTCCCCATCCGGTTCGCAGGAGACGTTGAGGCAGTAGTGCATTCCATAGATGAAGTACACGTAGGCGTGGCCGGGAGGGCCATAGAGGACCGCGTTGCGCTCTGTACGGCCCGCAAAAGCATGAGCAGCCGGATCATCTATGCCGAAGTATGCCTCAACCTCGACAATCCGGCCGGCGAGGAACTGTTCCCCTAGACGCCGAATGAGCAATTTACCGAGCAGGCGCGCGGCGACGGCGTCGGGGCGCTCAAGATAGAACTCGCGCGCAAGTGGAATGACGTCGAAGCTCGGCAGCGACCTGTCCTCCCCAAAAATATTTACCCTCCAACTTGCGAGGCACTTTGGCATCGTAGGCGATAGGCGTGCGCGTAAACACGCCTTGGCTAACCATTTATGCTGGTCAGATGCTTGTCCCAACCATGATGCCGGTCGACGATCCGCTTCGCATCGTCACCACTGCCGTCACTCCGGTGGTCATGGTATCGGCCACGGCGATCCTCATCTCCGGCGTCAATGCTCGGTATATCTCGATCTCCGACCGCATGCGCATGCTCTCTGCGGAGTTTCGCCGCGAGCCGGTATCGGCCGCACGGCGCGCCAATATCAAGCAGCAGATGTTCGTTTTCATCCGCAGGATGGTGCTGGTCGAGTGGGCCACGCGCATCCTCTATATCGCGGTCGCTGCATTTGTGAGTATGGCTTTGCTCATCAGCCTCTCGGTGCGGCATGCGGTCTTCGAACTGGTGACTCTGCCGTTGTTCCTGCTGGGACTTACTCTGGTACTCCTTGCCATCATCCTGCAATCGGTTGAGCTGAGACACTCGATCATGACCATCCGCCTGGAGACGGCGGAGGTAATTTCAGAGGACGAACCGCCCTCAGGTTGAACCTTCATTCGCGAAGAAATTTTCCGGACAAGTAGCCTCAACCTCCGCGATTGGCCACGCGAGAAGCTGTTCCGACACTCCAGATAACCAATTATCGGGCGCGAACCACTATGGATTATTGCCGTCATAAGGACGGTGCAGCCCGCGCGTGATGGCTGCGATTCTCAGATGTAGAGATTAGCCATCTCCGAGGCATTCCCCCCGGTAGGATGATTTTTCGCTGCCAGCATCAGACTAACGCCATAAGATTGTCTTTGACTCCCTCAGTCATCGTCCCTGTGGGAAGCGGCATGAGGGTGGAGGACCATCCACGGGACCGGTTTGTTCCCCATGGCGTCGCGCCAGAGGATGACATTGAGCTTGCGGGCGTCGGCGCGGTCTTCGTGGGTGAAATCCATGCGGCTTGACTCGGCAGCACCGGGTGACTTGGGGGAATTGGCCTGGTAGATCAGCTTGTTATCGCGGTTGCTGTAGTCGGCTGTGAAGGTGGCCTGCTCCCCGGGACCGGAGAAGTTTTGGATCAAGGCCGCGAACGCATCGTTATTGTTCATGGGAGGAATTCCGAGCAGATCTTCGATGGTGCGGAGCACGCTTACCGTCGTGTAGAAGGTGTGATCGACGACCGGCGCGGGGCTTCCTGATGGGGCATTTCCTAAGCCGGTTCCCTGGGGGGGCCGCTGGGAATACTTGCTCACCACCAGCGCGATGCTGCGATGCGCGTCGACGTGGTCTGCGCCATCCTGCGCGTCGTCTTCAAGAATGAAAAACGCCGTGTCGGCCCAATAGTCGCTGTGGGAAATCGCCTCGACGGCGCGGCCTACGGCGAGATCGTTGTCGGCGACCGAGGCGCGCGGGGTTGGCGAGCCGGGCCTCGTGCCTGCGGTGTGGTCGTTGGGCAGGCGCAGCATAACGAAGGCGGGCATCGTGTCCTTGCCCTCGGCTCGGTCGTGTTCCCAGCCGTGCAGATGAGTGAGGAATTCTTCAACGCGAAGCTGGTCGGGAAAGCTTAGGTTGAAATCGGGATACTTAGGGTCAAAGTGGCCTTGTAGTTCGAGCTTCGTGGCTACGTTTTTGAAAATCAGGGGGATATTCCACGGATAAGGGCTGGTTCCGCCGCCATAGTTTTCAGGTACCGGACCGCCAGGATGAATCGCCGACACTTGGCACAGCTCTGGCGTGGGCTCGGGCGTTCCCGCCGTCGGAGACTTGTCTACTGGCTTGCGGTTTTTCGGCGCTTCACCAGAGTCGTCGCAAAACTTTGTCGAGATATATTCGCCGAAGTGGTAGAGGGACTTGCCATGTTTCGCGAGGTTGGTCCACAAGTAGCCGCTCGACGGTTCGTTGATGTCGGAGATGCCCTCTTCCAACGGGTAGCCGTTCTCGACCACACCTTCGAAATCGTAGTTGCGCTCACGGCCTCGGTAGGATTGCTGCCAAGTCTTCTCCGTCCAGTCGCTGGTGATTGCGGCGGTCGACCAGACGTGCCCGTCGCCTGACACTTCGCCTGAATCGTAGAAGTTGTCGAGCACTCCGAACTGCTCCGCCAGCTTGTGCTGGTTAGGCGTGATGCTTCGGCCATACATTGTCAGCGAAGGGTCGCCGTCGCCCACGCCGAGATCGCCGAAGATCTGATCGTAGGTGCGGTTTTCCTTGATGATGTAGATAACGTGGTGGATGGGGTTCGTCCCCGCGAACTGTAGATGCTGCTTGGCCGCTGCCATCAGGTTGCTGGCGAGAACGGCACGGGAGAGCTGCGGCAATTGCCGCTGTGCGGCGTCGATGTCGACGGACGCGAGCGAGCCGTGGAGCAACGTTCCTATGTAGGTGTGCGGGCGTCGCTTCTGCCCAGCGCTGCTGGGGTCGGTGACGGCGGGCAGCGGCTGTTCGGCCTCGTTCGGCCCTGTCCCTTTGCCTTTCGCTGTGGCTACGTAGAGTTTGTTCGCGCGAACAGCCAAGGCCGTCGGGTACCATTCGGTCGGGATGAAACCCGCGGCATGAACAGGAAGTTTTGGGTTCAGAGGAGGCGATGTAGGAAAGACGGCTACTGAGTTGGAGCCGGAGTTGGCCACGAAGAGCCGGCGTCCATCTTCAGAGATTGCCAGCGCGTCGGGCATGGCGCCGAAATAACTCTGCCCGGGAAGACGGGTATCATAGGCGCCGGCAAGCGTCATCCGCGAGACCTTGTCAGCCGGGTGCAGGTTGATCACCGCCACAGAATCGCGGTTGGCCAGTGCAACGTA
>DASWUZ010000208.1:0-19891 GCA_036401395.1 Acidisarcina sp.
CGATGGAAGCCTAGATCGAATTCATATTTAGGAGGAACTCGGCGTTGTTGCGCGTCTTGCCCAGCTTGTCGCCCAGCAGCTCCATCGCTTCGACCGGAGAAAGCGGGTTGAGCACGCGCCGCAGCACCCAGATGCGCTGCAGATCTTCTTTCGAGATCAGCAGCTCTTCCTTACGCGTACCCGACCGCTGAATATCGATGGCAGGGAAGACGCGCTTGTCGACGAGCTTGCGATCCAGAATGATTTCCATGTTGCCGGTGCCCTTGAATTCTTCAAAGATGACTTCGTCCATGCGCGAACCAGTATCGACGAGGGCGGTAGCGATGATGGTGAGCGAGCCGCCTTCTTCAATGTTGCGTGCCGCGCCGAAGAAACGCTTCGGGCGTTGCAGGGCGTTTGAATCCACACCGCCTGAGAGCACCTTGCCCGATGGCGGCACGATGGTGTTGTAGGCGCGTGCCAGTCGGGTGATGGAGTCGAGCAGGATGACCACGTCGCGCTTGTGCTCGACGAGGCGCTTGGCCTTTTCGATGACCATCTCGGCGACCTGCACGTGGCGCGCGGCCGGCTCGTCGAAGGTGGAGCTGATGACTTCTCCCTTGACCGACCGCTGCATGTCGGTGACTTCTTCCGGGCGTTCGTCGATGAGCAGGACGATCAGCACCACTTCAGGATGGTTCGTAGTTACGGAGTTGGCGATGGTTTGCAGCAGCATCGTCTTGCCGGTGCGCGGCGGGGCGACGATCAAACCGCGCTGGCCCTTGCCGACCGGGGTGAGCAGGTCCATCACTCGTCCGGAGATCGACTCCCGCACCGTCTCCATCTTGATCCGCTCCTGCGGGTAGAGCGGGGTCAGGTTGTCGAAGAGAATCTTGTTTCGCGTCTCTTCCGGCGACTCGAAGTTAATAGCTTCAATCTTGACCAGCGCGAAGTATTTCTCGCCTTCATGCGGCGGGCGCACGTTGCCGCTGATGGTGTCGCCGGTCTTGAGGTCGAACTTGCGAATCTGCGAGGGAGAGACATAAATGTCGTCGGGGCCGGGCAGGTAGTTGTAGTCGGGCGAGCGCAGGAAGCCGTAGCCGTCGGGCAGGATTTCGAGCACGCCCTCGGCGAAGATGTGACCTTCTTTTTCGCTCTGTGCCTGGAGGATCTTGAAGATGAGGTCTTGCTTGCGAAGGCCGCTGGCGCCCGGGATTTCAAGGGTACGCGCGATTCGGCTCAGTTCCGTGATGTTCTTTTCTTTCAATTCGGAGATCGTCATTTTTTACCTGTAATTTTTGTGCGGGATAAACCGGGAAGGAATCTTGCTGGGTGAGCAGGTATTCGAAGTGGAGGTAGGCCCGGGGAGCGGACCGCGCTTAAGCTGCGCGGTTCTGCTCAACGGTGTTGGTTTTTGCGGAGGGTGCTGCGGGGTCAGACTTGCGGAAGCGGTCTAGAACATCGTTAGTGGTGTCCTGCACCCGTACCGTCGGGCGGTGCAGCTTGCGAGTAGCTAACGCCGTCAACTGGCAAAGCTGATAGCGGTTTTTGACGTGGGCCTCGGCCCCAAATATCAGGTCAGAGCGCATCTTCTTCTCTCTTCTATCCCGACCTTGCTGCTCTGGAGACCGCATCGGTGGAGATTTTGTTTGGGTGGTGTTGCGGCTGCTGAGTTAGACGTCCCGGAGCGGTAAATTGTCGGGAGCCAAATTTTTCATAACCAAATTTAGCCGCTGGGGTTTACATGACCAAGCTGGCTTCGGAGTGGCAGGGACCTTAAGCTGAAGTGAATGTTCAGAGGATCGTCGACCCGGTAGCCGCAAAAGCCAGACACAGCCCGGTGGGCCGTTCGCAATGACTTTGCTTGACCTATAGGGGTTAGAGCGGAGCAGCAAGCGGAACGAAATGACTCCGGTAGAGGCTAGATTCGTTCAGCAACATTAAAGCTAATCCTCGCGGTGCTGCTTCGTCAAGTACAGTTCCTCACTCGGCGTGTTTGAGTGTTACAACCGCCTCCGCAAATATTCCTGTTCCGGTTAAACGGTGGAGGGCTTCAGGCGCGGAGCGCTGCTCCCGCTCCCTTAGCCAGGTGATGGCCTGTTGCTCTGCACGGTCTTCGTCGCGCGTGTTCAAGACGATGTGCGCCAGCTCATGGGCTATGACGTGGTCAGCTGCGGCGACCGTATCGTCCGGATCGAGCAGCGTGCTCCCTCTCAGGCAGGTGAGATGTGCAGCGAGGTCGGTGGACCCGTAGACTGTCTCCTGGTCTCCGTTGCGCGGCGCGAGGAGATTCTGCTGAATGAGGAACTGACGCCAGCCCGCGTCATCGCAGAGGATGACCCAATGCCACTTCGAGGGATGCGGAAAGTTGACGATATTTTCGGCGAGTACAGCTGCCTGCTGCTGACAGTTCGCGGGAGCCGGACTACCGGGCCTGGTGATATTCGAGGCAAGGTTGATGATGTTTTGGCCATTGGCGGCGAAGCTCACAAAGGAAAATATTGAAAGAACGCTGGCGACGATTCGCAGCATGGCGTCTCGCTCTCCACGCGCGGACCAGCGTGCATCCGGTGCGTTGAATTAACGCTAGCGGTGTGCGTGGCTGGAGAGGGGCGCAATGGTAGAGGCTTCAGAACGGGAATTTCAAATTGGGATGGGCTGGGCGAAATGGGAATTCGAACGAAGAATTTTTACGAATAGAGAGAGCCGGATGTGGAGTCTTGGGAAGACTGAGTTCGCGTTAGCTCCAGTAGCTGCGGTCCAGGGTCCGGTATTGGATCGCCTCGGCGATATGGGGTACCGTGATCGAGGGCGCGGCCTCAAGGTCCGCGATGGTGCGAGCCACTTTTAGAATGCGGTCGTGGGCGCGCGCGGTCAGCCCCTGCTGCTGCATCGCGCGTTCCAGCAGGCGCTCCGCGTCTGAGGAGAGCTCGCAGAATGTACGCACCTGGCGCGTGCCCATCTGGGCGTTGGAGTAGATGTGTTCCGCGGCCTGTTTGAAACGGGCGAGCTGGCGATCGCGGGCCGCGAGAACGCGGGCGCGAATCTCGGCGGAGCCTTCGCTGGCAGCGCCCGAGCGCAGCTCTTTATATTGCACGGCCGGTACTTCGATGTGAATGTCGATGCGGTCGAGCAACGGTCCTGACACCTTGGAGACATAGCGCTGGATCATCGGCGGAGTACAAGAGCAGTCACGCGACTTGTCGTTGAAGTAGCCGCAGGGACATGGGTTCATAGCGGCCGCCAACATGAAGCGCGCCGGAAAACTGAGTGACATTGAAGCGCGCGAAATGGTGACGTGGCCGTCTTCGAGCGGCTGACGCATGACTTCGAGAACGTTGCGCGGGAACTCGGGGAGTTCATCGAGGAAGAGCACGCCATTGTTGGCGAGCGAAACTTCGCCGGGGCGAGGGACTGCGCCGCCGCCGATCAAACCAGCGTCCGAAATGGTGTGGTGCGGGGCGCGGAAAGGCCGGCAGGTCACCAGACCGGATTCACCATCGAGCACGCCGGCAACGGAATGGATCTTGGTTGTTTCGAGCGCCTCGTCGAAACTCAGGGGCGTAAGAATTGAAGGCAGACGTTTGGCGAGCATCGTCTTGCCCGAGCCTGGCGGCCCGATCATCAGGATGTTGTGACTCCCGGCGGCGGCGATTTCAAGCGCGCGTTTAGCGCCTTTCTGTCCGCGTACATCTTTGAAGTCGAGATTGAAATGCTGAAGCGAATCGAGGAGTTTGGGAATAGCGGCGCGATAGGGCTGCACCTTGATGCCGCCATTGCCGGCGGCGTTGAGCAGCTCACGGGCTTCGTTCAGGTTCGCGACAGGATAGATGTCGACACCCTGGACGACCGACGCCTCGGCAGCGTTTGAAACGGGAACGATGAGATTGAGGATGCCGCGCGCACGCGCCGCGACTGCGATCGGCAACATGCCGGGAACGGAGCGCAGCGTACCGTCCAGGCCCAGTTCGCCGACCAGAAGAAACTTGCTCAGGTCGCGAAGCTGCAACGCGCCATAGGCGCCTAGAATTCCCATGGCGATTGGAAGGTCAAAACCTGAGCCTTCCTTCTTGATATCAGCCGGAGCGAGGTTGATGGTGATCTGGGTCGGTGGAATGGAGAAGCCGGAATTTTTGATTGCGGCGCGAACGCGGTCGCGGCTTTCACGGACCGCTGCGTCGGGTAGGCCCACGGTATGGAAGCGATCTTCGGCGGTCTGGATGCCGGAGAAGTCCACCTCAACATCAATGATGTGGGCATCGATGCCGTAGACCGCTGCGCTGAGCGCTTTGAAATGCATGCGAGGGACCGCCATCGAGCGAAAAAGAATGCAGGGAGAGTGGTCGCGAGGGGGAGCGGCGGCGAGCCAAAGGTTCAAGTCAGCGGTTGCAGAAAAGTACGCAACTCAGATACGCATAGAGGAATTGATTTAGCGAGTATAAGCCTTCCGTCGACACTACGTTGCTGTGCTCCCGGGTGCTGTGCTCCCGGCTTGACCGCTTGCCTGCGAAGTCAGGACGTGTCGAGAGCTAAAATCGAGACTGATGCATACGAGCCTCTTTGACCTTTACAAGATCGGGATTGGGCCCTCGAGTTCGCATACGATGGGGCCCATGCGGGCCGCGCGCCAGTTCGCGATAGAGGCCGAAGCAGCAGGTGTCCTTCCAGAGGTCGCACGCGTTCTCGTTGAACTTTATGGCTCTCTTGCGCTGACCGGCCTCGGGCATGGTACGGACCGCGCTGTACTGCTGGGACTCTGCGGCCAGGAGGCGAGCACCGTCGATCCTGCTGCGGTGGAAGAGACGCTGATAGCGATTCGCTCTGCGGGTGCGCTGCGTCTGCTCGGGCGAAAGCCTATTCCATTTTTGGAGGCCAGCGATCTGGTTTTTCATCGCGACATCCTTTATCCACCAGGTGCGACGACCCAGCATCCGAACGGAGTCCGGTTCACCGCCTTCAATGCAGAGGGGGCGACGCTGAAGACGGCGACATATTTTTCGGTTGGCGGTGGTTTTATTGTGGCCGATGGCGCGGAGATGAGTCCCGTTGCTGCGTCGCAGAAACTTCCGTTCCCTTTCACCAGTGCGGCGGAGTTGCTCGAGATGGCTGCCGCCGCTGATCTCGCGATCTGGCAGGTGATGCTTGCCAATGAGCGCGAGTATGGTGACGAGCTTGCGGTCCGCAACGGCATCCTGAAAATCTGGGGTGTTATGCAATCATGCATCGCGCGCGGCATGGAGACTGAAGGCATACTGCCTGGAGGATTAAAAGTAAGACGACGGGCCGCTGCACTTTCGCGGCGGTTGAGGGAAAAGGAAGCACTCCGGAAGGCGAGTGGCGGCCCTTCTTTAGACCCACTCGCGCCGCTGGACTGGCTCACGGTGTATGCCATGGCGGTGAACGAGGAGAACGCTGCCGGGGGGCGCGTAGTGACGGCGCCGACCAATGGCGCGGCCGGCGTGATACCTGCGGTGGCGCAGTACTACTGCAACTTCGTTGAAGAAGCGGACGAGGCGGGGCTGCTCCGTTATTTCCTTACGTCGGCGGCAATCGGCGTTCTCTACAAAGAGAATGCATCGATCAGCGGAGCGGAGGTGGGCTGCCAGGGCGAGGTCGGCGTCGCGTGCTCTATGGCAGCGGGAGGTCTCGCGGCTGCACTCGGCGGATCCAATGAGCAAGTTGAACACGCGGCGGAGATCGGCATGGAGCATAACCTCGGCATGACCTGCGATCCCATTGGCGGACTGGTGCAGATTCCCTGCATCGAGCGCAATGCGATGGGCGCAATGAAGGCCGTGCAGGCGTGCCGCATAGCGATGAACGAAACCGAGGGGCATAAGGTTTCTCTCGATCAGGTGATTCGCACCATGTACCTCACCGGGCTCGACATGCAATCGCGCTATAAAGAAACTTCTCTGGCGGGACTCGCGCTTAATATCATCGAGTGCTGAAGTCGTGCGCAGCTCTGGTGCTGGGGAGAAGTTGTTGCCTCGGGATTGTTGAAACCTGAAACGCAACGCGGAGATTTTCGGAAGGTATTTGCGATTCGTACAGACAGTAGAGAGCAAAATAGTCGCGCGAGTTTTGAAGCGAGCGCAAGTTGATGAGTGACATTCGCGATTCCATACGCGAGAAGAATTTCAAATTTGTTATTTTTTTCTTGACACTTATTTTTCAGAACTCTATACATTCGATAACTGCAACATACGTGTTGCAGGTTAAACATATCGAAAAGGGAGAATAGACCACCATGGCAGTTAAAAAGGCAGCCAAGAAGGCACCCGCAAAGAAGGCAGCAAAAAAGGCAGCAAAAAAGAAGTAATCACGGCAACAGGCAACACATCGGGGGACGCCTAAAAGCGTCCCCCGATGTGTTTTGCAGCTCGCCGCGTTTCTGAACGCTGCTGGTCATCGCCGCATCTACACAATGCGAGCGCCATCAGGGGAGAGTAATCTACGCCGCAGTAGGGACGATGAGAGCATAAGCGGGAATGATGCGCGCGACCTTCGCGGTGATGAAGCGAACAGGCATAGCAGTGCAGAAACGCCGATGAGCAACCGATGACACGACGACGCTGGATTGCCGACACATGGACCGAGTCTACAGCTTCGCTGCTCGGCGATCAGTCGCTGCACCTGGCGCGGGTGCTGCGCGCTGAGCCCGGCATGGAATTCGATGTTGTGGCGGGGGGATGGGTGTGGCGGGCGATGATCGCGAGTGTGAGCGAGGCGGAGGTCCGCTTTAACCTGATAGCGCAGGTCGAATCGGACGCCGCATTGCCGGTGACGCTGCTGCTCTCCGTTTTCAAATTCGATCGGATGGAGTGGGCTATAGAAAAGGTCACGGAACTCGGAGTACAAGCGATCGTTCCAGTGATCGCGCGGCGCACAGAGAAGCATCTTGCGCAGGCGGCGGGGAAGCGCGTGGAGCGCTGGCGAAGGATTGTTCGTGAGGCCGCGCAGCAATCGCGCCGTTCCGATATGCCGGAGGTCGCGGACGCGATGCCGCTTGCAAAGGCGTTGCAGTATGGAGCAGCGAGCGGGCAGGAGCCCCAAAGCATTTTGAATATTCTGCTATCGGAGCAGGAACAGTCTGTCACGTTGCGGAGCGTGATTGAGCAGGCCGCCCACCCATCGAAGGCGGCCGGACCGGGCGTAACAGACGCGACATCAGACACTACGTGTCAAGCAGTGCGACTTGCTATCGGGCCCGAGGGCGGGTGGTCGCCCGAAGAGATCTCGCTGTTCGAAACGGAGCAATGGAAACCAGTGACGCTCGGGCCACGCGTGTTGAGAGCGGAGACGGCTGCGATTACGGCAGTCGCAGTTGTCTCCGCATGGCTTGGCTGAGGACGCGCAGCTTAGCAGACCGCGGCCCCTGCGGATTCCTCTTAGCTGAAGAGGTCTTTCATCTTGCTCAGCAGAGTCCTCGACGTTGGCTTGTTTTCAACCGTCATTGTCTCGGATAGTTGATGCAGCAGATCCCGCTGCACCTTGGAAAGCTTCTTCGGCGTCTGCACTGAAATGTGTACTACCAAATCCCCTCGGCCATGATCATTGAGATAAGGCACACCCTTGCCGCGAATGTGGAACTGCTTATTACTCTGCGTTCCTTCCGCAATCTTCAGCTTCGTTTCGCCTTCCAGGGTGGGAATAGTCAGTTCGTCGCCAAGCGCGGCTTGAGGAAAGGATATCGGCATGACGCAATGAAGGTCGTTGCCCTCGCGTTCGAAAAACTCGTGCGGCTTCACGGTGAGCACAATATAGAGGTCGCCATTCGGCCCTCCGAACCTGCCCGCGTCCCCCTCTCCCTGGTAGCGGATGCGGGTACCGTCTTCAACTCCGGCCGGAATCTTCACATCGATGGTGTGCTCACGACTGGTGCGCGCTTCTCCGCGGCAGAGGCGGCATGGGTCGGTCACGACGGTGCCGGTACCGCCGCAGGCTGCACATGCGCGCGCGATCGAAAAGAAACCCTGCTGGTACCGCACCTGGCCACGCCCCTGACATTGAGGGCAAGTTGAAGGCGCACGCTTGCTCGCGCTCCCTGTTCCGCGGCAATCCGCACACGCCTCCATGCGGCGCACCGCTACGATTGTCTCCCGCCCAAACACTGCCTCTGCAAACTCGATGGTCAAATCGTGGCGAAGGTCGCCGCCACGTTGTGCGCGCGAAGCCCTGCGGCCATTGGAGCCACCCACGTTGAACATCTCTCCGAAGAAATCCCCGAAGATGTCCCCGATGTCCTGAGCGTTATTGAATGGACTGCCAGCACCGCTGACTGCAGCGTGGCCGTAGCGGTCGTAGCCCGCGCGCTTCTGCGCATCGCTGAGCACCTGGTACGCTTCGCTGGCTTCTTTGAATTTCTCTTCCGCGGCAGGATTATCCGGGTTCCGGTCAGGATGGTGCTGCATCGCCAGCTTGCGGTAGGCGGTCTTGATCTCCTGATCGGAGGCGTCCCGGCTAATGCCTAATACTTCGTAGTAATCTGCTTTGGTCACGTTGGATGTCGGGCTCATGCTTCCTTCTGCTGTGGGTTGCTTACGACTCGGACAAGTGCAGGACGCAGTAGCCGCTCTTTGATCTTGTAGCCACGCCGCACTTCTTCAAAAACCTGTTGATCGGGCAGATCGGTGCGTTCCACACTGTCCAGCGCCTCATGCAGGCGCGGGTCAAACGCTACCCCTACCGTCTCCACTATCTGCACGTTGAGTTGGCGAAGCGCCTCTTCCATCTGCTTCACGATCAGCCCTACGCCGGTCTGCAGTTGTTCGAGCGACCCGGGCGATTTCAATGCGAGCTGGAAGTTGTCGATCACTGGCAGGAACTGCTCGACTGCTCCGCTGACAGCGTAGTCTCGAAAATCCGTTCTCTCTCGTGCCTCTCGCTTGCGCGAATTGTCGAACTCCGCTTGTAGACGCGCAAGGCGATCGAGCAACTGGTCTCGTTCATTTTTCAAGTTGAGAAAGTCTACTGCCGGAACGGAACCCAGGTCACCTGCTTCGCGCGCGTGCTCTGACCCTGGGACACTGCCGGCAACGCCGGAAGCGGCGCTGTCGGCAGGATCGGACGCAGGGTCTGTGTTTTGCTGTGTCTCTATTTTTTCATCGGTAATCATATGCGATGTGGCGCCCTCTTCCCTGTCTGTATTGATGAATGCTCGCTTGAACCTTTGGTGCAGGTTTTCCCGCATTTTATTTCTAGGCCCCGCTGAGGGTTGGCTCAGGCTGCTCTGCGGTCACTGTACAGGCTGCAAAATCCGCTCTGAGAGTTGGGCGATAAAGGAGACGACATTCATCGTGTCCTGGTATTGAATGCGCGTAGGTCCAATGACTGCCAGCGAGCCTACGCTCTCTGTGCCCAGCAAGGCCGGCGCGCCGATCAGCACCAGGTTTCTCATCTCGGGCATGGCGTCTTCCAGGCCGACGACTACCCGGACTGTCTGCTGGCTCGCGTCCACATAGGCATTGAGTAGTTCGATCAACCGCTGCTTCGCTTCCAGGGCGCCGAGCAACTGCCGCAGACGCTCGCGGTCTGCCTCTCCGCCTATAAGGTTCCCCACGCCCTCGACAAAAATCGCCTGAGAACCGGCCCCGGGATCGAAGGCGCCATTCGCGCACAGTTCCTTGACTGACCGCATCAACTGATCGTATTCGCTCCGCTCCTGCTTGATGCGAAGCCCAAGCTCGCCGCGAATGCGCTCGATCGACCACCCGTGGAAGCTCTGGTTGAGAAACTGTGCCGCCGCATCCAGTTCGGCGGAAGTCAGATCGTGATCGAGGGCCAGCACGCGGTCAAGGACCACGCCGGCCTTCGTGACTACTACGGCCAGCACTCGCCCTACGGTGAGGCGTGAGAAGTGAATATGCTCGAGCGCGTGAAACTCCGGCGTGGAAGCGATGGCCACCCCTACCCCGCTTGAAATCATCGCCAGCACATGGGACGTACGCTCGAGAAACTGCTGCCGCGTATTGACCCCCGCAAAGCTTTCCTCGATCTGATCACGCCGCTCCTGAGAAAGCCCGCCGCCGGCCATACCGCTATTGGACAAGCTGCCGCCGGAAGACCTGGACGAGCCCGCCAGCTGATCGACATAGCAGCGAAAAGCCTCGGCGGTAGGTATGCGGCCTGCGGAACTGTGCGCCTGATCGAGCAGACCCTGGTCGCTGAGACATGCCATTACGTTGCGGATGGTAGCCGAACTCAATCCCTCTTTGTTCCCCAGGCGTAGCGCGATCGCCTGCGAGGCCACCGGTTCTCCGGTAGCTATGTAATTCTCTATGATTGTCGTGAGAACAAGCCGCTCTCGCGGGCTGATTCTAACCGAAGCATTCACCTGTAGCCTACCCTTGGCTGGCCGTTCGTGTATGAGAACCTGCTGGCAAAATATATAGTCGTCCTATTTGATTCTAGGAATGCTGGCAGGGGGTGTCAAGATATCGTGCCCGGTCTAAAAGCAGCTTTCGGAATGCACGACCCGCTTCGGGAAAGCGCTACCACGGCTGAGGAGGAGATACCCTTCCGCCATTTGTCTCCTGCCATGCTTGCTTCATCAAGTCAGCCATCCGCCCATGATTGCGGGCGGCAGCTTGCGCCCGTTCATCTCCGCGGAGTCCGTTCCGCCACGCCCTGACGCGGCTCCATAGTTCCTCCATCCAGCGCGCAACGCCGGCCTGCCATCCCTTATGTTTCCGAAAGTAGAGCAAGGTGCTGCGCATTCGCCAGAGAACAAGCTGAGCCCCAGTCTTCGACATCTCCAGTGTCTTCACCTGGCGCGATGATTCGCCGCCTATATGGATGACTTCAATATCTGGCCAGTACATTACCTTGTATCCCGCCTGCTTGATGCGCATGCAGAGGTCGACTTCTTCGTAATAGAGAAAAAAACGCGGATCAAAGAACCCAATCTTATCCAGCAGATCGGCACGGATGATCGAGAAGGCACCCGGAACCCAGTCGACCTCGGCAGGCTGCATCGGGTCGGCCCACGTTCGGTCCGACTGCCCAAAGAATCGCGAGCGCGGGTAATGATCTGACAGCCCGGAGAGGATCAGCGCCTGCCGCAGCAGGCTGGGAAACATTCTTGCCGATCGTTGCAGCTTTCCATTGCGCCCCACGAGCCGCCCACCGGCCAGCCCGACATGCGGGTCAGCCTCCATCTTGTCCAGGGAGACACGCAGGGTGTCGGCCCCGAGGAAGGCATCGGAGTTCAACAGCACGACGTACTTTCCCGTGGCTGCTTCAAACCCCAGGTTATTTGCTCCGCCGAAGCCGAGGTTCTGTTCGCTCTCGATGACCTGTGCCCAGGGAAATTCCTCGCGAACCATGGCCATCGAACCATCCCGCGAACAGTTATCGACCACAATGGTCTCCACAGAGAGACCAACCGACGAGGCCACCACAGACCGCAAGCACTCGCGCAACACATCCTTGGTGTTAAAGGAAACGATGAGGATCGAAATGTCTTCGTGGCCTGGCGTGCCGTTCGGCAGTCCGCTCTGCAATCGCTGCTCCCCATAACCCTCGCACCGGACTGAAACACCGGGCCTTCAATCCATGAAGCGGGCCATCAAGTTAAATGGATTTCCCTGCAAGGCCGTACTGCTCAAAGACTGCCACCAGCCGGTCGATGTTCTTTGAAATATCGTAGCAAGCCAGAACTTTTTGCCGGCCTCCATGCGCCATGCGCGCGCGGCGCTCCGGATCGGAGAGCAGCGCAGCCATCGCCTCGATGAGTGCTTCTTCCGAAGAAGGCGCAACCAGCAGCCCTTCCTTGCCGTGCTCAACCAACTCCGCCGTTCCCGCTACAAAGGTGCCGACGCACGCGATCTCCATCGCCATGGCCTCCATCAACGCAACCGGAACTCCCTCGGCGAAGCTCGACAGCACGAAGAGGTCCGCCGTGCCGAGCAACTGCCGGGTCGCGGAGTGGCTCAGCGCGCCGCGAAGAGTAACCGAGTCAGACATTCCGTTGTCCGAGATGAACCGCTGCAGCGACGCTGCCTCGTCTCCACCGCCAACAATGCTGAGACGGATGGGAAAGCCGCGATTCTTCAATTCACGAAATGCGCGCAGGAGAAAAATCTGGCCCTTGCTGGGGTGCAGCCTGCCCACCGAAATAATGTGAAGTATGTCCGATGGCTCGCGGACCACAGGAGCAAAAGTTTTCGTCTGCACACCGAGGCGGCATACGTAAAACTTATCCCACATCTCCGGTGGTGAGATTCGAAGCAGTTGGCTGCGTGCAAAAAAGCTGATGCAGGTCACAAATTGTGCACGAGCGATTTTCTCCTTCAGAAAGAACCGCGAGATGTTGAAGAACTCGTCTGGCCCGTGAACGGTCATCGAATAGGGGATCTTCCACGCCATCGACGTAAGCATCGCCACTGTCGCTACCGGCCCCGAAAAATGCACATGAAGATGAGTGCAACCCTTTCTCCGCATCCAGTCCCCGAGCAAAATCGCTTCGAGTAGATAGAAAAGGGCGAGCGTCATCCCGCGCAGGTCCCACGGCGTGAGCTGCAACGCCGCGCCGAGACCACGCGCAATCACTGCTGGCCGAGTAAAAAATGCCTTTGCCAGGACCTTCAGAATCTCCAGCTTAGGAGTTTGCTTGATGTAAAAAGTGTTTTCGGCCTCTCGCGATTCAAGAGGGGGAAAGCCATCAGGCGGCGGATGAATCGAGTTCACCGAGGCAGTCTCGATCAGGAAGCCGCGGTCCCGCATCATGACAATTTCACCAAGGAAAAATGTGTGCGATACGGCGGGATATTGGCTGAGCAGATAGGCAATGCGCGCGGGGCGGCGGCTGCCCTCCGTCATGTCCTTCGTCCCGGCTTTGTTGGGTCCCATGGTTTCCGTCTCTGCTCCCGGGGGCTACAGGCAATTCGTCTCTCGGCGCTTTTTACTGACGTTCGTAATTGTCTTCCAGGGTTTGGCGCTCGCCCGGAGTACGCAAGAGGCATCCACGACGATCGTTTGCGAACAGATTGTTGAGCATTATGCCGCAGTGACGGCTTTTGAAGGTTGTGTCCTCAGTGTAGAGGAATGCATGACTGAGAAGCCACTACAGATGACCGCATTTCAATCAAGTGCATGGGTAAATTTGGTCACCAAGACCTGCATGGGAACCGCCGCGCGCGGAGCGCTGACTCTCAGGGTGTGATTCGGGGTACATGGGGATGAGACACGTTCCGGTTTTGGCGGTACCGGGTACGCCGCCATACACGACCCGCCGACGATTCTATCGACTCACCTCTTTACATCATTTCGTCTGAGAACCAGACCCGTGAAGCACCGAAGTCATGTTGCTGTACCGATCCGACCTACCATGCGGGCCGATTGTGCCGATGCAGGAACCAGCAAAGGACGCCAACGGCGCCCAAGCGAAGGAGCACCATGTTCCCCAGGTTTCGCATTTCCTCGCAGGTCGATTTTTCAGATTACGCATCGTCAGCCGACTCAGCGGCCACCATCAAATGCGCGTCCACCTATTTTGCGAACAGCGTTCTCAAAGCACTGCTGACAGTACCCGCCACTCTATTCATGCTGGGATGGACGATCCTCCTTGGAGGTTCACCTGTGCACGCTCAAACCCTGCCTCTGCAATTAGCGCTCAACCCTGGAATTTCGGGCATATCCACTCTCCCCATCCTTCAAAATACGTACGTGCATGCGCAAACTACGCCTCCCGCCTCCACCACGATCGACGTTGGCTCGACAGTGAAAATGACCCATGTGAGGCGTCTCGGCATCAACCTGAGCGCCCAGAATTTTTACAGCTCCCTGTTGCTTCAGAGGAACATCATGTTCCGCAATCCCGGCTTCGAGGGCCTGATGTGGCAGAGCATTGTCAAATGTGCGACGGTTACCGCCACCACCTGCACCGGCACCAATACGTTCAATCATTGGCCCGCTGATTTCGTGGCTGGCGCGACTGCCGAGTTCATCCTGGGAGGCGCGCTCGGAGACAAGGTAGCTGTGACAGGCAATACCCCGGCGAGCAGTACCGCCGGCATTGGACCAACCATTATTTTCGCGACGCCTCCGGCGGGAATCACAGCCGGCGACTACATCGTGGTGCGCATGCAGACTCCGGGGAACGCGCAGGCGGGCTGGTGGACAGGGGTTTCCGGTGGCGCCTCGCTGTCGACGGAACTGACCGACCTGTCCCCTCTCTCACCGGGGAAGCAAGCCCTGCGAATGACCGCCGCTGGAGTAGGTCAGTCGGCTTCGGTAAGCAGCTATGCCGACTCCCTTGCCAACTATTCATTCGTCCAAATGCACGGCGGATACACGATCAGCTTCCGGGCCAAGGGGACCGGCGGCGCCAACTCGGTTTACATAAACCTGAGCCGTCTATGTCCCAATGCACCTTCTGTCCGTTTCTTCAATCGGCTGGTGCCACTCACTACCTCATGGCAGGACTACTCCTTCGCCTTTCAGGCAAACGATACCGGCAATGTGGGTACGATAGCGCTGACTTTCCAGGCGAACGCCAGCTCCCTCCTCCTGGACGACGTGGCGCTGACGGCCGACGCGGGACCGAACAATCCCACTGTCTATCGCGATGAAGTAGTCGCAGCTTTGCAGGCGCTCCACCCGAGCGTGCTTCGATTCATGGACAGCGGCACCAGCTTCGGCAGCACGCTGGATAACATGCTTATACCTTCCTTCGGACGCATGCGGGCGGGTTACAGCTCTGGCACGATCGTTGAAGATGACATCTCCATGGGGTTGCATGATTACCTGGTGCTCTGCCAGGCGATCGGAGCGGAACCCTGGTATTCCATTCCCCCAGGCTGGAGCACTCAGGAGATGTCAGAGCTGATCGACTACTTTGCCGGCTCTGCGTCCACCGTCTACGGGGCCAAGCGGGCCGCCCTCGGCCAGGCGCAGCCCTGGACAACCGTGTTTCCGGTGATCCACCTGGAGTTTGGGAACGAAGCGTGGAACTGGGGCTTCGGCGGAGCAAACTACATCACTCCTGCCGACTACGGCGTGCGCTCCGGCATGATGTTCACGGCAGCTCACGCCACACCGTCTTTCTCGGCAAAGTCCTTTGACCTTATCGCGGACGGCTTTGCCATTTCCTCAAATTGGAACAAGACCGTGCTGGCGACCAGTTCTAACTACAACACGATCGATATAGCGCCGTACCTCTTCAATACTTTCAATGATGAATCGTCAACCGAAAATATTTTTGGGCCCATGTTCGCGCAGCCGGAGTCTGACGACAGCACACCCACCGGAGTGATCGCACAGCAGGCAATCGTAGCCGCGTCGGCGGCCCGTCCCGCTGCCCTGGCTGTTTACGAGGTAAACCTTTCTCCCCTGAGCGGCACCGCCAGCCAGGCAGCGCTCGACTCCACGGTGCCATCGATCGGTGGCGGCCTTGTGGCAATAGAACACATGCTGCTCATGATGCGCGATATGGGTGTCAACAATCAGGCGATGTTCGCGATTGGTGGTATCGCCACTCGCTTTCAAGGCTCTGGACCCACGGCAGGCACTCACGCTGCTCTATGGGGCTCAGTAGTAGATATGGGCGGAATCAGCAATCGCAGGCGCCCGCTTTATTTGGCGCAGCAGCTTGCCAATGCAGCGATCCTCCCAACCATGCTCACCGCGACTCAGTCCGGTGCGAACCCTACATGGGACCAGCCGAAGAGCACCAACGACAACATCAGCATGATCGGGGCGCACTATATTCAGAGCTTCGCCTTCACCGACGGTACGACCACGAACCTGGTCCTGTTTAACCTGCATCGGACATTGGCGTTGCCGGTAATTCTCTCGGGAGCGAACGCGCCCATAGGGAACGCGAGTATCACAACCCTCACGTCGGCCGCCATCACCGACAACAACGAGTTCGCCGACGACGTAGAGCCCACGACCACATCGCAGGCGCTACAGTCGGGGTCGACACTTTCCCTTCCCCCCTATTCCATGACCACGATCAGCTACGCTGCGAATACGCAAACGGCTGTGACGAGTGTTGCCGCCTCTTGCGTCGCTTCCGTTCTGTCCCCTGGAGGCTCTACCACCTGCTCCGGCGTCGTTAGCGGGACGGGCGCGTTCAAGACCGGCATCGCCTGGAAGGCCAGCCAGGGGAGTATCTCAACCGCTGGCGTCTACACCGCGCCTTCGTCTCTGCCTGCGAACACAAACGTGACCATAACTGCGACTGCGGCCGGGGACACTACCAAAACGACAACCGCTCTCATCACTCTGGCTGCGGCTGCTATCAACAGCGTCACTATTGTTTGCCCATCCGACGGTGTCATGGCAGGCGGCAAACTAGCCTGCTCTGCCTCAGTCGTCGGTGTCGGAAGCTTCTCTTCCTCTGTTTCATGGTCTGCCTCGGCTGGCACTGTCGATGCCAACGGCAACCTGATTGCTCCGGCTACAGGGACCTCTTTGATTCTCACCGCCACGAGCAAACAAAACACCGCGAAGAAGGGTACGAAGACGATCACCATCGTTACGTTCCCCGTCCTCTCCGCTCTCACGACTGTACCCGGATCGACTACCGCGACTATAAGCTGGACAAGCAATATGCAGACAACGAACGGCGTCAATTACGGGACGACATCGTCATACGGAAGCACCGTAACTGCTGCCGGCCAGGGGACCAGCGCTTCGGTGACCCTAACCAAACTCACATCCAAGACTCTTTACTACATCATGGTCTTCTCCACCAACCCGACCACGGGGAAGACCGGTTCCGCAACCGCTACGTTTACAACCCACTAAAATCCAGCTCTTGAAATAGAAAAGGCCACTCGCATTGAGTGGCCTTTTCTTTCGTTAAATCGACGCGTAGTTCGCTAGTGGATGCCTGCCAGAGTCTCGCTATGACTGGCGTCACGGCACGGGATTTGAAGAAGGATGAGGCTTGGCAGGGGCGCGCCTTGGCTTTCGTCTTGTTTCCGGTGTTCCAATCTGAGTATCGAAACGCGCGCTTACCGGATCGATGATCGTAGCTGCACCATGAAGTTCGTAGTTAACAAACACCCGGCGGTCGCGAACCTCGTCCAGTTGCAGGAAGGTCCGCGTTCCAGGCGCTGCGCTTGAGTTGGTGATCGAAATACCGGAACCTCGATGCAGCGAGATGGCCGCTCCAAACGCGTCATGCGCCTGACGCCCATTGAAGCTGTCGATGGAAACATCCTTAAAATCTTCAACCCGAACACCATCAGAAAAGTAGTCCGGAACCGCGCTGGCCCAGTCCACTTCGACGTCACGCAACCTCAGCCCCTCGACCCGCTTTGCGAAGAGGGCGGGTATATCGCTCTTGATGATGCCATCGCGCGGGGTGGTTGCGGTCCAACGAAGATCGAGGTTGCCGCCTACGCCCTCGCTCATTGCAAGCGGCGGTGCCAGCATGTGCAGACGTACTCCGTTCAACTCTACGCCTGTGATCGGCGAGCCTTCGCCTCCCCAGAGCAGCGAACCGTTCTCCGCCTCGGCAGTGATGTTGTTGAAGACGACATTGCGGACGCGCACTGCACAGCCGGCTTGCGCGGCGCAGGGCTGAACTGCGATATAGATCGGCTCCGCCTTGCCCCACCAGTGGCCGGGTATGAGGTGAGTGCGTATGACGATGTTTGAAAATGTGACGTCTTCGGTGGGTTTGCTGGCTTGATTCTCATAGCCATTGGCGAAGACGGCTATGCCTCGATTGGTGTCCATGCTGATTCCGGTGAAAGTGCTCAGCTTCGTGCTCTCAAGCCGGATCGCCGCAGACCGCGATGAGATCGAGCAGTTGCTGACGTTGAGATTTTCGCTGCCTACGATGGCAAATCCATCGTCGCCGGTCTCAATGTCGCAGTCGGAGATGCGGACGTGGCGGCATTGCATGCAGTCGATCCCATCGTTGTTCGGAATACGAGGATCATTGAGAATTTGTATGCCGGAGATCACCGCGCCTTCGACATCCTGCAGATGTAGCGTCCAGTTCGGCGCCCAGCGCAGCGTAATCCCGGTCAGCCGCACATTCGCACAGTGGTAGAAGACAACCATCGTGCCGGGGCGGTGGTTCGGCTCGACTGGGCCATAGTCAATCGATGCCATCGCGGCGTCGAATTTCTCTGGATTCCGCACGTACTGGCTCATATAATCCACGCCGATGTGGGGAGTCTTCATGCCCATGAAGACATCGCCCTGGCCATCAATTTCGCCCTGGCCTTCGATGGAGATGTCCTGAGCGTTTTTCGCGATGAGCATGCCGAGAACGAAGCCTTCGCCGGTAAGGTCGACGCCATAATTGCGGGCAAAACCGAAAGGGCCGCTGGGAAGGTAGTCGTTGATGTCATGGCTGCCCGAAAGGGCCGCGCCGCTTTCAAGCTCAAGCCGGATATGGCTGTAAAGCTGAACGGTTCCGATCACGTAACGGCCTGGGCCGAAGTAAACCGTGCCTCCGCCCTGGCGGACGCACTCTGCGATGGCAGCTTTCACTGCCGTCGTGTCGAGAGTGACGCCATCCCCTTTTGCGCCGAAAGCACGGACATCGCAGGTTGGAGAGGCATGGGACGCAAATGAAAGCGCGAGAAAGAGGAAAGTAAGACCCAGACAGCGCTTCGTCAAGCGAAACCTCGGAGTAGATAGATTGCATCATGGCGCGTTGCCACACTTCATCGCAACTTAGATTTCCGCCAATACGAACCAGGGCTGCGCGCTCTCAGACTTGTGAGGACTTCAGATGCCAAGCTATGATTTGCACTCGTTCGCAGGCTTAAGAGTTATAGCCCCGCTCCATAGGTATGCAGTCTTGCAAGCTTACAGGCAAATGATCTTCGGAGTGGTGCGGGTGTTCGCAGGAGTGGCGGGCGCCGGGGTCCTCTTACTCAGCTTGAATTCCGGGCGACTGCTCATGCCGGAGCACAAGGCAGAGGCCGCCCCGCAGCAGTCCGATCGCGCAATGGATTGGCCGGCCTACAACGGTGGCGTCACCGGCGATCACTACTCTTCTCTGTCGAGCATCAATCGATCCAATGTCGCCCGGCTCAAAATCGCGTGGCAATTTGACACCGGGGAGAAAGGCGGCCTGCAAGCGAACCCCATTATCATCGGGCGCGTTTTATATACCTACACTCCATCGCAAAAAGTCATAGCCGTCGATGCCGCGACGGGCACGCTCCTTTGGAAATTCGACTCGGGGATAAACGGCACCCAGCCCGCACGCGGAGTCACTTACTGGTCCGACGGGCGCCATGGCCGCATCCTCGCCGGGGTGATGAACTACCTCTACGCGCTAGACGCCGCCACGGGCAAACCGATCCCCGAGTTCGGCGAAAATGGCCGCATCGATCTTCGCAAGGGCTTGCGTGGCGACGACCTGAAAGGCGACTACGAACAGCAGTCGGTCGCCCTGACCACGCCCGGCATCGTCTATCGTGATCTCATCATCGTTGGAGGCCGCAATCCCGAAACCCATCCCGCCCCGCCCGGCGATATTCGTGCCTTCGACGTTCGCACCGGCACACTCCGCTGGCGCTTCCACACCATTCCACATCCCGGCGAACTTGGCTACAACACCTGGCCGCCCGACGCGTGGAAAACTGCGGGCGCAGCCAACAACTGGGGCGGCATGTCCGTCGACCAGCAGCGCGGCATTGTCTATGTTCCAACCGGGTCTGCTGTCTTCGATTTCTATGGAGGCGACCGCGTCGGCGACGACCTCTTCGCCGACTCCCTGCTAGCGCTCGACGCCGCAACTGGCAAACGCATCTGGCATTTTCAGGGCGTACACCATGACATCTGGGACCGCGACTTCCCTGCGCCACCCGCGCTCGTCACAATCAGGCGCAATGGCAATCGCGTTGATGCGCTCGCGCAAACAACCAAGCAGGGTGTGCTTTATCTCTTCGATCGCACCACCGGTAAGCCGCTCTTCCCGATTGAGGAGCAC
>DASWUZ010000209.1:0-7858 GCA_036401395.1 Acidisarcina sp.
AGTACTGAATAACTGTTCCAATCTTATGGCGGCGGGTTAGGATGGTCAACGCGTGGGACGGGACGCCGGTGCCCTATCTCTGTGCTAAATGCGGAATGAGTGTCCGGAGCAGTTGCGAGTTACACTTAGACCGGCCAGCGATGAGATGAGACTTAGGCAAATGTCACGTGCCCGATTGACGCGCTCGTTTTTGTGGTTCTCGGTGGTTGGTGGGGCATTGGGCTGGGTGCGGAGATTTACGATTTGCTTGTGCTGGGGAACGCATGGGGCGCGAACCCGCCGGCTTCGCTGTCGCTGTTGCCATACGGTCCTCACTTCCCGATCGATCCCGGGAATTTCTTCCAGCCGCTGAGCGCGGTGATGGTGGTAGCGGTGCTCGGAGCACTCATCAGCGGATGGAAGACCAGTCGCAATTACTGTGTCTGGTTGTGGATCCCAGTGATCGCGTTCGCGATTATCTGGATATTTACTCTCACGGTCTTCTGGTCGATGATCGATCAACTCTGGGGCATTTCGCGCGGCCGGATCGCCGCGAGCAACGCACAAGCGATAGCGCTGGTGCGGCGATGGTTCGTGTATGACTCGATGCGTATGGTCGCAATCGCCGTCGGTTTTTTGGCGTCCATCCGGGCAATCAGTGTGCCCTATCCGGTCCGAAACTAAGATGATCAACTCAAACGCTGATAGGAGACTGGCTTCCCTTGCCCGCACCGCTCGTCCGCCGAGAGTCCGCCGGTCCCACTCATCGCGGTGGGGCTGCCATGAATGGCACTCGCTGACGTCCGACTTTCGGACGTTAAGGCTCCGTAGGCTCGATCGTTAGTAGGGCGAAGGTGCCGGGGAGCAATGGTGGTCTGCGCTGTCCGGCGACCGATGGCCCAAACTTTGCCGAGACTACGAAGATGCGGTGATTGGTCGGGTCGAGGCCATGTTGCGCTTCTCGCTCCCACGCATGAGGCCCCCTTAATGGAACTGGATACGTCACAGATAGTGGCTCGGGACTCTTTTTCCTACGAGTTCTCTTTCAGTCGAAAGGATCTGGAAGAATTCATAATACTGAGCGGGGACTCTAATGATATTCATCTTGATCCTCAGGCAGCGCTTGAAAGTCCAATTGGCGAGATGGCGATTCCGGGTTTGCTGACCGCGATGATATTTTCCAGGGTGCTAGGTACCATCTTTCCAGGACATGGCACTGTGTACCGATCTCAGTCTTTGGAGTTTCTTTACCCGGTCGTTCTCGGCGTCAGATACGTAGCACATTTCAGAGTCCTGAATGTGAACCCAAAACACCATAGAGCGAGAATAGACACGACTGTCGAGGACCCGGAAACTGGAAAGATATGTCTGGAAGGCGTTGCGGTCGTAATCAACAAGAGAAGGCTGTAAGTCTCAGCCGCTCCCAGAGCCTCCTTCTCAAGGGACGCGCACCCGGCCAGCGCGTCTTAAAGTGCTGTATGGGAATCAGCGCTCAGGGGTGGGTGGGTTCGATGGTCAGTAGGGAGAAGGTCCCCGGCACCATGGGAGGCCTGCGCTGCCCGGCAACCGGAGGCCCAAACTTTGCCGACACCACGAAGATCCGATGAGTCGTAGGGTCGAGGCCCATGTTGCGCGAGCCTACCGGCGTGGTTAGGGTTTGGACTACGTGATACTGGTCCGGATTGTCCTGATGGATGACTGTGAATGTGCCGTCTCCGTTTGAAGCGAAGGCGTTGCCCAGGGCGGGGTCGTACTCGGCTCCGTCAACGCCCTTGCCGATGGGAACCGTCGCCACTACTTTGCCCGCGTCGTAGTCGGAGATGGCCATGACTCCGCTGCGGCAGCCGCTGAAGAGTCGGTGATGTGACTTGTCGATTGCCAGCGGGACCGGCTGTTTGCACGGCGCGGCGGACCAGCGGCGTCCTACGGTGGCCGTCTTGGCGTCGATCTCGACGATCTCGCTGATGTCGGTGAGGTTCAGATACACCTTGCCGTCGCCGGCGGAGACGAGATACTCGGGCTTGCCGCCCAAGGGAATGTTGGTGATTAGTTTTCCATCGACAGGGTCGATCACGGTGGAAGAACCGGCGTCTCCATTGGCAGTGAACACCCGGTTGGACGCGGGGTCGTAAATCGCGCCATCGACGTCCTCCGCGGCCGGGATGCGGCCCAGCACCTTGAGGGTCTTGAGGTCGAACATCACCACAGACTTATCGTCGCTCGAAGACGCGAAGCCGTGGCCGGTCTTTTCAACGATCGCAGTGCCGTGGGCCCCGTTGACTTCGGGGACCTCGCCGAGCAGCTTGCCGGTGTCTGTGTCGACCACCATCAGGTGAGTGTGGCGCGCGATGAAGACGCGATGACTCGGCGGATCGGCCACCACGTAATCCCAGCCTCCCTCGCCGCCGAGCGCGTAAGTGTGGGTGACGTTATATTGCGGAGCCGACTGCGCGATAGCTGCCGCCGTGGTGGCAAGAATAAAGAGGGGCCCAAACGTGGAAAGCCCTCGTCTGGATAGGACAACTTGCAGCAACTTCATCTATTGAGCCTCTGGGTTCAGATTCGCTCCCGACAACTAACAGCGTATCCTCCAAAAGTTCAACCAGAGCTGAACGCGTTTCGAGGTAGAACAAGATTCGATTAAATGTGCAGTGCGCACGCGATTCACAACCGGGTGCCTCGCTTACGGCTGTGACGAGGCTGTAGAAACGATGCTAAGGGGTTAGCAATTCTGACCCTCACCGCCCTGCTTTGCAGTTTCATCATAGACGGCTTGCGGCTGGGCTTTTCGAGCCGAGCTGGCCGGGGACAGCTATACGCAATGAGGTTTCGATCATCACGGCGTGGCGGCAAGCGGCGTCTGAAAGGCGTGTGCCCAGGCATGGCAAAGTGCCAGGCTAAGTCAAGTAGAATTTAGTAATGAAGACCGGCACTTCTCCCGCTGTCAATGCGACTGCCCTCACCACCAATAAGCACCTCATCCGCTGGGTCGAAAAGATGGCAGACCTGGCCCAGCCGCAATCCATTCACTGGATCGATGGCTCTAAGGCGGAATACGACTTTCTCTGCAACCAGCTTGTCGAGGCAGGCACGTTCATCCGCCTGAACGAGCAAACCTGGCCCGGCTGCTTCTACGCGCGCTCCGCCCCCAATGACGTCGCCCGCGTCGAAGACCGCACCTTCATCTGTTCGCTCTCTAAGGACAACGCCGGCCCGACCAACAACTGGGAAGACCCCTTCATCATGCGGCGCAAGCTCAAGCAGATTTTCCGCGGAGCCATGCGCGGGCGCACCATGTACGTCCTGCCGTTTTCGATGGGCCCGATCGGCTCGCCCATGTCGCAGATCGGCGTCCAGCTAACCGACTCCCCTTACGCGGTCGTGAACATGCGCATCATGGCCCGCATCGGCGCTCCCGTCTTCGCCGAAATCGACAAAGACCTGAAGCGGGTCGTCCCCTGCATGCACTCCGTAGGCGCCCCACTCGCACCGGGAGAGCAGGACGTCCCGTGGCCCTGCAACGACGAGAAGTACGTCGTGCATTTTCCCGAGACCCGCGAGATTTGGTCGTACGGATCGGGCTACGGCGGCAACGCGCTGCTGGGCAAGAAATGTTTCGCGTTGCGCATCGCGTCAAACATTGCACGCGATGAGGGATGGATGGCCGAACACATGCTCATCCTCGGCCTCGAATCGCCGCCGCGCCCCGACGGCACGACCGAGAAGACCTACGTAGCCGCCGCCTTTCCCTCCGCATGTGGCAAGACCAATTTCGCGATGATGATTCCGCCTGCCGGCTTCGAAGGCTGGAAGCTCTGGACCGTCGGCGATGACATCGCCTGGATCAAGCCTGACGCAACCGGCGAACTGCGCGCGATTAATCCCGAGGCAGGATTCTTCGGCGTTGCCCCCGGCACGTCAAAGAAGACAAATCCCAACGCGATGGCCACCCTAAGCCGCAACACCATCTTCACCAACGTCGCACTGACTCCGTCGGGCGGAGTGTGGTGGGAGGGCATGACCGACAAGCCGCCAGACCGCTGCCTTGACTGGCGCGGCAACGAATGGACCCCGGCCATCGGCAAAGTGAAGGGAACTACCGCCGCCCATCCGAACGGCCGCTTCACTGCACCGGCGAGCCAGTGCCCAACCATCGACCCCGAGTGGGAAAATCCCAACGGCGTACCCATCTCCGCCATCATCTTCGGCGGACGCCGTTCCACCACCATGCCGCTGGTGATGCAGGCCTTCAACTGGTCAGGCGGAGTCTACGCAGGTGCGACCATGGGCTCCGAAACCACTGCGGCCGCCTCCGGAGCCGTGGGCACAGTGCGTCGCGATCCAATGGCCATGCTGCCCTTCTGCGGCTACCACATGGGCGACTACTTCCGCCATTGGATACGCATGCAGCGCAACCTCTCCGCGACACCGCGCGTATTTCACGTCAACTGGTTCCGCCGCGAAAACGACGATCCTAATGGCAAGTTCCTCTGGCCCGGCTTTTCGGAAAATCTGCGCGTGCTCAAGTGGATCGTCGATCGCGTGCGTGGCCGCGCTCTAGGCAAAGAGACGCCCGTAGGCTGGACGCCGCACTACGCAGACATCAACTGGAAGGGCCTCGACTTCTCCAAGGAAAAATTCGACATAGTCCAGAAGGTAGACCGTGCCCAATGGAAGAAGGAAGTCATGGACCACGAGGAATTATTCCTCGCCCTGCACGACCACCTTCCACCCGAGATGATCTACGAGCGCGAGCTCCTCATCTGCCGCCTCTGATTTGCAGTCAGCGACCCGCGCACGCCGAGACTACCGCGCAGTAGCAATACCAGGTTCGTACCGCCAGGGCGTCTGGATGCTCGCCTTATCCGAAAAGCGAGTGTCTGTATATTCGCTGAAGTCGAGCTTCTTGTTCAACACGCCCGTCTCGATCATCAGGTCGCGCACCATATCGAAGTCCGCCTTTCGTGGCGCGAGGGGACTATAAGTCACGCGATCAATCGGCTTGGTGAGCGCCCATCGCAGCAGCGCTGGCTTCTGGTTGTAGTAGAAACGGCCAACGAAATCCGCTGCGTCTTCGCGATGCGGCTTGCTCGTGTCGAGCCAGAGCCCCGATCGCGCAATGCCGTCCACCAGCACCTGCACTACATCGGGACGCCGATCGATCAGCTCCTGACGCACAACCAGGACGCACGACATGTAATCAGGCCAGTACTCACGCGCCTGAAAAAGAACGCGGCCAAACCCAGCCATCTCCGTCTGCGATGGGAAAGGCTCGCCCATCGCGAATCCATCGATGGCGTGGGCAGCGAGCGCGCTTGAAACATCAGACGGCGCCATCTCGACCATCTTGACCTCGCTCGGCTTGACGCCCCACGCCTTCATCGCGCGAAAGAGCAGCAGTCGCTCATCAGAGAACCGGCTCGGAATCGCAATCGTGTGCCCCCGCATGTCGGCAATGGTCTTGATCGGGCCGTTCTTCTGCACCACCACCGCGCTGCCGTAGCGATGACCGAGGTAAACAATTTTGATCGGCACATCCTGCGCCTTGAGGGCGAGCGCCATCGGCGCCACGATGAATGCAGCCTGCACCCGCCCCGAAATCAGCGCCTCCTTCACCTCGGGAATTCCCTGAAAAAGGCGCGGCAAAAATATTTCGCCAGAGTCGGAATACTTCGAGATGTAGTCGGTCACCGGGCAGGTGAGCTGGCACGTCACAGGAATATAAGCGACCGTGATCTTGCGCTTCTCGAGCGGCCGATATTCGTTCAACACCGCGGCCCAGTTGACGTTCAGCGAAGCATGCAACGCGGAGATGATGACCAGCCACGCCGCGGCAAACAGCAGCAGCTTCGATTTATGACGCATCGCGAAACCCCCAGCGAACGGACTCAATCTTCTCAATTCGTCGAAACGCCGTGTCGAGCAGCAATCCGATCAACCCGATCATCAGCATCGCCGCTACAACCAGATCGTAGCGCTTGCCCGAGTTGCGCGAGTCGATCACAAGGTACCCGAGGCCAGAATCAACAGCCACCATCTCCGCCGCAACCACCACCAGCCAAGCGATTCCCAATGCGATGCGAAGGCCGATCAGAATCTGTGGAAGCGCGGCTGGAAAAACCACCTTCGTCAAAAGCTGCACAGGCGACAGACCAAAGTTGCGCCCCGCCCGCCGGTAGATCGTCGGTACATTAGCGACCCCACCAACACACGCAACGACAATCGGGAAAAATGCGCCGAGAAAAATCAAAAAAACCGCAGCGTGGTCTCCTACTCCAAGCAGGATGACCGCTAGCGGGATCCAGGCAACAGGACTGATCTGGCGCAACAGTTGCAGCACCGGATTGACCACCTGGTTCGCCGCAGGATACCAACCGAGCGTCAATCCCAGCGGAACACCAACAAATGCGGCCGCGCCGAACCCAATCGCCACCCGGCGCAACGAGTCCACGATGTCATTCCACAGAACCCGCTTGTGAAAGAGCTCAACCAGACCCTTCTCGACGTTAAGCGGTGACGGAAAAATGCGCGTGCCGCTCCATGCAACCGAGACGTGCCACACCCCCAGCAGCAGAGCCAGCGCCAGCACCGGCCATAAGAACCGCTCCCACTGCTTAGGTCGCGCGCTCATCGAGTAAACGCCAGTCCGATGTGCGTGAGCAACTCATCGCGCACCTCGAGATATTCCGGCGAACTGATATTGCGTGGATGCCTAATACCAATGCTGACAATCTCTTGAATCTTCCCCGGCCGCGAACTAAGCACAACAATGCGGTCCGCCAACTGCACGGCCTCATCGATGTCATGCGTTACGAGAACGATGGTCCTGCGCTCGGCCTGCCAGATCCGCAATAGCTCTCCGCGCATGAGCAGTCGCGTGATGGAGTCGAGCGCACCAAACGGCTCATCGAGAAAGAGAATGTCGGGGTTAACCGCGAGGGCCCGCGCGACCTGCAACCGCTGCTTCATACCCCCGGAGAGTCCAGCGGGATAAGAACGCTCGAACCCCTGCAGCCGCACCAGTTCAACATAGTGGGCGATCCGCTGCTCGCGTTCCGCCTTAGGCAGCTTCGATAGTCCAAAACCAATGTTCCCCTCAACCGTCAGCCAGGGAAATACGCCGCGCTCCTGGAACACAACGATGCGCCGAGGGTCGGGCCCGCGAACAACGTTGCCGTTGATTGAAATGCTGCCGCTGGTCGGAGTCAGAAACCCGCCCATCGCATTCAGCAAAGTCGATTTGCCGCAGCCCGAGGGCCCAACGATGCAGATGAATTCTCCATCCGCGATGTCGAGGTTGATATCGTCGAGCACCGGCTCCAGTTTGCCACCGCGTTCGAATGAAACAGCGATGTGATCCACCCGCAGCTTTGGCGGCGCTATTCCCAAAACGTCACTCACCGGCGTAACCCCATCTCTCCGAGGTCGCGCGCTCGAGCGACCGCATCCCGAGGTCCATCAACAAGCCAATCGTCCCAATGAGCACCATGCCTGCGACGACAAGGTCATAGCGGTTTCCGGCATTGCGCGCATCGACAATCAGAAACCCGAGACCAGAATTGACCGAGATCATCTCTGCCGCCACCACGACCAGCCACGCAACGCCCAGCGTGATACGCATCCCCGTGACCAACTGAGGAAAAACCGCCGGATACAACACCCGGCCGATAAAGTCTCTCGGGCTCAAACCGAAGTTGCGACCCGCATTGATATATACGGCGGGCACGTTATGCACCGCGCTCATCGCAGTGAGCAGGAGAGGAAAGAAACACGCAACAAAAATCAGGAAGATCGCCGCGAAGTCTCCCACTCCAAACCACAGGATCGCGATCGGAATCCAAGCCAGGGGCGAAATTGGCCGGAAGATTTGAACGATCGG
>DASWUZ010000210.1:0-1866 GCA_036401395.1 Acidisarcina sp.
CCGCCATTCTCGATAGGCTGAGTCACGATGCTGATGTTGGTGATGCCAGCCTGTTTGACGGCGTCCATCACCGAAGCGAAAGCGCCGAAGGGGACGCGTTCGTCGGCGCGGAGGTAAATGACCTGGTGCGCGGGGTCTTTGCCGCGCTCCCGAAGGCTGGCAGGAAGATCCGCAACATTAATAGGCTTGTCGCCCAGGAAGACGCGCTGCTCGCGGTCAATGGTCACTACGAGGCGCTGTTCTGTAATTTCGCGGACGGTCTTGGTCTTGGGCACCGCGACGTCGATGCCCGACTGCAAGACCGGCGCGGTCAGCATGAAGATGACCAGCAGCACGAGCACCACGTCGACCAGCGGAGTGATATTGATCTCCGCCATCGAGGTGCGGGTGTGCCCGGCGCTACTGGTGAAGGCCACGCGCGGCCTCCCTTTCGTCTACACGGGTGTCCGGGGCTGACCGTGTGGGAACTTCCTCGAGGCTGTTCAAAAGCTCTCGCGAGAAGTCGTCGATACGGGAAGCGAATTCGCGCAGCCGGGCCGTGAACTGGTTGTAGGCGATGACCGCAGGGACGGCGACGATGAGGCCGGCCGCGGTGGTGATGAGGGCTTCCGAGACGCCTGGGGCTACGGCGCGGAGGGTCGCCGCGCCCGCGGTTCCGAGGCCGTGGAAGGCGTCAACAATACCCATAATCGTCCCGAACAGGCCGAGAAACGGCGAGACCGCGCCGATGGTGGCGAGCCAGGTGAGCTGCGATTCAAGCCCGGTGAGTGCCTCACTGCCAGCGCTCTGGGCGGAGCGTTCAAGGATGGTGATGTTTCGCGGCGGGCCAGCGCCCCCGGTCTGGCGGCGGTAAGTCTCGTAGACTTCGTCAAAGACGGCGACCAGCGGGCTGGGTTTGAATTGTTCGCTGACGGCGGAAATGTCCTGCAGCCGGGCCGCCTTGCGGAAGGCGCGGAGGAAGCGGCGGCCCTGGGAACGCGCACGGCGGAAGGTAGCAAGCTTGCCGAGAATGATGGTCCACGAGTAAAGACTGGCGATGAGCAGCAGGGCGAGGACGGTCAGGGCTACCGGGCCGCTGTTGTGCAGCATTTCCATGATCGCGCTGCCGCCCACCGTTGTGGCGGGTGGCGGCGGTGCATCAGCGTCAGTTTGCAGGAGGAAGAGTGCGGTGAGGAGTAGGGTCATTGCTTCAGGTTCAAAGCTACCAGACGGGGGTGGTGTGTCCAAGTTGCGAGGTTGGTACGTTAGACCGTGCATTCGGGATACGTGCAATGGGTAGTCGTAAGGGGCAGCGCTCAAAGTAGAATGTTTGTACCTTCCCACGCTCTGACGAGATCCATGTTTAAAGAATGTACCGAATACGCCGCAAATGGCGAGTGTCGAATATGCGGTGCCTCAAGCTATGAAAACACCGACCGGACGGCAACTCTCGTCGTGTGCCCGACCTGCGGGAAATATCGATACAGAGACATGTTTGGCACGTCTCTCGTTGATCCAAAACTCGAACGGTCGCGTGCAGTGTACAAAATTTCCTATCATCTGCGGTCCAGATCGGAAAAAGGGGTAGGAAAGCGCGACAACTCCTTCTTTCCTTTCTACACTCATGAAGATTTTCGGGAGATGACTGAGCGCAGAGTCCCATCGGTCCAGGAAAAATTTCAACTGCTGCTCGGACACCTGGGCGGACTTAGCGAGTTCCCCGGGGCGGAGGTTGAATTTGATTCGACCTTCGACTACTCCGTCTTGTGCGCTAAAAATCCAGAGGAAGCAAAGTTCTATCTGCAAGCTCTCGAAGAGCGCGGCTTCGTCCGTATCGACCCAAGTATGAATGGTTCCCCTTGTGCTTTAACTCCCGATGGATGGCAA
>DASWUZ010000211.1:0-14691 GCA_036401395.1 Acidisarcina sp.
CCCGCGCCCGCGGGCCCGTCGATTGCAACAATAATTTTCGGCGTCCCGGAACCCGGCGCGGCGTGGCTGCCGGTCATTCAGGCTTCCTCTCGCGTGGTGATGAACCGGGAGCTCGTCGCCCAGCTGGACGACCCGGCCCCCGAGCTGACCCAGGCCCCCCTGACCTTCCATAACCACCAGGCCCTGAGGGACGTGGGCCGCCTGACCGCCCCACTCCACCCGTTCGCGAGCCGGGCCTGTCACCCGGCGAAGATCGGGACGCAAAACCCCCGCCTTCGCGGCCGCGCGACCCAAACTTCGCGCCAGGCTTAGCCCCTGCTGGCGATTCGGGGCGCTTGAACCCGCCTTTAAAACCCGCTTTTGAGGCTGGACGGGCGCCAGCTTCTCCCTCCTGATTGCGAGGGCGTGACGGACGCGGACCAGCCGACCCGGCGCGCTTGTATGGTGGACGCGGGCCGCTCGACTTTCCCGCGTTTTCCTTCCACGGCTGACGAAATTCTCCGCCCGGCCTCGGCCTGTCTCCGCCGCTCTTCGACCTGTCGAAGGGCGGTCGAGCACCGGTCGACTTAAATCCTCCGCCAGACGGCTTGAACCCGCCAGCTCTCGCTCCAGACCCAGAGGGCGCGGAGCTGCTTCGCTTAAAGTCGCCCGGCTTGCGTGCCTTGAAGTCCTTGAAGTCGCCGCGCGGCCTGAAGGTGCCGCTGCCCTCGCGTGGCTTGTACTCTCCATGAGGTTTGAATGGGCCGCTGCTTTCGCGCGGCTTGAACTCGCCGCGTGGTTTGAACGGTGCGGAGCCTTCCGATGGCTTGGACGAGCGCGCGAAAGGCGGTCGACCGCCCCGGTCCCCAGATGGTCGGAAAGTCTGCGAAGCCCTGTCACCACCCGGCGGGCCGAACCCCCGGCGAGGTTCAAATCCCCCACCCGCTATGGCTCCTCCGTCACCCCGTGGCCCTGAGGCGCTGCGCGGCTTGAAATTCCCGCGGGCTTTCGAATCCGGACGAGGTTTGAACTCGCCACGCGGTTTGAACTCGCCACGTTTGAGATCGGCTTGCGGCTTGAACTCGGCACGCGAGACTTCACTGCGAGCTGGGGCACCTGGGGCCCGTTCCCGAGGCCATCTGGCCTTTTCCCCCTTGGCTGCAGCCGACTTGGCAAAGCCTGGCTTCCCCTTGTCCTTCCACGGCGGCCGGGCCGGAGTCCTCTCCCGGCGTGGAGCGCTCCCCGATGCCGCAAAACTGCGAATGCGTGTCCTTCCGGCAGACCCTGACTCAGCCCCCGGCTCAGCAGACCGTGAGTCAGCAAGCGCAGACTCATCAAACCCGGCCCCAGCAGGCTCAGACTCAGCAGACTTGGGTCGGGCCGGTGGCCTGGGCCGGGCTGTCCTCTGTGAATCAGTACCAGAACCGGACCGCGCAGCTGGTCGACCACCAAAACGAGCGGGCCTGGGTGCCGGGCGAGCAGGGGGCCGGTGCGACGGGCGGTATGCCTCTGCCTCTGTTGGGTCGGCGGTAGGAGAGGCCGCCTCAACCACCGGCCGCGGCCAAACCGAGATGGTGTCCGGCAGCTTAGGCTTTGCACTGATCGTGAATGTTGGCCTTTCGCCCGGCCCGGATGTGGGCCGCGCACTGCGACGGGCTGCAGCAGGAGGCGTAAAAACCGCATCCACATCTGCGGTCGCGCTCGCATCCTTCGCGGATTCGTCCAACTCGGGCAGCGACCCCTCGACATACAGCAAGGTCTCGCGCTCCATGGGAATCATGGAGAGCTGACGAGTAGCTGTCAGGCCACGCACCGCCTCCCGCACCTTCGACCGCGACGTAAGCGGCGAAAGAAAAATCTCCACTTCATCGCTGGTAGCGGCGACCGCGGACTCAAGATACAGCGAGACCAGTACCGAAAGCGCCGTGACCTGCGACATATTCGTCCCAGCGTTCAGTGCCTTCGACTGACGCGTCTGCAGCGCTTCCCACAAAGTCGCCTCGCCGCCGGACTGGTAGAGCGGCACCACCCGCATCGAACCCCAAAGTTCATAAAGCGCACGCAGCGCTGCGGCCTCGGTAAGTTCGCGCCCAATCTCATCCTTCAACTCGTCGGCGGAAAGCACACCCTTGCGCTCAATCACCTTCCAAACCTGCTGGACGAGAGGCGAAACCCGAGTAGTTCCAGAACCGGGTGCGTGCTTCCAGTCGCGGTCCCCGCGCATGGCAAAGACAAACGGCAGCGTGTCGGGGCTAACAATGAAGTCAGGGTGGTCGGCAGGGGTCCCAAGCAGGTTCAAAGCAATGGCGAGGTTGGCGTCGATGAGCCGCGAAAGCAGTTCGCGGGCCGCCTCGATCGCGGCGCGCCCCGGTGTCGGGTTGGTCTCGCCGATGCACGCTTCGACAAAGGACGGCGCAGGAACATTGAGCTGCGCCTTGCGCGGCAGAAATAAACACAGCCCGGTCTGCTGGAGAAAAGACTGTGCGTCTTCGAGGGTCAAAATCGGGTCGGAGTTCTGCCGCCAACGAATCGCGCGTGTTGCCTGAAGCTGTTCGGATGTCAAAAGAAGCCTTTTTCTTGCGGGCTGGAACCGATGGAACTCCCCTGGGGGAACACTCAAATTCGCTGAAACGCCCGCTGGATGTCCTTCCAAGCATACCGCAACGCGATCGGCCGGCCGTGTGGGCAGCTCGTCGGATGGTCGGTCTTCGCCAGCGCCGCGAGCAGCCATTCCATGCGCGTGGGGTCCAGCGGAGTATTGATTTTGATCGCCGCATGGCAAGCAATCGACGCAGCGATGCGAGTGCGTGCAGCCTCCAGGTTCTCAGATTGCGCCTCGCGCTCGGTCTGCTCCAGGACTTCCATCAACATGCGCTCCAAATGGCGTCCCTCGAGCCCTACCGGGGCCGCCTTGATAGCAATTGTGCGTGGCCCAAAGACTTCCGCCTCGAAGCCGTTACGGTCGAGTTCAAGCGCAATCCCCGCGAATAGCACCATCTGCTCCGGCAGCAGATCGACCAGCATCGGCATCAGCATACGCTGGCGCTGGACTTTTTCGACCTCGCGATCGCGCAGGATTTTCTCGAACAGCACCCGCTCATGGGCCACATGCTGGTCGATGATCCAGAGGCCCTCTTCGTTCACCGCTAGAATGAACGACTCCCGCAACTGCCCCAGCGGCTTCAACGAGCACAGGGCGTTCAGATTTGGTGTTTCATGGTGGTTCGCCGTCAGCTCCCTGTCGTCTTCGAAGGGCATTCCCGAGCCGCAGTCGTGGCCTGTGCCATTGAGCGTCGACCCGGCCAGCGCCGTCGCAACCACGCCGGCCGCCTCAGGGAAAACCAGCTTCCCCGGAACAGGCGTAGGCTCCGACGCGGTGAGATGAAAGCTCTCTGCCTGGTCATGGGCTGGGGGCGACGCCGACTCCGGCGGCAGCTCCTCGTAAGGAACGCTGTCTGACAACGGTGGCCCCGACGGGTCCGGCACCAAAGACGAAGAAGCGTGAGCGTTCGAAGTGAGCGCGGTGAGGAAAGCCGCCGCCGGCCGCGCCCGCATCAGTGCATTGCGCAAACTATCGCGAACAAAATCGTGCAACAAAGTCTGCTGCCGAAACCGCACCTCCGTCTTGGCCGGATGTACGTTGACGTCAACCTCCTCGGGCGGCATTTCAAGGAACATCAAAATGACGGGGAATGAAGTCGGCGGCAATATATTCCGGTAAGCCTCGCCTACCGCGTGCAGGATCAAGCGGTCTCGCACCAGCCGATGATTCACAAACACGTAAATCGAATTGCGATTCAGCTTCTGCAATTCGGGCTTGGAAAGAAACCCGCTGATCCGCAACATCCCCGCCTCGGGCCGCTTGTATTCTTCCTCACGCTTCCACGGCGGCGGCTCCGGCAGCCCTGCGTGCGCGAGCTGCACCTCGGCAGCCATCGGTAACAACTGATCCAGCGTTTCGCTGCCGAAGATCTGATAAATCCGCTCAGATAACTTCCGCACCGGCGGCGCAATCAGCAACGCATGCGTCGCTGAATGCAGCTCAAAATGCATCTCCGGATGTGCCAGCGCATAATGTGTAACCAGCGCTGTTACATGAGAAAGCTCCGTGTTTTCCGCCTTGAGAAATTTGCGCCGCGCGGGAGTGTTAAAGAACAAATCCCGAATCGTGAACGTAGTTCCCGCCGCGACCCCAGCGTCTTCGACGCGGACCATCTTGCCGCCCACAATCTCGATCGCGGTCCCGTGGTCGTCGGACTCCAACCTTGTTGTCAACTCAAGCCGCGAGATCGACGCAATCGACGGCAGCGCCTCACCTCGAAATCCCAGAGTCGCAATCGAAAGCAGATCGTCGCTCGATCGAATTTTCGAAGTGGCGTGACGCTCGAAGGCGAGCATCGCATCGTCGCGGCCCATGCCCGAGCCGTTGTCGGCTACGCGAATGAGTTTGCGCCCACCAGCCTCGACCTCAACGCGGATGCGGGTCGCGCCAGCGTCAAGCGCATTTTCTAAGAGCTCTTTAACGACGGAAGCGGGCCGGTCGACGACCTCGCCCGCCGCGATCTGGTTAGCAACCTGGTCAGACAGGATGCGGATGCGCCCCATCGGGGACTACTGCGCGGCCAGCGCCGCCTTGGCTTCCTCAACCGCAGGTAGCGTCAGACGATCACCAAGCACATGCAGCCGCAGGAAGTTGGTCGAGCCTGTTTTCGTCTGGGTTCCAGCGACAATACCGACGATCTGCTTCGGGAAAGCGTAATTTCGCTCTTCCAATATCCGCTCCGCGGCGTCGACCATCTGCTCCGCCGTGTTGAGCTTCTCGCAATAAATCGGATACACGCCCCACAGCAGCGTCATGCGATTGATGACCGCCTCCACACTCGATAGCGCAAAGATCAAAGGCCGGGGACGATACTTCGAAAGCTGCCGCGCCGTCGTTCCGGTCTCCGTAAAAACTGCAATGGCGCTTACGTCGAGGTCTTCAGCAGCGTGGGCCATCGACTCGCAAATAGTTTCACCTATCGACAGTCGCCGATGCGGAAAGTGGTGAACGCCGCCTCCCGGCAGCTCCCGCATCTGCATCTCGCTCTCGATGACGATCTTGCTCATCATCTTGACTGCCTCGACGGGATATTTGCCCGCCGCACTCTCAGCCGAAAGCATCACCGCATCCGTACCGTCGTAGACCGCGTTTGCCACATCGCTCGCTTCGGCGCGAGTGGGACGAGGATTCTCAATCATCGACTCCAGCATTTGGGTCGCGGTGATGACTGGCTTTCGATGCTCGGCCGCCGAGCGGATAACGTGCTTTTGAATTGCCGGCACTTTTTCCGGAGGCACTTCGACGCCAAGATCGCCGCGCGCCACCATCACCCCGTCGGCCACTTCCAGGATGGCCTGCACATTCTCGATAGCCTGCGGCTTTTCGAGCTTCGCGACGATCCACGTGCTCGCCCCGAGCGCGTCGATGCGACGCTTTACCAGCTCCACATCCTCAGCAGTCCGAACAAACGAAACCGCAATCGCATCCACGCCCGCGCCGATGGCAAAGACCAGGTCGATCTCATCCTTTTCGGTGAGGGACGGCACTTTAACCGCGATGCCAGGCAGATTGATCCCTTTGTGTTCACCCAGCAAGCCACCGTTGACCACTTCGCAGATCACATCGTCGCCGCGTACTTCAGTCACATGCAGCTCGATCAACCCATCCGAAAGCAGAATGCGCGCACCCGCGGTTAGATTTTCGGCCAGAGTCTTGAACGTCGTACTGATCAAAGTCGACGTGCCGGGAACATCTCTCGGCGTGATGGTGAGTTGCTGACCGGCTTCGAGCTGTACGGGCTTTTTATTTTCAAGCGGACCGGTGCGGATCTTCGGCCCCTGCAAATCTCCGAGTATGCAAATCGGCTTGCCCTCTTCCGCGGCAACCTTGCGCACCATTTCGATCAGCTTCAACTTTTCAGGATGCGTGCCGTGAGAGAAATTTAACCGGGCGACGTCGAGGCCTGCGCGCACCAACTGCCGGAACGTGGTCTCATTATTGGACGCGGGGCCCAGCGTGGCAACGATCTTGGCGCGGCGCTGATGGTCCGATGAGCTCACGCTCGCATCAGCAAGAAAAACACTCATTCATCCCCCGGTATTACTGGTCGTTTGCCTGCTGCACCATTTTACTCTGACAGCGTGCGGCGCAAGACGTTAGTGGCTTTTCCGTATGGAAGCGCGACGGCGCGGCCTGAACCTCAAGCTGCGGACGACCCAGTCTTAACCCCGTCATAGCCGTGCCCCATCAGCTCGCCCTTGGGAAACATCTGCGCGTTAAACTCCGCCCCGATCAACACGCTTAGCGAGGTCAGATAAAGCCAGACCAGGGTCGCAACGCCGGCGGCCAGCGAACCATAAACGACGGTGTACTGCGCAGACCGCGTAACCGATCCGCCATAAATTATCGTGACTAGAAACCAGCTGACCGCAGCCAGCAAAGACCCCGGCAGTACCCGCCGCCAGGACTGCGTCCGAGGCGTGCCCACATGATAGACAATCGCCAGCACCGTGATGAGGGTGAGCAACGCTACCGCCCACCGGCCCATCCTCCAGGCGAAAATAACGTAGCTCTGTAGTTCATGGTCCGCCCGGCTGATCATCCAGATTTGTATTTGCCGCCCAAACGCGATCAGCAATGTCGCGAGCGCGAGAGGCACCATCGTGATAGGAATCAAAGCCAGCGCGATCGCGCGCGTTTTCCAAATTCCCCAGACATGCACGGGCACTGCATATGCCCGCCGAAAGCCCTCCATCAGCGACATCATTACGCCCATCGCCGCCAATACGCTGAGTACCCCAACCGCCAGCAAAGCGCGGATGGAGAGTGCGTGCTGGGTCTGAAAGTATGCCTGCACTATCGACATGGTGTCCGCCGGCAGCACCTGGTCAAAGGCCTCGCGAATCTCCCCGCGAAATCCTTCCGTGCGCGGACTGATAGCAAGCACGGTAGTCGTCACCAGCATGGCTGGGAATAGTGTCAGAATGGCCGAGTACGCGGTCGCTTTGGCGATAGTGAAAGTGTCGTGCGAAATGGACATCCAAATCGCCCGGCGCAAATGGCCAATCAAGGTCCACATACTTTGGAGCGTAACCGATGTGAGGGAACGCGCCAAGCATTACGAACGCGGCCCTAGTCCCGTGAAGGCGGCGCTAAAGCATTCCTGGCTGAGGGCGAGAAATGCAATTAGCGGGTAGGCTTCCATTTGGTGAGGAATTCGGTAACGGCGGAGGACTCCATCTGCCCCATGGATTCAAACTCGCCATTGCGCTGGCTGTAGACGACCTTGCCGTCAGCTTCGAGAACGGTGAGCGCCGGTACGCCCTTCTTCAGGGGCACATGATATTTGTCGGCGAGGTCTTCGTTGCGGTCAAACCTGCCGATATTGATGTCCACCAGCACGTAGTTGGCGGCCAGTAGCGACGCATTCGACGGGTCGTGGAAATAGTAATCCAGCGCCTTGCAGTCGCCGCACCAGTTCCCGCCAAAATCAAGCAGCACACGCTTATGCTCTCGCGCAGCCGTAGCCAGCGCCTCACGCACCTCAGCCTTAGCGTCCGCAGTTTCCGAATAAATCTGACGCTGTTGCGCCGAGCAGGCAGCACCACCAAAGCAGACCATGAGAATAAGAGCAGGGATCACACTCGCGCTCCGCCGAGCGACGTTCTTGGTGACGATACGATCAGTACGGAATGCGTACACCATGGCCTCCAAGGCTTCAAAAACTAAAGACATTCTAGTCCACCAAATGGAACTCAAGTTCAACTTCCGGGAGGCATCATCAAACTAGTCCTTAGGCCAAAGCAGGGTCAATCTTTTATCCGCCATCGTAATCACAGCATTCGAAGCACCCAGCACTTCTCCATCTGCCTGCACCAAAGGGGCAGCGCGATAACCTCGCCCCGCGATCGGCCGGCAGACAAGGCGAGTTATATCGTGATACTTAACCGAATAGCCCGGGCCATCAACGCCACCCACAGCCTCCTTATCGCTCATCTCAGGTGCCGATCCGCGAAGCAGCGCACCGATACTCGCCCTCCCCAACTGCAATCGGCTTTTCGCAGCCACGCTAGCCAGCCTCAGCATAGGCGTATGAAGGTCGCCACCCGGACGCCAAATGTTGACCTCGGCGACCCGCACCGCCAGCGCCTCAGACGCCTGCCAAGTCAGGGTCTTCCCGCCTGCAATCGTGATTTCCAATTCAAAGCACTCGATCCGGTGGCGCAATAGCAGGGCCGCCCCTGCCAGGAAATAAGCAGCCCGTCCGCTGATGTGCTTTCCCCATCGCTCCGCCTGCCTCAGCAGCGTCGCGTGAGCGCCGATGCCCGCCGACATAGCGAAGTACCAGGAGGACTCAAGCCCGCCATCGGTGATAGTCGTCAGCCTGCCTAGAGGAATGTTCCGGGTACCGCCATTCAGCAGCGCCTTCGCAGCCCCCACGGGATCGCGCGGGAGTCGCATGTTTTGCGCGAGTACATTTCCTGTGCCCATCGGAAGAATGCCCAACGCGACTCCCGAGCCCGCGAGCGACTGCAACAAAGCGAACGCCGTGCCGTCCCCACCGCAGGAGAAAACCGTGTCGCAGCCGTCCTCGGTGGCGCGGCGGGCGAGCTCGGCAGCCTCTGGTATGGTCCCTAATTCGCGGATGCTGACTTCAAGTCCCCGCCCCCTGAGGAGTGCCTCGATCCTCATAGCTGCCGCGCGCGCGGCTCGTTTGTTCGACAACAACGGGTTTACGAAGACTGCCACCTTGCGCATGTGCAGCAAAGGATACAGGAGCCTTGTCAGCAGAAGATTACGAAGCCACATCTCCTCCGCCGCTGCCACGCACCCTCCACTGGAATGCTCAAGACGGAGCCCTCCGGCGGAAGGAAGGGTACTGTACAAATGATGATCGTGGTCTCTGCAAGCCTGATCATGGCGCGTTGACGTGGGCCGGTTCATTGCTTCAGATAGCTGTGGATTGCTCTTCGAGTTGGAGCATCAGGTCTTCCCACTCCGCGGTGAGGTCCGATTGTTTGCGGCGGAGGGTTTCCAGGGAAGCGGCCACGCGCCGCGTTTCAGCCGGATTGATGAAGTTGCCAAGAGACGCTTCGGCTTGCAGGATCGAGGCTTCGACACGCGGCAATTCCTCTTCAACGGCCGCGTAGCGGTCCTGCATCTGTTTCAACTTAATCGGATTGACGCGCTTTGCGTTGCCGCTCATGACCACATTCGTAGCGCCATTCGCGACTGCGGCCGAATGTGTAACAACCACTGGCACAGATTCGACCGTAGTCGCCGGAATCATGCCGCTGGCCATCCCGGGCACCGAAATACCCTGCTTGCGATACAGATAATCCTCGTAGCCGCCGGGGTAGACATGCACGTGTCCGCCCTCTACTTCGAGAACGCGTGTGGCGATCCGGTCGATGAAGTAGCGGTCGTGAGAAACAAAAATCACCGTGCCACTAAATGAATTCACCGCCTCCAGCAGCACGTCCTTAGCACGCAGATCAAGGTGGTTGGTAGGCTCGTCAAGCAGGAGAAAGTTTGCGGGGCTCACCAGAATCCGCGCCAGCGCATACCGGTTACGCTCTCCGCCGGAGAGCACTCCAAGCGTCTTGAAAGCATCGTCCCCCGAGAACAAAAAACATCCGAGCAAAGACCGCAACTCGGTTTGAGAAACCCGCGGAGCCGTATTACTGATGTCGTCCAGCATACGAGCCGAGGGGTCGAGGACTTTGTATTGGTTCTGCGCGAAATATTCCGCCAGCACGTTGTGGCCAAGCTTGAGCGTGCCGGTAGTCGGCGGCTCTTGACCTGAGAGCATGCGAATCAAAGTCGACTTACCAGCGCCATTGGCGCCCACCAGCGCGATTCGGTCGCCACGATCAATCGTAAAGTTGACGTCGCTCAAAACCTGCTTGGGCCCGTAAGCCTTGCCAAGGTTTGTGACCTCGACCACAGTCCGCCCCGAAGGAGGCGGCTGCGGAAAGGTAAAGTGGATCGCCTTTTCCTCTTCAGGTATCTCGATGCGGACTATTTTTTCCAGCTCCTTGATGCGGCTCTGCACCTGCTTCGCCTTGGTGGCCTGAGCTCGAAAGCGATTGATGAATGTCTCAAGATGTTCGATCTGGTCGCGCTGATTTTTGTATGCGGACTCAAGCTGCAATCGCCGCTCCGCCTTTTGCGTCAGATACTTTTCGTAATTCCCGTGATACACATGCATGCCCTTGTTCCAAATCTCGACGATCTTATTCACCGTCACGTCGAGAAAGTACCGGTCATGCGAAATGAGCACATAGGCCTTGGGGTAGTTACGCAAATAATTTTCAAGCCAGTCGCGGGTCTCGAGGTCGAGATGGTTCGTAGGCTCGTCGAGCAGCAGCAGGTCAGGCTTTTGCAGCAGCAGTTTGGCGAGAGCAATGCGCATCTGCCAGCCGCCTGAGAACTCTTCCGTCCGGCGCAACCAGTCTTCTTTGCTGAACCCCAGACCGCCAAGGACGATGCCAACCTGCGCATCGAGCGCGTAGCCGTCATGCGCGCGGAAGTGGGAATCGATGTCGGAGAAGCGGTCGGCGGCAACCTGATATTCGGCGCTCTCATGGTCCAGCTCGGCGAGCTGGCTATAAAGCGCCTCGAGCTCCGCTTCCATACTCTGCAATTCGGCAAACACTGAAAGGCACTCATCGAAAACTGTCCGCCCGGAAAGCGATAACCCATCCTGCGGCAGGTAGCCGACCGTCATGCCTTTAGCGCGCTGCACGGTGCCGTAATCGAGGCCATCCAGCCCAGCCAGTATCTTAAGGATTGTCGACTTGCCCGTACCGTTCGCCCCCACCAGCGCGGTCCGCTCATTGGGCGTAATAAGCCAGTTGACGCCCTCAAAGAGCAGCTTCATCCCAAAGCGTTTTCCAGCGCCAGCTAGTTGCAGCATGATTCCAGTTTAACTTAGCGGTGCAGCACGGAAGATCAATGCTCTGAGGGGCGTTTCACGGATGGTGGAACCCTAGTGCCGCGTTGGGGCAGGGTGATTCCGAACCGAAGTAGATTGTTGCGCAGATCGGTACGCAACATCGACCACCTGGTGGGAAAGCTGGGTAGCTTACGATAACCCACGGGCACCTCAAACTTGGTCGCGGGAAGATCTTCTTCGGTAAGACTCACTATGCGCTCCGAGCAGACTATCGCGTGCGTTTGCCATTGGCCGTCCGCCAACCGGAGACAGCTTCGCAAGCTTGATCGCGACCATGCGCACAGACCCGAGGGGCGTTCTCCCTCGTGCTCTATAAAAGTTGTAGTGGGGCGGTTTGTCGCCCGAAGAAACCCTCCCTTGATCAATTTCCTCGAAAAGGCAGGGAAGCGCTCTTCGAGGTAGTCGGCATCGAGATACCATGCCTCGGTGCTGGTTTCGTCGGCGTACTCTGACGGAACATCATCGTGCTCGTCTCGACGAAGAGTCAGCCAGCGGTGAGCGGGGAAACCAAATATCTCCCGCTGCTCGCCTGTCTTTTTATATTTGAAACGGATTCTGAGTTCATGGGCAGATCGTTTATCAACCGGACGACGTTTGACGGATTGACGGCTGGCTCTCTTGAATTGCTCCCTCTCTTTATCAGTCGCCAGATCCCACATCGGCATGACTCGATACTGCCTGGGGCCGCTCATCACTTGTATCGTCTGTCGAAGGTCGTAGCGCTGAATACTGTAGCCCGATACCGGAGCGCCTGCCGACTCGACGAGGCAACGGTCTCCAGCGAAGTAGCGCGTCAGTGAGTGCGGCTGTGGCCGCGAGTCATCGGTGACCGACTCAGAGACCACACGCAAGCACCGCAGGACGAGTGTATTTCTTGACGGAATAATAGGTGGCTTGTGCATTCCTCAGCCTTCTACCCCTGTCACTTACCTGTCGGGCTCGGAGGTTGCTTCTTCGCTGCTTTGCTCAAATGTCTGGTTTTCCGCAACGTCTTCCAGTCAGCCTCTGTCTGGTCAGCATACGCTGCGGCGAAGCTCGCGAGCGCCTCATCAAATTTTGCACCATTGCCGAGGTAGCCGGCCAGCACGCAAGGGTCTCCTGATCGCGAATGACCGCGTGCCAATAGTTCACCGCACACCTTCGCATACTCCACCAGGCCAGCGGCCGAGAGATCTTCGACCTCGATCGAACCCTTGTGATCATTGAGTTGGCGCACGAGGTAGTCGCGCTCACCTATGCTCGTCCACCCCAGGAATGGGTCGGATTGGAACTGCATTGCGCGCTGGCCGTCGACAACGCGGCGGCCCTGGTGGTGCATCGCTGGCTCCGCCGTCCCCTCCGCGCCAAGATAGCGGGCATAGGCCGAGGCAGGCTCTTCTTTGACTTGCAGAAACAGTGGATCGGCTGGGCCGTTGCCTTCGAAATAAATCACATAGTCGCGCAGGCCGACGCTGCCGGTCCCTACGATTTTGAATGCAAGGTCGACAGGCCGGTACTGCGAGAAAAAATGTTGACGCTCCGGCTGCAGGCTCTCGCGATACCGCACCAGCGATTCAATCACCTCGCGCGCATGGTTTGGGCGAAGACGAAAGAGCAGAGGCCTGGCCTCGCGAAAAAGTCGAGGACCGCCGTTCCCCAATTCACTCACTGCCGTACCCTTGGGTCCCGCCGGCACGGTAAGCGCCATCAGCGAATGCAAGGGCGTTGCGCGCTCTGCCTTGAGCAGCACCTGCGAGATGGTAGCGACTCTGCCAATCCTCTGGATCTGATAACGGGCCAGGTCGATAACCGGCATTTCCGCGAAAATACGCACCATCCGCCGATACTGCCGCGCAAATGTGAGCACCGCCGCCTTGCTGGCCGATGCCTTCACGCCATCTTCGCGGCCGGCGAGAACAAGGCTTGTGGCGAGCCGCTTCAGGTCCCACTCAAAAGGCCCGTGAATCGTCTCATCGAAGTCATTGATGTCAAACACCAGCCGCCCATCGCTTCCCGCATAAGCCCCCAGGTTCCGAACGTGAGCGTCGCCGCAGAGCTGACAGTGGATCGTGGTGTTAGGCATGACGGCAAGATCGGCGGCCATGACCGGAACCGCGCCGCGAAAAAAGCCAAACGGCGAACAAGCCATCCGCTCATACTTCAGCGCCACCAGCGAAGGCACGCGGCCCCGCATGGACTCCTCAAGGAGCTTCATAGGGTCGTGGCGGCGGTCAGACGCCTTCCACTGCCCATGGGCCATACGCGGCAGCTGCTTACGCCGCGCCTGGCCAAACTGAATACGCTGTTCCGGAGTAAAAATTTGCTTTTTCAATATGGGCGACTCTAACTGCTTCGGACGAGCGCCGCAACGTCGCAGCCTCGCAAACACTGCGCGGCCAATCACGGCATGACAAGTGTCACCCATGATGGTGACAACTTCCACTGCGAAGACACCCTATGCTGGCTGATGATGTTTTCAGCCGCCCAGCCACTGCCGGGCACAGGAGGGCTTCTGATGGCCGCAACTACACTGGATCGTATGGACACCGAAAGCACTGCAAGCCACGCCGCCGCGAACAAGGCCGGAAGCACGATGGCCGCCTCCGCATCTCAGACAACGACGACCGTCGCCAATTTACGCGGAGTCACCAAGCGTTACGGCACAAATCTTGCCCTGAACAACCTCAGTCTAAGCCTGCATCCCGGCGAAGTAGTCGCCCTCCTCGGCCCCAACGGCGCTGGCAAGACTACGGCGGTGAGGCTGCTGCTGGGACTCATCTCTCCGACTGCGGGCGATGTGCGCATCTTCGGCCTCGACCCGCGCGACCCCGTGGCCCGGATGCGCATCGGCGCCATGCTGCAGGTCAGCCGCGTGCCGGGCACGCTGAAGGTCAAGGAGCACATTGATCTTTTTCGCAGCTATTATCCCGACCCGTTGCCGGTGTCCGAGATCGTGCGCATCGCGCAGCTGGGCGGGATTGAGGACAAGCAGTTTGACAAGCTCTCAGGTGGGCAGAAGCAGCGGGTGTTGTTTGGCCTGGCGTGCTGCGGCAATCCCGACCTGATTTTTCTCGATGAGCCCACCGTTGGCATGGACATCGAATCACGCCGAGGCCTGTGGGACCAGATCCGCTCCTTCGCGGCCAGCGGCAAGACCGTGCTCCTGACGACCCACTACCTTGAGGAAGCAGACGCGCTCGCGCGCCGCATCGTGGTGATCAACAAGGGCCAGATCATCTCCGAAGGAACGCCGGCGCAGGTGAAGAGCCGCGTCTCCGGCCGCCGCATACGCTGCGTGACGTCGATCGATCTAAGCGTGTTGCGCGCACTCCCCTCGGTGATCGATGTGCAGCAGGACCGCGAGGCGGTGGTGGTGACGTCGTCCGCGCCGGAGGGCGTCGTGCGCACGATGCTGCTGCAGGACGGAGGGCTGCGCGAGCTTGAGGTTTCGAGCGCCGGACTGGAAGACGCGTTCCTCGAATTGACCCGCGCGGATGACAATGCGGCAAAGTCGTAACAGTCGCAGGCACACATTAATTGCACAATCAACGAGAGCATTTTGAGCGAAGTTTGAGAAAGGACCACCATGACAACCGCCGTTCTTAGCATCCGCCCTACGACGCTTGGCTTCGCGCCTACATTGAGTCTCTATGTGAAGGAAACGAAGTATGAGTTTCTGAAGCTGCTGCGCGCGCGCACCTTCTCACTGTCCGTGATCGGCTTCCCGATCATG
>DASWUZ010000212.1:0-2482 GCA_036401395.1 Acidisarcina sp.
CACGGCGCTCGAAGTTTTACGCAGCATCTCGGAGGAATTCAAAGGGCGGCCACCGATCACCGTGCGCCTGGTGGACTGGGCCGACGAGGAGGGCGCGCGTTTCGGACGCAGTCTCTTCGGTTCCTCGGCCTTCGCTGGAACCCACAGCATTGAGTCCGACCGGCTCCGCACCGATCGTGATGGAGTGCGCCTCGAAGACGCTCTGCATGGCTGCGGCATAAATGTTTCTGAAATAGGAAACGCTGGCTGTGAGCGCGTGAACGCAGCCGCTTATCTAGAACTTCACATTGAACAAGGCCCCGTTCTCGAATCGCTCGATCTTCCACTAGGAACAGTGCTCGGCACGAAAGGAGTTGAGCGCCACGCGATAACTTTTACCGGTCAGGAAGCCCACTCAGGATCGACGCCCATGGCCGTCAGACGTGACGCCCTCGCTGCCGCTGCAAAGTTCGCGCTCGAAATTCGCAAGATCGCTGGAAAGTATCCAGACGCCGTCGCGACCATGGGCAGCGTGAAGACCTTCCCCGGCATTGTTACAGCGGTCGTGGGCCGCTGCGAGACGACCCTGGACATGCGCGACCTGGACGCAGGAATTCTTGCAGAGATGTTCAGCGAGGCCAAGGCCGCAAGCGAACAGTTTGCCGCGGAAGAGCGCTGCACGGTGGAGTGGGCGCGCATCTGGAGCATCGAGCCCGTTCCATTCGACGCGACCCTGGCCGGCTTTTGCGATGAAGCCATCATGGAGACTGCCGGAACAACCCATCGCCTGCCATCGGGGCCGTTGCATGACGCTGCTGAAGTTTCGCGCGCCGGCATCCCGACCGCGATGATGTTCGTTCAGTCCCTCGCGGGGCTCAGCCACAATAAACTCGAAGATACGCGCGAGGAACATCTGGAGCTTGCCGTGATTGCCTTCAGCCGTCTCGCCCGGAAGACCAAGGACTGGTTAGCCTCACGATAGGTCGTCGCGAGTTCCGTCGCGCGACCCTGTCCCCGCACACGGATGGTGCATAATCGTAACCACCGAAATAAAATCTGAGCAGTCAAGGAGGATCATGCCGGGATTCCTCACTCGTTGGTTGTTCAGTTCAGCTCATCCGATGGTGTCCTCCGCTCATGGCACGCTTCCAGACACCGCGCTCACGGTCATTCGCTGCGCGGAGACACTTACTCGATGACTGCTTTCGCCCAGGGCCAGTTCAAAGCTGCGGACGCGTCCGAGATCGCCGCGCGTTTTGCGGACATCCACCCGCCTCTCGATAGCAGCGCTGCCTTTATTGAATCGAACCGCTGTTTGTACTGCTTCGATGCGCCATGTACGACCGCTTGCCCGACTCACATCGATGTTCCGAGCTTCATCAAAAAGCTCGCGAGCGGAAATGTATCGGGCGCGACCCGCACCATCCTCGACGCCAATATTCTCGGCGGCAGCTGCGCTCGCGCCTGCCCCGTCGAGGTGCTCTGCGAGGGAGCATGCGTATTAAATCACCACACCGCGAAGCCCATCCAAATCGGAAGACTTCAGCGATTCGCGATCGACGACTTTTATGACAGCGGCGCTTCGCTTCCATTTGAAGCGGGCCCCGAGACAGGACTTTCAGTCGCACTCATCGGCGCGGGACCAGCATCGCTCGCCTGCGCTGCCGAACTTCGCCGTCGCGGCATCCGGGCTCATATTTATGACGCGCGCCCGTTGCCCGGCGGCCTAAATACCTATGGGGTCGCAGAGTACAAGCTGCCGCTCAAAGAGAGCCTTCGCGAGATCGATATGCTTTCTCAACTGGGCGTCGACTTCCATTTCGAGACCACCATCGACTCGCCCCGGCTCGGCGAACTCGAACAGTCTCACGATGCCATCTTCATCGGCATGGGCCTTGGCGCGATTCATCGGTTGGGCATTCCCGGTGAGACCCTGCCTGGCGTGACCAACGCTCTCGACTTCATCGCCGGATACAAGTCACATGAAATTACGACTGTCTCTGGGCGCGTGGCGGTGGTTGGGGCAGGGAACACCGCAATCGACGCGGCCATAGCCGCGGTGCGGCTCGGTGCGTCGGAGGTTTCCATGATCTACCGCCGCGGCCCCGAACAAATGTCAGCCTTTCAATTCGAATACGAACACGCCACCCAGGAAGGCGTGAAGTTTCTATGGCACGTGCAGCCGACTAGCATCGAAGGCGATACAACAATCAAGATGCTGCACCTTATCAAGCTCGCGGCCTGTGACGACGGCTCATTGATACCGCTCGACGGATCGGAACACGCTCTTCCGGTCGACCTCCTGATCCTCGCAATCGGCCAGTCCACGCACACGGCCCTCCTCGCAAACTCCAACAAAATTGAACTTGAGCACGGACGCATCCTCATCGACCGCGTCACCGGTCAGAGTTCTCATCCGAAGTTCTTCGCCGGCGGCGATTGCACCAACGGTGGACGCGAAGTAGTCGACGCAGTCGCCGATGGCAAACGCGCCGGAATCGGC
>DASWUZ010000213.1:0-1983 GCA_036401395.1 Acidisarcina sp.
ACCCGGCTCGTCCAGCTACAACCCGGTGACATGATGCTGTTATGCTCGGATGGCCTCCACGGCGCCCTTTCAATGGAGAACATGGCGCGAATCGCCACCACCAGCCCGAGCCTCGACGAAGCGACCCGCAAGATGATCGCCATCGCTAATGAGTCCGATGGGGGAGACAACGCCAGCGTGCAGTTAATTCGCATCCGCGCCGTAGAGCGCATGGGCATGTATCGAGGCCGACCATATAAACTCCGATAGCGTGTTGAATCGCAAGCTCAGCGCTCCCAACAAAGAAGGTCATGAAAGAACTCACTGCCGGACAACAACTGGACCACTACCAACTGAATGACCTCGTCGCCCGCAGCGGCATGGCCTCCATCTACCGCGCTACCGACCTCGACACCGGCCAACCGGTCGCCATTAAAATCCCCCACCCCGAAGTCGAGATGGACATCAACCTCTTTGAGCGCTTCAAGCGCGAAGAGGTCATCGGGGTCAAGATGGACCACCCCGGCGTCGTCAAAGTCCTCGCCAACGAGAACCGCAGCCGGGTTTACATGACCATGGAGTGGGTTGACGGCACGCTGCTGCGCACTATCCTCAGATCAGGCGAGCGAATCGACCCCGAGCGCGCCGTGCGCATCACCATCGCCATCTGCGATGCTCTCGAATACATTCACACTCACGGCGTCGTTCACCGCGACCTTAAACCTGAAAACATCATGGTCGACGCCGACGACAGGATCAAGCTGATCGACTTCGGCATCGCCGCCAACGCGGGCTCGCGCCGGCTTACGTTTGCGCAATTTTCGACCACCCTCGGTACACCCGACTACATCGCCCCCGAGCAGGTCAAGGGCAAGCGCGGGGACGCCCGCACCGACGTCTACGCGGTCGGCGTCATGCTCTATGAAATGCTCACCGGCAAGGTACCCTTCGAAGGCCCTAACCCCCTGGCCGTCATGAACGACCGCCTGCTCAACGACCCCACTCCGCCGGGGGAGATTGATCCCTCCATCTCGCCGCAGCTTCAGGAGATCATCTTTCGCGCCCTCGAACGCGACCCCACCAACCGCTACCACTCCGCCCGCGAACTGGCCAACGACCTCCGCCACCCGGACCAGGTAGGCGTCACCGTCCGCAAAGAAACCCCCAAAGGCCAAAAACGCCGCACCGTAATGCGCGGCAAACTGATCTTCTACTGCGCCATGGGCCTAATCCCCATCCTGATCTTCCTGCTCCTACTCTTCACCGCGAAGCATAAGTAGGTCGCTTCGCGCGAACGCTAATCGAAAGACGTTTAATACGTTTTTTTGCCTTCGTCTACACCGACTCGTAGGCTTAAGGCCATCCGGGTTGACCTCGGGAATATGTTTCCAATCATGGAACTCCCTCGGCAATAGCCCTATATAAGCCTAGACACAGGGTTCCAGATCGGACAAAATGTCCTCTGACATGCCTAGCGAATACTCACCAAATCCCTCACCAGATCCTCTAAGACTGCTGGCTAAGGTCCGTCAGCGTCTGACCCAACGGGAAATAGCAAACCGTCTTCAGGTAGACCCGAAGACCATCTCACGATGGGAAACAAGAAAGACCACTTGCCCAGCTTATTTGCAATACGCCCTATTCGACATGCTCCGTACGAATCAGGTGAGTCCTGTAAAAAGCACTTTTAAGTTCATTGATCTTTTCGCTGGAATAGGCGGAATGAGAATTGGCTTCGAAAAGGCAGGGGGGCAATGCGTATTTACCAGCGAGTGGAACCCTTGGGCGCAGAAGACCTATATCGAAAACTACGGAAACAACCATCCCCTGATCGGGGACATCGTTCCCTTTGACGAAGAGGAAATTCCGGACCATGATGTCTTGCTGGCTGGCTTCCCATGCCAACCCTTCTCGATCGCTGGCGTCAGCAAGAAAAATGCCCTTGGCCGTCCGCATGGTTTTGAATGCACAACCCAAGGAACCCTTTTCTTTGACGTTGCTCGA
>DASWUZ010000214.1:0-4279 GCA_036401395.1 Acidisarcina sp.
ATCACCGAACGCCCGACGTTCATTCCATACAAAATCACCGTGAACGACAGCAGAAAGGCCATGATGTAAGCCGCCCAGAAGGTCCCCATGGCGTTGCTGGTGCTTGCATTGCCGTTCTTGTCAATCTGCCGTGTTTCAATGTCCGCAGTTTTTGTAATGCTATCGATTTCCGTTTGCTGAAATCCCCGCGCAGCCAGCCGCTGCTGCACGATCGAGTGACTCACAGCGCTTTGCAGCCGCGACGTCGTCACAAAATCACCCGACGATTGCGAATAATATGTCCCGTGTGGCGCGGTGTCTCCCGGCTTCACTTCGAGCCACAAGAACCCGTCTATCTGCTTCGATGTAATTCGCCTGATCAACTGCTCGCGGTCCGCTTCCGAAGCGGGCGAGGCAACATCGACAGTCGTATGGGAGTCGGTGTCGCTCAATAGTTTTTCTTTCACTTGCCTGGCGAGTACCGGGTCGGCAGCGGCCACTACGAGGTGCTTGCCATTTCCGGAGTTTTTCCCGGCAAGATAGCCCACCCCGAAGATGCAGATGAAAATTGCCGGGATCAGGATGGTCGTCAACTTGAACGCCTTGCCCCGGACCTGCTCCAGGTATTCGCGCTTGGCGATGAGCGCGATGTTGTTAGGCATCGGAATTTCCTCCCACCGTCTGGATGAAAATCTCTTCCAGCGAAGGCTCCATCAATTCAAATCTAAAAATGCGCGCTCCGCTGGCAGCCGCGTGCAGCAAGGCCTGCGAGTCGGCGCCGTCGCGCAACTTGATCTCAACCTGTCCCGCGTAGTTACGAAACTCGGCAATAGCCTCATGCCGCAGAAACGAATCGTCTCCCTCGAACTCAATGACCACGCGATTGCGTTCATACCGCGACTTGACCTCGCGCATCGTGCCAGCGAGCACTGCTTCACCGCGATCTACCAGGCAAATCGAGTCGCACAGTTTCTCCACCTGGTCCATGCGATGAGTTGAAAACAGGATCGCTTTGCCGGCCTTCTTCTGCTCCAGTAACACGTCCTGCAACAGGGTCGCGTTGACAGGATCCAATCCCGAAAAAGGCTCATCCATAATGATCAACTCGGGCTCGTGCAGCATCGTGGCGATAAACTGGATTTTCTGCTGCATTCCCTTCGACAGCTCTTCCGTTTTCTTGTCCAGAGCTTCTGAGATTTGCAGCTTCTCGCTCCACGCGCGAGCACGCTTCTCCGCCGTCTTCGCATCGAGGCCGTGGAGCTCCCCCATGAAGACAAGCTGGTCAATCACTTTCATCTTTTTGTAGAGGCCGCGCTCCTCGGGCAAGTAGCCCACCCGCGCGAGGCTGCCACGGGCGAAGGGTTTGCCAAACAGACTTACAGTGCCGGAATCAGGCCGGGTAATGCCGATCATCATGCGAATGCTGGAGGTCTTTCCGGCGCCATTCGGCCCCAGAAGCCCAAACATAATGCCCGGTTCGATCAAGAGGCTGAGGTCCTTTACGGCAACCTTGCTCTCGTAAGATTTAGAAATCCGGTCCAACTCAACGACAGCCAAACACCCCTCCGAAATGCTCTGCAAATAGTTACCGAAGTGACCATAGCTTAGCAGAGCGGCCGCCCTAAACCTCGCTGTTCGGCACATGTATAACCAGGAACTCGGCCGGGATATCCTCGACTAAACCTCAGTTGGAGCATCCGTGATCACTCACCGATTCAACTCATCCGCCAAAAACCCGCCGCTGGCCATCATCGTCATCGCGCTCTTCGCTGCGCTGATGCTAATCATTACCAGCGGGGCGAACTGGATGCCCAACCTCTCCGCCCACAAGCAAGCAACCGTCAAGGCCCGAGCTTCCACTTCCGCCTCTGCATCCCACTCCGGCGCGTTCGAGATGGAGACGAGCAACACCACCGCCAGCCTCCGAGGCATCCACGCCGTCCCCGGCACTGGAGTGGCATGGGCCAGCGGAGCCAATGGCACGGTCCTTCGCACCGAAGACTCCGGCTACGTATGGCAGACCTGCGCCGTGCCTCCCGGAGCTGAAAAGCTCGACTTCCGCGCCATCTGGGGCTGGGAAGCCAACACCGCCGTAGCCATGTCGAGCGGCCCGGGCGACCAGTCCCGTCTCTACAAAACCACCGACGGCTGCTCCCACTGGAAGCTCACCTATGCCAACCCCGACCCCAAAGGCTTCTGGGACGCCATGGCATTCGACGATTCTCAGACAGGCACGATCCTCGGCGATCCCGTTGATGGCAGTTTCAAGATCATGAACTTCGCGGATATCAACTTCCCGAATTACCGTCAGTTCCAGGTATGGGCCGCTACCGGACCTACTGCGGTCGTAGGTCAAGCAGCATTTGCCGCTAGCAATTCCGCTCTCATTCAACTCCCCGACTCTGAAGCCCCCAATCGCCTCATGGTCGATTCATCCACATGGGTTGGCGTTGGCGGGACGGGAGGTTCACGAGTATTCCGCGCCATACATCGCTTTCGCATGTCGGACCATGAGGGTTCTCCAGGGATGATAGTGTCGCGCGATTGGCTAAGCGTCCCCATCCCACTTGCGAGCGGAACCGACTCATCCGGCGTCTTCTCACTAGCATTCAGAGACCCCCAGCACGGCATGGCCGCAGGAGGCGACTACGCCAAACCAAACGACCCCGCCGGCACCGCCGCATGGACCGCCGACGGAGGCAAGACCTGGACCGCAGCCACTAAACCGCCCCACGGCTATCGCTCCGCCGTAGCCTGGGACGAAGCCGACAAATTATGGATCACCGTAGGCACCAACGGAGCCGATATAAGCCGAGACGACGGCCGCACGTGGACCCCCATTGACAACGGCAACTGGAACGCAATAAGCCTCCCCTGGGTCGTAAGCCCCACAGGGCGCATCGCCAAACTGATATCGTTGAACCTTAGACAAACCAAGCCGTAGCCGAGCCGCTAGTTCACCCGTCTAAACCACAGTGCCACCAAAGGAAAGCGGGTGCCCCATTCATCGCGCTCTTCAGCGATCAGTGGGACCAAACAGAAGCACCAGCGCTAACGAATAAAGTTCTAAACCCGGGAAGAAAAGCACGGAGCAACGATGGCGGAATTCGTAATCAGGCTAGGCGACGAACGCGGCCGCATCCAGGAACAGATCCAGCAGGCCGCCACCGCTGAGGAACTGCGCGGACGCTTCTCCCAGGCCGGCTACCATGTCTATTCCGTCAAACCCAAGGGCTTCTCCGGCAAACGCAAGCAAGCCAAACTCGAAACCTTCATCATCTTCAACCAGCAATTTCTCACCCTGGTCCGCGCTGGCCTGCCCATTCTTGGCTCGCTCGAAATGCTTGCCACCAGCCAGCGTAACGTAGTCTTCGCCGCCCAGCTCCGCGACGTGGCCGCCCGCGTCCGCACGGGCGAATCCATCTCCGCTGCCTTTGAAGCCCAGGGCGGATTCCCCGTCATCTACGTCACTACCCTGCTAGCTGGCGAACGGTCCGGCAACCTTGAAGAAGTCCTTGGCCGCTACCTCGCCTTCCAACGCGTCTCGCTCACCTTCCGCAAAAAACTCCAAGCCTCGCTCATCTATCCCGCACTGCTCCTCAGCATGGTCTTCGCCCTCTTCATCTTCCTCATCACCTTCGTGGTTCCGCAGTTCGCCAAGCTTTACGACTCCGTCGGAGGCCGACTACCCGGCATCACTCTCGCCCTGCTGGCCGTCGGCAACGCCGCGCAGCATTATTTCTTCTATGTCCTGCCGGTCGTTGCCATTGCCATCTACGGCGTTTACCGCTGGTCCAAAACCTCCGCCGGCGCCAGCCGCCTCGACGCCATCCGCATCAAGCTCCCCATCTTCGGCAGCATCTGGCTCAAGTACCAGGTCGCGCTCTTCGCCCGCACCCTCTCCACCCTGCTGCAGGGCGGACTACCCCTGGTTTCATCGCTTGAAACCGCCGCACGATCCATTTCGAGCAAAAGCATTGCCAGAGCCGTCTCTTCTGCAGTGGGGAGAGTTCGCGAGGGCAAAAGCCTGTCTGAAAGCCTCGAAGAGACGAAGGTGTTCCCCGACCTTTCGACCGAAATGGTTGAAGTCGGCGAAAACACGGGCGCACTGCCACAGATGCTGAACTCGGTCGCCGAATTCTTTGAGGAGGACGTCCAGACCGCCCTGACCGCGGCGCTGGCACTGATCGAGCCGGCGATCCTGATCGTAATGGGCGTCGTTGTCGTGGTTATACTGATCGCGCTCTATCTGCCGATCTTTTCACTGGGGCAGACGAGCACGCTCCAGAACTAAGCAGCT
>DASWUZ010000215.1:0-3455 GCA_036401395.1 Acidisarcina sp.
AAAAAGCGCCCTCGGGCGTTCGTGCTGGAAAACGTTAAAAACCTAGTCGCGCATGATGGTGGAAACACTTTTCGGGTAATAAAGGAGACTTTGAAGAACGACCTCAATTATGAAATTCATGCGAAGGTAATCGACGCTCAAAGTTTTGTACCTCAACACCGTGAGCGCATCATTATCGTAGGATTTCGAGAGCAGACGGATTTCTCTTTCGACTCGTTTCATCAACCCGAAGCAGGGCCAAGATTAGGTTCTATTTTGCATCCAGAGGACAGCACGGAAGATGCGGAGGAGCCATATACGACGGGAGAAAAAGCGAAGGTTCATTCCAAGTACGTCCTGACGGAAAAGCTCTGGGCATATTTGCAAGCCTACGCGGAAAAACACAGAAAGGCAGGCAATGGGTTTGGCTTCGGGCTAGTCACCCCTGAATCAGTCAGTCGCACACTCTCGGCCCGCTATTACAAAGATGGCTCGGAAATTTTAGTCAGCAGGGGAAAAAAGAGGTCTCCGCGCAGGCTAACACCCAGAGAATGCGCTCGGCTTATGGGTTATCCCGACAGTTTCCGCATCCCTGTTTCCGATACTCAGGCTTACAAGCAATTTGGCAATAGTGTGGTTGTCCCGGTCATTAGCGAAGTCGCGCGGATAATAGTACCGCATGTTTGCGCTGTCCAGTGGCATGGGGAAACCGGTACCCTCGCAATCCCTATGATTGCCTGACGCTTTAGAAACTATATGAAACGTGGCTATCTCTCGGAATTCTTCACTGGCGTCGCAATAAAGACGTTGAGCGCTGTCGAGGCCGAGCCCGTCAGCAGCAATCAACACGAATTCAACGGGGTCAAAGCCTTACGTCGGCTCCTCGGTGATCAAAGACAGACGTTCAAGGCGACATTCATCTATCTTAGCGATAATGACCCGGACCCTCTCGTCGATGACGGTTATCTCACTTGGTATGACTCAAGGGAAAATATAGCGAGTCGTTCGGCCGAATACCGCCTATACTTCCCGCAAACGACCGTCTCGGTTTGTGCAGCTGAAGGTGACCTACTTGTAATAGCCAGGAAGCCCGATGGCAATCTTCTTGCGATTATTGCCCAAGGCGGTTCGACTATTACAAGCCAGATTCTGTGGCTGTTCGGCATTGAAGCTCCCAGCTTGACGGGATTCTCAATCCGCGAAGCCTTGGAAACCGACCAAGATCGCATCCACTTCGCGTCCGGCCTCATTCTTGAGCAACTTGGCATAGTCCCGGAGGTACCGGATGCCCCTAGGAGTTATCTCGACACCATGCTTGCCAAGTTTGGGGGAGTATTTCCTTCGACCAATATCTTCTCCGCATATGCCAGATCAACGCTGCCGGAAATCAATCCAATAAGCTCCGATCCCGACACAGCACTCATGGCGTGGATGGAGCGAGAGGAAATATTATTCCGCACTTTAGAAAAGCATTTACTTGCCGACCGTCTGCAAAAGGGCTTTGTCGATGACGTCGATGGCTTCATTGCCTTTTCCTTAAAAGTGCAAAATCGACGCAAGAGCAGATCCGGCTACGCTTTAGAAAACCATTTCGAGGCGATTTTCAAAGCGAATGTAATTCGTTATGAGCGTGGAGCTAAAACTGAGGACAGGTCGAAACCTGATTTCCTATTCCCGGGCAGTTCAGAATACAAAGATCGAGGCTATGATGCCACGCTCCTGACAATGCTAGGGGCAAAAACGACGTGTAAGGATAGGTGGCGCCAGGTCCTAGCCGAGGCCAATCGCATCGAGATCAAACACCTGCTGACCTTAGAGGCAGCCATCAGCAGAAATCAAACCAAAGAGATGCAAGATCACAGAATTCAACTTGTGATTCCGCGTAGTCTCCACGCTACCTACGCAGTTGAACAGCAGCAGTCACTCATGGACGTCCAAAGCTTTACCACGATGGTCAAGGAGAAAGAGAAACGGGCGGGAGCGTCCTGAAGAGTGACAGACGTCCATACAACGGAGCAGCGTAGCCGTAACATGGCTGCGATCAAAGGTAGAAACACCAAGCCAGAAATGAGGGTACGTTCGCTTCTGCATTCACTTGGATACCGGTATCGCCTTCACAGAAAGGACTTGCCGGGGAAGCCTGATATCGTACTAGCTAAACACTGCGCAGCTATCTTTGTACATGGGTGCTTTTGGCACAGCCACAACTGTAGATGGGGCAGCGTCATTCCCAAAACTAGAACGGAATTCTGGGCAGCAAAGCGGCAACGAACTGCTGAGCGCGATGTACGAAATTGCGAGACGCTGGAGTCTGCGGGTTGGCGAATCATCGTAATCTGGGAATGTATGACGAGGACGAACGAGGAGCTTAGGGCATTTCTTACCTCACAACTCCCTTACCGCCCTTAGGTAGCTGCCCGACTCTCACGACCATGCTCTAATCACTCATGGATAATCGCGCTATAGCGAGCCTCCTAAACGAGACCGCAGACCTGCTAGAAATCAGCGGAGGCGACCCATTCCGCATCCGCTCCTACCGCCGCGCCGCCGAAGCCGTCGAGTCCACCACCACCCAGCTAAGCGACATCGCCGGCGACCCCAAAAAGCTCCAGGAAATTCCTGGCATCGGCAAAGGCATGGCGCACAACATCCAGCAGATGGAGAGCACCGGCAACCTCCCCCTCCGCGAAGAACTCCTCCTGAAATATCGCCCCTCGATGCTCCAACTCCTCAAACTCCCCGGCATGGGCCCCAAGTCAGTTTCGACGCTATGGGAGGAGCTTCAAATCGCCGACCTCGATTCGCTGCAGGCCGCCATCGACGCAGGCAAGCTCAATGACCTGCCCCGCTTCGGCGAAAAGGCGGTTGAAAAACTCCGCAAAGGCATCATCGAATACCGCTCCCGCTCTGGCCGCTTCCACCTCGACGACGCCGAGCTTGCCGCCGAGCAAATCGTCGCCTACCTCAAGACTTTCCCGGGCGTTGAAACCGTCACCCCTGCCGGCTCCCTCCGCCGCGGTCGCGAAACCGTCGGCGACCTGGACCTGCTCGTCACCGGCCCCGCCTGCAGCGCGGACATAGTCCAGGCCGCCGCCGATCACATGGCCGCCTACCCGCCCATCAACGCCATCATCGCGCAGGGCCCAAACAAGGTCAGCTTCAGCCTCCGCTCCGGCCTGCAGGTCGATGTGCGACTGCTCCCCGAGGGCTCCTACGGCGCGGCCCTCCAATACTTCACTGGCTCAAAGATGCACAACGTGACCCTGCGCCAGCGGGCGATCAAGCGCGGCTACACGCTCAGCGAATACGCGCTCGCCCGCATCGAAGACGGCTCCACCGTAGCCGCCGCCACCGAAGAGGAAATCTACGACGCCCTCGGCATGGACTGGGTCCCTCCCGAGCTTCGCGAAAACTACGGCGAGATCGAGGCCGCCGCTGAACGCCGTCTCCCCCTGCTCATCGAGCAGAAAGACATC
>DASWUZ010000216.1:0-3362 GCA_036401395.1 Acidisarcina sp.
TTCGTTGATGCCTGATTTTTCAAAGGCGGGCGCATTGAGGGCGAGGTAAGGAAGCTCCTGGTGGCCGAGGAGGTAGGTTACGCCTTCGCCGGGGGAGAATTTCAGATTGATAGCCTCGTTGACGCTGGCGATAATCTTGCCCAAGCTGACCGAAACGGCGGGGATTCCCAGCTTCGCGGCTTCGGCGGGGATAGGCGCAATGCCGTGGTCCGCAGAAAGCGCGATCATGACGTTGGGCAGTCCGCCCTCGACGCTTTTATCGAGCCAGCTGAAGAAGCTGTCGAGGTCAGTGTCGAGGCCGTCGACCATCTGACGCTCGTAGGTGGAGTCAGGGCCGGCCTGGTGGCCCATGATGTCGTTGGCGGAGAGCGATATTGTGATGAGGTCGGTGGTGGGGTGCTGGCCTAGCTGTTCGCCCTGGATTAGGGCGCGGGCAAAGTCGAGTTCGTAGGAGTTCGCGGCTGGGGTGCTGCCGACTATGCCGTAGAAACCTTTGCCGGTTGGGCCCGGACCCGTTTGTTGACTCGCAGGGGGAAGGCTCGCGATAATTGCCGGTTTTTCCGTTTCGGCTTTCGCCGTCTGGCGGCTGAGCTTCCTCCTGCCGGTCGCCGTCTTGGCATTGGGGGCTGAGACCGCTGCGGCTGGTGCGGGCTGGGAATCCTTGTATGCCTGCTCGATGCGCCCGCTGGTGTTGAACGCGGTGGCCCACGCGGGAAGTTGCGGGGTGTAGTAAGTCGAAGTCACGAAGTAGCCCGAGTTCTGATCGATCCAGAAGGCAGCGTTTGCGGCTGAGCCTGCAGGCAGGATCGACGCCCGGTCCTTGAGAGAAATGCCGTAGACCTTTGACTGGCCTTGGGTCGCGAGGCGGAGTTCATCGCCAATGGTCGAGGCCAGCAGGTTGCGGGGCGATGCTCCGATAGCCGAGTCGGTTGGAGCCATATATCCGCCCACACTTGTCAGGGCTGTGGTTGGCGATCCGGTGGAAGTCGGCGACGCCGTGTTGGTGACAGGCCCTCCGACCTGGCGGTAACGTTCATCCTCTACCGACGAAATAGGCCGTTCTTTGTTGCGCTTGAGGTCCCACCACTCATTGCTGGCGATGCCATGTCCGTCGGTGTAGGCTCCGGTACCGAGGGTAGAGTGGCCCGGGGCGGTCTTAGTGTTCGCGTAGTCGTAATAGCAGTCCGGGAAGTAAGCTCCGTGATCGAGGAAAAGCCGAAACCCTCGCCCCTTGAAATCGGCATGGTAACGGTCAAGGTAGTCGCCGCGAAACTGGTCGATCACCACGATGATCACCAGCTTGGGATGGGCGTTGTAAGCGCTGTAGGCAATAGGGGTTTCGATCGGCTTGGGCGCGCGGCGGCCCTGAGCCGGAGCCGGCAGCACCAGTGAAACGCAAGCCAGCAACGCGACGACACGATGGACGACGACACGACAAGCAGCTTCGCGGCAGGTTCTCAGCTTTGACATGGCGAGTTAAGTATCGCTGACACGACTGTCTCTGATGGTAACAGCGGGCGCGGGTTTGAATGGCTACTCCCTTGGTGGGTGTGGGGCCTTACCGGGTAACTCTGGTCCCGTCTGGGCGCACCGTGCCCCCTTGCTGCTATGACTGGCTCGCCGTGCCGGAAATATTTGACTCCGGACACTAGTACCAGGGGTTGTGGTAGTTTGGCGTTTGATTGTCGGGGAGGTAGGGGGAGTGGCTAATCATCGGTCGAGTTTCGGATCGGGTCTGGGGTGGCGTTCGGGATTGAGTCTGGTTCGGCCGATCGGGTTGATCGCCATTGCCCTCGCGGTGACCGCTTCGGCTCCCGGGCAGTCGAGTGCTGGCGGTGCGCCGGTCGGTACCTTCTCAGGTCACGGCGACGTTGGCACGGTGCTGCATTCCGGGTCGGCCGCGTTTGACTCCGCGACGGGAGTATTTACTCTGACGGGGAGCGGCGAGAATGTCTGGGGCACCTCCGATGCGCTGCAGTTCGTGTGGAAGAAGTTGGATGGCCCAGACGCAGCCCTGAGCGCGGCGATCAGCTTTGTTGGGACGGGCGGGAATGCACATCGCAAGGCGATGCTGATGATGCGACAGAGCCTCGACGCTGATTCGCCATACGTGGATATTGCGCGGCACGGGGACGGGCTGATTTCGCTTCAATATCGCGACGAGAAAGGCGGCGTGACCCGCGAAGTGGAGACTGGCCTTTCGAGCCCGGCAGCGCTGCGGCTGGTGAAGCGTGGCGATTTCTTCTACCTGTTTTCTGAGGAAGCGGGTGGGGGATGGAAGTTCTCCGGCGCGGCGATGAAGCTGCCGATGCAGAGCGGCTATTACTTGGGGATCGGGGTTTGCGCCCACGATAAAGATGCCGTGGAGAAGGCTACCTTCTCCAAAGTAGAGTTGAGTGCCGCAGGCCCGGCGACCGCCGCGACGAGTGCGGGAGGTGTGCTGGCAAGCACACTGGAGACAGTCGCGATCGCCTCCACCGACCGGCGCGTGGTCTACACCGAGGCCGGACACTTCGAGGCACCGAACTGGCTGCGCGATGAGTCCGGCTTGCTTATCAACGAGAACGGCCGACTCGAGCGCGTTGAGGCTGCCGCCGTCGGTGGCGAACCGGGCCGCGGCACAGTGATGACCTGGAATGGAAAGCCGCCGGTGGTACTCGATTCCCTGCCCGAGATGAAGTTAAACAACGACCACGGACTATCGCCCGACGGCAAGTGGATCGCGTTCTCCGACTCAACCGAACCCGGCGGATCGCGCGTCTATGTCATGCCCGCGAGCGGTGGCAAACCGGTCAAGATCACGGCCGATGCGCCTTCTTATTTTCATGGATGGTCGCCCGATGGCAAGACGCTTGCCTTCGTTGGCGAACGCAAGGGCGAGTTCGACATCTACACCGTTCCCGCCACAGGAGGCGAGCCCACTCAACTCACCAAGGCGGCTGGCTTCAACGACGGCCCAGACTATTCCGCAGATGGCGTTTGGATTTACTTCAACTCAACGCGGTCGGGGCACATGCAGATTTGGCGAATGCATACCGACGGCACCGGCGCGGAGCAGGTGACGCACGATGCGACCGAAGATTGGTTCGCACATCCTTCGCCGGACGGCAAATCGATCGTATTCCTCGCCTATCCGGCGGGGACGCCCGGCCATCCGGGGAGCCTGGACGTAACGCTGCGAGTGATCGCGGCGGCGGGTGGCGAGGCGCACCTGCTGGCTAAACTATGGGGCGGACAGGGCACAATCAACGTGCCTTCCTGGTCGCCCGATAGCTCGAAAGTAGCCTTCGTAAGTTACGCGATGCTGCCGGTGGACGCGGAGAAGTAGGGGTCCTGTTGCCGCGCGAAGAGCCCATCTCTCA
>DASWUZ010000217.1:0-11042 GCA_036401395.1 Acidisarcina sp.
GACGCTGCTGATCTCTTCGAGTGGTGTGTTTTTACCGCTTGAGGTGGCGCTGAACCAGGTGTGGGGCGTGGTCAAAAACCGCTCTTACCTGATGAATCAGGTCATCTCGCTGGGCCTTGCGATGCTGATCGGTTTGCTGGCGATGCTGTCGGTGGCGCTCACGGCGGCGCAGGTTCATTTGTTGGCGATGATTTTCTTTGGGCATGTGAATAATGTGGTCTTCCACTTCCTGGCGAATTCGATGTTCCGGATTTCGGCAGTTTTCCTGGCGATGATCGCGTTTTTTCTCATCTACTGGATTTTGCCGAATCGCAAGCTGCCCGCCCGGGCGGTGCTGCCAACGGCGGTGGTGATGGGTCTGCTTTGGGCGCTGGCAAAAATGCTGTACGAGGCGCTGCTGCCGTGGCTTGATTTTCGCGGAGTTTATGGGCCATTTTCAATTGCGGTGGGCTTGATGATATGGGCTTTTCTGACTGGATTAATGATGCTGGCGGGCGCGCATTTTTCGGCTGGCCGGCACGCGTTGAGGGTGGCTCGCGACGCCTAAGGCTCCTATCAGGCCTGCGGACGATACTGCGCAGGAAACTGATCCTGCGATGAATTGCGGAACACTTTTTGGAGGGGCGGAGTCTAAGTCCGTAGTTTGGGAGGGCTTTTCGCGTGGGCCTTGGAAAGTGGTTTGTTTTTTCCGGTGTTCTGACTGCTGGTCTAATCTCTGCGGTATCGCTGCCTTCTTTTGCACTCGACCCTGCTACTGGCAGCGGTGCTGGTCTTGATGAAGCTGGGGCTCGGGGTGCTGCTGCCGTTTCTTCTGGGAAGAAGCTGAAGGCTGCGGCTGGGCCTGCTGTTGAGGGTAAGGCGGCTGCGCGGCTGCCGGTTCGCAAGGTTGCGCTCTACAAAAATGGGATCGGATTTTTTGAGCATCGGGGAAGCGTTAGCGGCAATGAGGCCGTGACGATCAACTTCACCACGGCGCAGTTGAACGATGTGCTTCAGACGCTAACCGCGATCGACTTGAACGGCGGGCACATTGCGGGGGCCGGCTATAACTCGACGACTCCTTTTGAGCAGCAGTTGAAGGCGCTGCCTCTGGCGCTCGGGGCAGACCCTACCGCTGCGGATTTCTATGGAGCGATCCGGGGTGCGCGGATCGAGGTGCATTCGGGAGGTGCGGTCTTCGTTGGGCGGCTGCTCAACATTGAGGTGCATGATGCGGTGGCGGGCAAGGCTTCCGACAAGGACAGTGATACGCCTGCGCCGAGTGTTGAACGACGTTACATCACGGTCGTTGGCGACACGGGCGTGGTTCGGACGTTTGAGCTTAATTCAAGTACCGAGGTGAGGCTGCTCGACAGCGACCTGCATCAGGATGTCGCGCGTTACCTGCAACTGCTGGCCAACACCCGCAATCAGGGGCTGCGCCACCTCACGCTGCAGGCTGACGGCGTTGGGACGCGGGAGTTGCGCGTCTCTTACATCAGCGAGGTGCCGGTGTGGAAGTGTACGTATCGCGTGCTCTTCAGCGACCAGGCTAAGGCGGATGGTCTGGCGAATACGGCGACTCTGCAGGGATGGGCGGTGGTCGACAATACGGTGGGCACGGATTGGGAGAATGTGGAGCTTTCGCTGATTGCGGGTGCGCCGCAGAGTTTCATTCAGCCGATTTCGCAGCCTTATTACACGCGGCGGCCTGAGGTGCCGCTGCCGGAAGATGCGCAGCTTACTCCGCAGACTCATGAGAGTGGCGATGAGGATACCAAAGACAGCACAATTTCGACCGAGCAAGTCAGTAACATGCCGCTGGCTGGGCGGTCACTTAACGGGGCAGTACATGGTGGGGCGATGGGACAGGGTGCTGGCCTCGGGCGCATGCAAACCCTGGGGTCCGCGGCGGCCCCCGCAGCGATGAGCTATGAGGACTCCGCCACCGCCTCGACGGTGGCGAAGACTACGATCTCCGCCTTCGACGACTACTTCGAATACAAGCTCGCCGATCCGATCACGATCCGCAAAAACGAGTCGGCGCTGGTTCCGATTCTGCAGACGAAGGTTGATGCGAAACGGGTGACGCTGTGGTCGCCCTCCGAGCCGCAGGCGCTTCGAGCGCTGTGGGTGACGAATACGAGTGACCTGACGCTTGATCGCGGCAGTTTTTCGATTCTTGAAGACGGACGGTTTGCGGGTGAAGGCCTGCTTGAGGTGATTCACCCTAAGGAGCGGCGGTTGTTGTCTTATGCCGCCGACCAGGCGGTGCGGGTGTCGACGGAGGGCGAGCACAACGTGAGGCGTGTGCAGCAGATCGCGGTCAGCAAGGGAATTCTCACGGAGCGAACGGAGGAGGTCAACGACCGGGAATATGTGGTCCACAATGCCGCCCCCGAGGCGCGCGATGTGATCGTCGAACATCCGCGGGCGGCAGGGTGGGAACTCGATTCGAAGGTGAAGCCTACCGAGACTACTTCGAATGCGTACAGATTTGATGTGGAGGCCAAGGCTGGGGAGACGGTGCGTCTGCATGTCGGGGAGCGGCACACGATTTCGCAGCGCTACGAGCTCGCTACTCTGAATGACTCGCAACTCGGCATGTTGCTGCGCACTGACGGGGATGGATCAGCTATACAGCAAAGGGTCCGCGATCAGCTCGCACCGATATTTGAAGCGAAGCACAGAGTGGCCGATCTCGACGCGCAGCTTGCGGCGAAGCAGGCGGCGATCGATGAGATTGGCAACGATCAGAAACGGCTTCGTGACAACCTGGCGGCGTTGAAGGGTTCTGCCGAGGAACGGGCCCTGGTGAGGCGCTATACGGATGAGATGAATGGGCAGGAAGACCGGCTGGCCACGCTGCGCAAGGAGCAGGAGGATTTGCGAGCTCAGCGTGTGACTGCGGAGCGGGAGCTGAGTATCAAGATACAAGCGCTGCAACTCGACGAAGCGGCTGGCTGATCGATCCTCGTCGCATCCTTACGTTTTTTGACGCTCCGCGCTACACTCAGCATGGATGACGGGCGGCGTATTCAGGCGGGTTGAGCGAGCGGTTTATGGGTGGTTGCGGCGAGAGCCTCCGCGGACCAGAATGCACCGCGCTGCATTCTGGCTGCTGGCGTTTTATCTGGTGTTGGGGCCGCTCCGGATGTTTCCGGGTGGTGGATTTTTCCGCATCCTGAGCTTCTTTGTATTGACCGCGCTGCTCATCTGCTGCGTCCCGCTGGCGTGGCGCTGGATGGTGCTGCGGGTGCTGTGGAAGGTGCGGAACCGGCTGGTCGTCACCTACTTGCTGATTGGCCTCGCCCCGATCCTGCTGCTCGTGACCTTAGGGCTTATCGCTGCCTATTTGTTTGCGGGCCAGTTCGCGTCCTTTGCTGCGAACGCGGAAATTGGCAAGGAGCTGGCGCAGATAGCCGGTGAGAATCGTGGCTTCGCAGTCCACATTGCTAATGTTGTTGCCGGTGGTTCGCGGGCCGCGGCGGTCAACCTGCCTGAATTAGTGGATGCCGAGTCGCGCTATGAGCAGCAGGGTCTGGAGGTCGCGGCTTACGAGGATGGCAAACTGCTCACGATTGCGGGCTACCCGGCGGGGACGCACGGGGCTGAGGCGAAGAGTGCCGGCAATTCCAGTCATCCAGATATAGTTAGTCCGCTCACGGTGCCGTCGTGGATTGATAAGAGTTATCAGGGAATGGTGTTCGATGGCGACTGGCTTTACCTGCGCGCGGTCGACACGCGTACGGCAGCCGGCCACAAATTTGTGGTCGTGAGCAGCTTGCCCTTGCGCGGGGACAACGTCGAGCAGATTGCCAAGGGCCTGGGCACGGTCACGATGTTTCCGCACGTCGGCATCGATAAGGATGACCCGGATTTTGACCCGGCGAACCGGCGCGGAGCGGTTGGAACGGACGATAGCCACGTGGACGTCAAGATTGGTGCTCCCGCCGAAAGCATCGCTTCGGTGAAGATCAACAATCAGGATGTGGCAGAGCTCGGAAAACGCGACGGAGCGATAAAGGGTGGAGAACTTCCGGCTTCGGAGCATTTTTATGATTGGAAAGTAGAGTTTTATGCGCCAGTGCAGACGCGGACATGGAGCACTGGGAAAGACCACCAATCCTATATACATGTGTCGTCGCGGCCGTCATTGCTCTATCAGCGGCTGGTGATCTCGTCGCTGAAGATCGCGGTGATGATCGAGGCGATCCTCATTACTATCGGGCTGTTTTTCGCGGTGCTGGAGCTGGTTGCGTTTCTGATGGGAATGCGTTTGAACCAGACCATTACGCGTTCGATTCGGGATCTTTACATTGCGACCCAGGAGATCGATGGCGGCAATTTTGCGCACCGCATCAGGGTCACGCGAAAAGATCAGCTGGCTGCGTTGAGCCATTCGTTCAATGAAATGACTGCATCGCTTGAGGGCCTGCTCGAGGAGCAGCGTGAGAAGGAACGGCTGCAGAACGAACTAGCCATTGCGCAGGAGGTGCAGGCGAACTTGTTCCCGCTGGGGAATGTTTCGCTGCCAATGCTTGAGCTGCATGGGGTCTGCCGCCCGGCGCGGACTGTGAGTGGCGACTACTACGACTTTCTTTTGTTCAACGAGACGAGTCTTGGGATCGCGCTTGGAGATATCAGCGGCAAGGGAATTTCGGCGGCGCTGCTGATGGCTACACTGCATTCTGCGGTGCGGGCTTACCGGTTTGCAGGTGAGGAGCTGATCACGATCGGCACCGAGGCCACGATGGCGAGTACGGACGCAATGGTCGAAAAGGGGTACGACGAGGTTGAGTGCGGCGAACTCTTTGAATCGCCCAGCAGAGTGCTGGCGCTGTTGAATCGGCATTTGTATCGCAGCACACAGCCGGAGAAATACGCTACTTTGTTTCTCGCATTTTATGACGGGCTGAGCAGTAAGTTGACTTACTCGAATGGCGGACAGCTACCGCCGATTTTGTTGCGCAAGGACGGAACCAACGCGCGCCTGGATTGCGGGGGCACGGTTGTCGGCCTGCTTGAGGGCATGAGCTACGAGCAGGGCACGGTGGTGTTGACGCCGGGGGATATCCTCGTGGCCTATAGCGATGGGGTCACGGAGCCGGAGAATGAGTTCGGCGATTTTGGCGAAGAGCGGCTGCTGGAACTGGTGCGGCGTCATCAGCATCTTTCGCTTTCGGCGATCTCTGAGCAGGTGATGCAGGCGCTGAAGAGCTGGATCGGTGCTGACGAGCAGCCGGATGATATTACGCTGGTGCTTGCGCGGCAGTTGTGATCATGATTCGAAAGTCTCCAAAGTTCTCGGCGTTCCTGTCTATATTTCTGCTGGCTTATTGTGCGGTCGCAGATGCGCAACGTGCGGCCCCGTCGCGGCTTCCTGCTGAGGCTTTGAAAATGCCTGGAATGACGGTGGCACTTAACTTCATGGGGGGCGGAGGAGGGAAGTCAGTAGCCGACCAGAGCGGGCAGGGTAACCACTGCACACTAGCCGAGGGTAAGAGCGCGCCATCGCTGACTGCGGCCGGCATGGTGCTTAAGCCTGTACCCGGGGTGCCGCAGTACTGCACCTTGCCTGCCGCCGCATCGCAGTGGAACTGGGCCATCATTGCTGCGACATTTGACTACCGGCTGCAGGTTGATTCTCTTCCGGTGGTGCTGGGCTCGACTACGGATTGTGTTTCCGCTCATGGTGTTGCCGGGCAACAATGCCTTATCACCGGATGGGTGACGAGCGGTGTCGGGTTCGGCAAGAACGCGGCTATGCTGGCGCTGGAGAGGCAAGGGACCCTTGCTAACGATTCAATTGCCGGGCCGACGGTGGTGGGGGCCTACTACGGTAGTTCGGCCGTTGATAGAGACCGCGTTTTCATCGATGGAATACCTGCGCACGTTTACCAGGCCGGACAGTTTTATGGGCTGGTCCAAAATGGTGGAGAGGCGACCATTGGCAACGGCCTTTTCAATGGCACAGCTCATCCCTGGTCAGGAACGATCCAGGCCGTTTTGTTGGGAACGGGTTCACCTTCCGCCGCAGAATTTCAATCGGCGTCTCTCGCGCTGAAGGCAATGGTCGCTCGACAGGGAAGCTCGGCTGCCCCTGATGATGCTGAGAGGCAGATACATGGCGCTGTAAATGTGGTGTGTACCGGCGACTCTATCGAATGGGGTACAGGGACAACTCACGGCGGGCCATGCAGCCCTTATTACCTTTCGTCGGGTCTGAGCGAGCCAACGGTTGGCGTCAATCATGCGATGCCTTCTTACTTCGCATCGGCGCTACAGTATGGCGCGAACAAGGATGCAGTGCTGCTCTACCAGCGTTCGGCCATCCGGAATGTTGTGTTCATTCAGACCGCTTCAAATGACATGTATCAAGGCGGCCGGCGAGGTGCGGGTCAAACTATCTTTGACGAAAATTGTGCTGCTTCGCGCCAGTATCGAGAGGCAGGATTCATGACTGCACTTGTAAGTGGATTATCGCGCGGTAATCCCAGAGTAGACGCCATCAAGAATGCTTATGACCTTTACGCGGCGAGCAATTGGGCGACGTGCTTCGACGACTTCGTTGATGAGGCTGCGGATGTTCGGCTTGGAGCGGATGGTGCATCTTACGCAAATGGGGCTGGGGTGAAAGGTACTTATTTCGGCGGAGACAATACCCACCTTACCGATGCGGGCGCCGATTTAGTTGCCATTTACCGTAAGTCACACTTAAATGCCTACTCGAATGCAAGTACTGAGAAGAATCCTCGGGTAATTCGTGCTTTGACTTACACCATGAATCCCTGGGATTTTTTCGTGAAGGTGATAGGTCCGGCTAGCGTCACGCTTCCCGCAGCGGAGTCGTGGACGGGGCATCGTTATGTGATCACGAACGCGTCGGCTGCAGCTATCGTCGTTAAGCCCGGGGCATCGTTAGCTACTGGAGCGTTGCAGCCGGTGGATGGATCTACGTCGGATGTCGCGGTTCCCGCCGGGGGCAGACTTGAGCTTCTTGTCTATGTGCCGACTTATGCCGCGGGCGGACCTGCGTGGATGCGCGTGCGGTAATCCCTGTAATCAGCCCGAACGATCCAGGGCGTTCAGGTTTTTCGGCGGTGGCGTTCGGCGCGCTTCGGCGGGAAGGATGCATTTTATTGCGTTGGCTTTGAAAACGCTGACTGCGTGAGGCCTCCATTGTTATTGCATCTTCGGTCCCGCGAGCCCCATCTACTCGATGGTTGTCGAAGTATTGAAGTGGGCTGCGAAGGCGGCAAAGGAGCGGTAGGTCATGGGCACGTTATCAAACAAGGTAGCAGTGGTTACGGGGGCGTCCAAGGGGATTGGCGCGTCGATTGCGAAGCATCTGGGCGCCGCCGGTGCGACGGTGGTGGTGAACTACGCAACCAGCAAGGCTGGTGCGGATGCCGTGGTCGGCGAGATTACGGCGGCGGGCGGCAAGGCGATCGCGGTCCAGGGCGATTTTTCAAAGCCTGAAGACATCACGCGCACATTCGCCGAAGTAAAGAAACAGTTCGGCAAACTCGATGTTCTTGTGAATAACGCGGGTGTCTACAAGTTTGGGGCGCTTGAAGAGACTACGCCGGAGGAGTTTCATCGTCAGTTCAACCTCAACGTGTTGGGCTTGCTGTTGGCTACGAAAGAAGCAGTGGGTCTGATCGGTCCTGAGGGCGGGTCGGTGATCAATATCGGATCGGTTGTTGCGACGATGGCGCCGGCATATGGGTCGATCTACTCCGCGACGAAGGGGGCAGTCGATACGATCACGGTCGCGCTTTCAAAGGAGCTTGGCCCGCGGAAGATCCGGGTTAACAGTCTGAATCCGGGCCTTGTCGAGACCGAAGGTACTCAGTCAACAGGTATTCTCGACGGCGACTTCCTGAACGAAGCGATCAAGCAGACCCCGCTCGGCCGGATCGGCCAGCCGGACGATATTGGTCGCATCGCTGCCTTCCTGGCATCTGATGATTCTTACTGGGTCAATGGGCAGCATATTAAGGCTGGTGGCGGTATCACTATGTAACTTCGCAGACCACTGAATGGTCTCAGTGATACGGAAAGCGCAGCCTCATTCGAGGCTGCGCTTTTGTCGGGCTGGGCCCATTATTTACTGTGCGGTGTCTAATCCACTAAATGACCCACCCAAGCCGCTGGACTGTGAAGGCGTCGCTATTTTTGCTTTTGTACTCTCTGGCCCTCCCACAAGGCTCGGGTCAGGGTCCAGTGACGTCAGACAAAACGCCCGAGCTGTATTTTTACACTGCTCCTACAAAGCAACTCTTCTCACTTGGCGAGAGTGTAGAAATCGTCCTCCAGCTTTATAGTCAATCGGAACAACCGATTTTGGTGAGTCGCCTGCAACGCGATGAGTTTGTGAGTTTCAAAGTAGTTGGTCCTGACGGGAAGGAAGTACCGTGGCAAGGCAAGGCGCGCGGCGGTACAAAGGGATACTTAGCTTCAGAATTCATTGGACTAGGGCAATATAAGCAGATATCTGCGCACAGGGTCATTTCGCTGAAAGACGGAGTAGGGTTTGTCTTCGACAAGCCCGGTCAATACTCGCTCACCGCCGAATTCTCGATGGGGGACCCAGAAACTTTCACTCCTTTTGCAGGCAAGGCGAAGGCCCCGATGGGCGCCCTCCATTCGGCGAAGCTGAGATTCTGCGTAGAAGCGTGCATTCTCGAACCTGTGCAGGTGCGCCGCAATGCCCCGCGATCAGCACTGGATGCTGTGCGCGTGTTCTACAGCTACATCACAAGATACCAACCGCTCGGAATGCCTGAAGGACGCGCAAAGAAGGCGCTCTGGCCACTTCTCAGCAAGCGACTTGCTCAGCAACTCGACGGCCTCGGAGCCTGTAACAAAGATTATTACCGGCGCTTCGGCGAGATTCTTCGGGCCAAAACGATCAAGCCCGCGACACCTTGGTTGGAGGAAGGTTTGTTTACGGGGCCGAATGACGCAGCAACTCCGCGCTTCTTTCGAATTCTTGGCAGTAGAGCTATCGGAGGTAATCGCGTCGATGTTGAGCTTAGATTCACAAGCGAGCAGACTTACCAACCTTACTTTGACTCTCCCCCTTCGTACGAGCACTATGGCGGTGATGTAACTGCGATCCTGGAGAATAACCGGTGGGTCATCGATGATTACGTAGCGATGTACGAGAACGACGAACTGCAACGTCTATCCGCTGGATACCCGGAGTGCAAAGGTGGTCTATGGGTGGGAGTAGAAGATTACTGAAAGGCCACTCGTGACTTTTTGGCGGTGCGTATTACCGTCTAACCGAGAATCACTCCTGGGAAGTTGCTTTATCTTTACTGATAACTCGGGCTAGGGCAGCAGGAAGGCTTTTATGGCTATGGCGTTGGGGTGTTGTTCGGCGGGGAGCATGGTGAAGAGGGCGCCCACTTCGCGGACGCCTTTGTCGGAATAGCTGAGGGTGCGGACTACCGAGACGCCGCCGGAGCGGGCGTTGACCGCGAAGAGCAGATGGCCGCGCGCCGAGAGAGCGAGCGAGTCGGGGCCGTCCCCGACGTGGACTGCGCCTATTCGCTTGCCGTCGTCGATGCCGTAGACGGCGATGGTGTCCGCGTTGAAATTGCTGACCCACAAGGTGCTGTTGTCTGCGCTCACGATGCCGTTCGAAGGATGTTCGCCGATGGCGTATGCGCCGCCCACTTCGTCAGTGCTGGTGCTGATCTCGGAGATGGTGTCGCTATCGAAGTTGGAGACGAAGATCTCGCCTCCGTCGGGCTTGAGCGCGAGGTCGACCGGGGTCTTGCCCACGTCGAGGTAGGTGAGCAGGTGGTCGTCTTTTTCGGCGGCTGAGAGTTGGGAGCTGCCGGTGGGACCGGGCTGTCGCGCGAGGCCCAGGGCCATGACTTGATTGCCGCCGGAACAGGCTACGAATGTTTTCGAAGAATCGGGCAGGATGACCGCGTCGGTTGCGCCGGGGCAGCCGGGAAATACCTTGCGGACTGAATAAGTGTGCGGATTGATGAGGGTGACGCTGCCGCCGACGCGGTTGGTCACGACGAGGGTGTTTCCGTCGGGGGCGATGCGGGCCATTCCGGGGGATTCACCGACGCCGATGGCGGCGATCTCGCGGCGTGCGGCGAGGTCGATGACGGAGACATTATTGGAGCCGGAGTTGGCGACGTAGGCGCGTGCTCCCTCGGCATCGACGTCGATGAAGTAGGGCGCCTTGCGGACGCGGATGGTGGCGACGACGCGGTTGTGTTCGGCGTCGATGACGCTGATGGTGCCGCTGCCGGAGTTTACGATGTAGATTTCATTGCGGCGGGGGTTGATGCCGATCCCGGTCGGGTTTGCGCCTACGGTGAGGACGCGGTCCTGGCGAAGGTTGACTACGTCGAGGACAGTGACGGTGTTGCTGCCGCCGTTGGTGACGTACGCGTATTCGCGATAGTTTGGCGGGTATTGAGGGAAGTGCTGACGCCGGCATCCCCACAGGAGGGCGACGGCAACAAATATCAGAATGTGAATACAAACCTTAAGATGGATCTTTAGGTTCCTGTTCGACGGGCGCACTTCGGTGGGGCTAGCCTCTCGCAGTGTGCGCTGCTCCTGTCGATGAATCTCCTTCGGCGACGCTGGCGAGCACTTTTATGCCGCGCGGGATGTTGCGATGAACTACGGCGGCGATCTGGGAGGTCTCGTCCATCAGGGTCGCGAATTGGTCGGGGTAGAGCGATTGCGCGCCGTCGGAGAGTGCCCGGTCGGGCTGGTGGTGTACTTCGACCATGAGGCCGTCGCAGCCAGCGGCCACAGCCGCGCGGGCCATAGGCAACACCTTGTCGCGTTTGCCGGTGCCGTGGCTTGGGTCGACGACGATCGGGAGGTGGCTGAGCTGCTGCACGGCGGGCACGATGCTGAGATCGAGTGTGTTGCGCGTGTGGTCGGTAAAGGTCCGAATGCCGCGTTCGCAGAGGATGACCTGATAGTTCCCCTCGCTCATAACGTATTCGGCGGCCATAAGAAATTCGTCGAGGGTAGCGGACATGCCGCGCTTGAGCAGGACGGGTTTGCGG
>DASWUZ010000218.1:0-31926 GCA_036401395.1 Acidisarcina sp.
CACCCCCCACCCCTACCCCCCCACCCCCCACCCCCCGGGGCAGGGGGAGGGGAAAGCTCCAAACCGGCCCATCACCCGGAATTATGCTCGTTTGTGTTGGCCAGGTTGCGTATGATCAGGTGCGGGTAAAACCGTACCGCCGGAAGCGCGCCTGGAGGGCGACAGGGCGAGAAGTTTAATAAAATTAGAACCGGAGTTTTGAAACAGACATGGCCATAGCGAATGTGAATCAGGGGACAGTTTCCGCACCGAGCACTAACCAGACGAACATGGGCGCGATGGCGATGGTCACCACGCTGTTTTTCATGTGGGGATTTATCACTGCGCTCAATGATGTGCTGATCCCGAAGCTGCAGGATATTTTCCATCTGAATTACGCCACGGCGATGCTTGTGCAGTTCTTCTTCTTCCTGGCCTACTTCGTTTTTGCGCTGCCATCGGGCAAGCTGGTCGAAAAGATCGGCTACAAGAAGACCATGGTTATTGGGCTAATTACGATGGGCGTCGGGGCGCTGCTTTTTGTGCCTGCGGCGAACGTTCCTTCCTTCCCCTTCTTCCTATTGGGCTTTGCGGTGCTCGCGACGGGAATGACCGCACTACAAGTCTCAGCCAATCCTTATGTCTCGGTGCTCGGTCCGGCCCGGACCGCGTCGAGCCGTCTGAATCTGACTCAGGGCTTCAATTCTCTCGGCACGACCATTGCTCCCTATCTGGGCGGAATACTGATCCTTAGGACCGCAGCCTCGCTGGGCACATTTCAGCAAAAGACTCCCGATCAGGTGAAGCAGCTCTCGGGCCCCGACCTTAGCAGCTATATGGCGGCACTGCATAACTACCAGCTACAGCTCGCGGACAAGCTAAAAATTCCTTATATGGGCATTGCTCTGGCCCTCATTTTGCTCGGGCTGGCGATTGCGATTTACAAGCTCCCTCGCATCGAGGCCACGCAGGATTTTCGTCCCGGCGCCGGCGGCGTAAACGACAGCATCTGGAAGTACCGGCATACCGTGCTCGGAGCGCTGGGAATTTTCACTTATGTAGGCGCTGAAGTCGCTATCGGCAGCTTTCTGGTGAAGTATTTTCTAGCGCCTTACATCGGCCCCCACGTAGGCATTCACACGGCCGAGGCAGCAGCGAAGGTGGTTTCCCTCTACTGGGGCGGCGCGATGGTCGGCAGATTTGTCGGCTCGGCGGTGCTGCAGAAGCTGCGGTCCAACACAGTGCTTGGGTATTCTGCGATTGTTGCGGCCTTGCTGGTTTGCACGTCGATGTTGAGTGGCGGATATCTCGCACTGATTACCATCATCCTCGTAGGGTTTTTCAATTCGACGATGTTCCCGAGCATCTTTACCTTGGGGATTGCTGAGCTGGGCCCGATGACGGGCAAGGGATCCGGCCTGCTGATTGCCGCGATTCTCGGAGGCGCAATTATTCCTCTCGTGCAAGGCGTGATAGCGGACCGGATCGGCATTCACCACGCCTTTGTGCTGCCGATTATCTGCTACGCCTACATCGCGTACTACGGGTTCAGCGGGTCGAAGCCCATGCGTGCGGCTTAGAAAGCGCGACATTGGCGTATAACGATGTCAGGTGGTTGAGGAGGGCAGGATGCACGATGTGATTGGATTTGGACTGGTTATTGCGGCAATCCTGGCTGGAATCTTGCTCAACCGCTACGACGTCAAAGAGCTGCGCGGAGATACGAATCGAGGGCTGGACAAACTAGAATCCAGGTTGGACAAGGTTCAAGGGGACCTCTCGACGCGGTTGGATCGAGTGCATGGTGAGCTGTCAGGGCGCCTGGATAGAATGCAGGCCGACCTGTCGCAGTTCTACCGCACCGCTGGCCAGCACGAAACGCGGCTGGACACCCTGGAAAAGCGCGTCGGCTGACGAAATCTCGTGGTTTTACAGGAAGCGCTGAAGCTAGGGTTAGCCGCTCCTTTTAGAGTGCTTCGACGACGTGGAATACAGATGTTCTATTCCAGCGAGGTATTTTGATTCGTCAGACGTTTACGGCACGACTGGAGGGCAGGCTTTGCATCTCGGAGCGGGTGCAGTGCTTTCATCTTGAATTCTCGGTCGAGGATTTGGAGGTGTTTCCTTTTGCGGCTGGCCAGTTTGTCTCTATGGTGGCCGAGGACGTTAATGGGAAGACCCAGACGCGGGCTTACTCAATCGCTTCCGCGCAGAATGGCAACCGGTTTGACCTGTGCCTAAATCGGGTTGACGGCGGGTTCTTTTCAAATCTGCTATGCGATCTCGAGGTGGGGCAGAAGGTGCATTTTCATGGGCCGCATGGGCTCTTCCTGCTGCGCCAGCCTTTGACCGAGACCATAATGGTGGCGACTGGCACCGGGGTTGCGCCGATGCGTGCGTTTGCGCAGCATCTTTTTCCGGAGAGCGGGGAAGACCGCAGCGGCGGCAAAAACATATCGCTTGTCTACGGGACGCGATATGACTCGGAGATCTATTACCGGGAATATTTTGAGGCATTAGCGGCCTCCCACTCGAACTTCCGCTACATCGCGACCCTCAGCCGCGCAGGGGATGAGTGGCAGGGCGCGCGCGGGTACGTTCAGGAGTATGTGGCACAGATCGCAGGCGAGATTCAGCGGCGCGATGAGGCTGGCAGCGGGCCGGAAAATGTAGTGACCGTGGGGGAGCCGCGCGGGTTCAATGTTCACGCTTACGTTTGTGGCTTGAACGAGATGGTCTCGGCTACGCGAGATCGGCTGATGGCGCTCGGGTGGCAACGGAAGCAAGTCATCTTCGAGCGCTACGACTAAGAGCAGCTTTTAGCTTCTAGCTCTTAGCTAAAATCTGGAAGCTTTCTGGACAAGCCGAAGCCCATTCGACCATGATCTCCACTAATCTCAAAGCACATGGATACGAATTTAGAGCTTGTGACCAGGGCGACACCTCTTGGTCTTATTCTCCTTGGGCTTGCATCTGCCCTCGCTGCCGCACTCACGCCGCTATCGATAAAGAAGGGGCGCTTGCGTCTATGTGCCTCTCTGTTCGTGAGTGCAGGTTTCACAGCCGGTTCCGTGGTTCAAATGCTCAAAGAAGAAAAGTTGTGGCCGGGAGCCCTTGGCCTCGCTGCTGGCATATTCCTCGCTTGGGTGGATGGCGAAAGTATGACAGAGATTCGAAGGGAACGACTCCGCCCGCATCAATGCTCTAAGTGCCAGCCAGATGTCCGCGAAGTCGGCAAATAGGACAAATGGAAGAATCGTGTTCGACGACTTACGAAGGGTGCCGCTTATATGGCGACTTGCGTGAGCCCCGCCGATTTCGGAGCTGAGCCAGTCTGTTTCACTGAGAAGCGAAGGGCTAGAAGCTAAAGGCTAAGAGCTAATAGCTTCTCTCACAGCTTGAAGAGTTCGCGGAGGCGGCGGGTTTGGGCTCGGCTTACTGGGATTTCGGTTTGCTTGCGGTCGGCCATTCTGAGCTGGTAGCTGGATTTGAACCAGGGGACGACTTCCTTGATGTGGTTGATGTTGACGACGTAGGAGCGGTGAGCACGCCAGAACATCGCCGGGTCGAGCAATTCGAGAAGTTCTTCGAGGGTGCGGCACTTTGACTGGCCTTCGAGGGTCGGGGTGACGACCGAGATGATGCCTTCATCGATCGAGGCAAAACAGATGTCTTTCTGATCGGCCAGCAACAAGCGGCTCTGAGTTTGGAGAATGATCTTCCCGCTCCGAGGGCGCGGGGCAGCGTGCTGCTGTTCCATCAAGCTGAGCAGCGCCTCGATGCGCGACTCGGACGTACTGCCAGCGCCCGCGGCCATACGCATTCGTCCGTTGCCATCTTCCGTGCGTGAGGCGTCACCGGACGATTCCTGCAAACGCATCCGGGCGCGTTTCAGGGCCTGTGCCACGCGAGCTTTTTCGAACGGTTTGAGGAGGTAGTCGATTGCGTTCACTTCAAAAGCCCTGACAGCATACTGGTCGAACGCGGTCGCGAAGATGATCTGCGGGATGGGGTGCGGAGCTTTGCCGCGGCCGTGTTCGAGAAGTTGTTTGAGCACGGCGAACCCATCGAGTCCGGGCATCTGCACGTCGAGGAAGACCAGGTCGGGATGATGCGTCTCGATGAGGCGGACTGCCTCTATGCCGTTTTTTCCCTGGGCGAGGACTTCGACATCTCCCACGTCATCCAGCAGATACTGCAGTTCCTCGCGAGCGAGTTGTTCGTCGTCGATGATCAGGGCGGTAATGGCCATAAAGTTCAATTCAAGCAGGAGCAGACCCGAGTATAGGAAGCGTAGTGTGGCGGGTCAAACTCCCTCGTTAAACCGGAGTTTCCTGATCTTGTTTTTATCTAACCTTCTGTCATCAGCACGACCGACGGGAAGTGGCCATCCGGGTGATCATGCTGGATGGAAACCGGTCCCTCTCCTCAAATAATCTCAGTGGACAGGCTGCACAATCACATTGTCGTCACCTTTGCCGACGGTCAGGCGGGTGCGTTTTCAGCTGCGCTGCTGCATGAACTCCTCCCCCGAGCGGATAAATTGCCGGCGGCCGATGATGAGCCGGAGGGCGGGGAACCGGAGGGCGGCATCGATGGCTTCCCTGATTCATTCTGAGGTGCGAGGAGTGGGGACTCCTAGGAGAAGGCGCGGAGGCGGGCGGGCATGTTGTCCGTGGCGAGGTCATGGCCGCAGTGGACGCAGAAGAGGTCGGTGCTGCTGACAGTGCAGAAGCACCTCCCGCAGGAAGCTGAGACCTGATAGGAACACTGAGGGCAGAAGTGGAATTCCGTCTGTACCTGGGTCTCGCAGGATGGGCAACGGGTGACGATGGGCATTCTCAGCAGGAAGTAGAGTACAAAGCCGATGCCGCCGGGCATGAGGACCACAATGATCCAGAGGAAGGAACTCATGGCGCGCCGCGGAGCGTCGCGGCTGACGTAGCCGGCCATGAGAGCGTAGAGGGCGGCAAGCGCTCCGGCGGAGATGGCGAGATAGATGCGCATGCCGATCGGCGGGCCGCCGTGGTTGAAGCCTGAGTGCTGGCGTTGAGCCGGCAAGATGACCCAGAAGAAATACTGCACCGCTGAAAAGGCGATGAACGCAAGACCGACCGACCAGGCGGGGATGAGCTTTACCTCAGTGGCGACGGATGTGTTGCTCTCGAAATCGCGTAGTTGTGAGGTGGTACGCATGTCGTTCTCTTACCCGTTCAAAAGGCTGGGGCCCATTTTAGCTCCCACGCAGCTGCTCCGCCTACGTGAGTTCGCCAGGTGAAATTAAATGTCTCGCCTTCCATGACGGAAGGTTTGCAGGCTTTTGGCGCTGGCTACGAGTGCTGCCAGAACTCCCGACAGGACCAGGGCCACGAGCAGCGTGACCATGGGCGTCAGGTCGGATAGGAATTCACCGCGCACCAGCTCATCGACAACGCTCCACATCGCAGGCGAGAGCAGGACCAGGAAAGCCACCGCAGCCAGGGTCGCGATGCCGGCATTGCGGCGGCGAGTACGGCGGGCCTGCATGGCGGAGAGGGCGGCGTCGCGTACCGCACGGCGGGTGCGCTGGACCATAAGCATCGAGGCATCGGTGTTGAAGCCGCTGAGCGCGTCCAGCAGATCAGCGTCCGGCAGATTAGCATCGGATTGCTGAGCGGCGGTCAGAATTTCCGGGGTGTTCATGCGTTGGTTCTTCTGTGGCGTCATCGGGCACCAGCCTGGGCGGCGCGGGCGCTCTCGACTCGGGGCTTCAATGCGGCGAGGCCGCGGTAGAGTCGTGATTTGACGGTAGAGAGCGGCGCTGCGGTTACGCGGGAGATTTCTTCGAGAGAAAGTTCTTCGTGGAAGCGGAGGACAAGGACCTCGCGGTGCAGGGGATCGAGGGTGATCATGGCTGAGGCCAGGTGCTGCCCGTGTTCCTGATTCTGGTAAAGGTCGAATGGGGAGGGGCCGTCGGCGGCAAATTCGATGGCGCGTTCGTCTTCGCCGGCGGCGCAAAGTTCGTCCAGGCTTTGCATGGTCCGCTTGCGGCGAACATCGATCAGCAGATTGCGGGCGATGGTGAAGAGCCATGTGTCGAAGCGCGCCGCTCCGTTGTATTGGGAGCCGCGCTGGAGAACGCGCATCCACGTTTCCTGGAAGAGGTCCTCGGCCAGTTCGCGACTGCCGGTGAGGAAGAGAAGATAGCGCAGCAGGCGGTGCTGGTATTGAACGATGAGCTGGTCGAGAAGTTCAGCATCGTGGCGCTTGAGTCCCTGAGAGATGAGGGCATTTTCGGCCTGGGATTGGGCGCGGGCCTGAGCGGAGACGGCAATGGATGCGGTGCTCATTCTGTTCTTAGAGACGTCGTTGGTCGGGTGAAAGACGCTGGAGGATAGAATTTCGCGGAATTTTGAGGGAAGGCTCATGCTGCTCCTTGGAATGACCTGGGGAACGGACGGCGCTGTCTCTATTTTCTGCTGGAAGAGGCTGACAGGCAAGGCCAAGGGCAAGAGTAAACTCGAAATATGGAAATTTTGTACGGCCTGCACCCCGTGGAAGAGGCATTGCGGGCGGGCAGCAGGCAGTTTGACCACGTCAGCGTGGCGAAGGACCGTAACGACCAGCGGCTGCAAAAGCTGGTGGAAGATTGCCGGGACGCAGGGGTGAGGATTTGCTTCGAGCCGCGCGACCACCTCACGAAAATGGCAAAGACGGCGGCCCATCAGGGCATCGTGGCAGTGGTCCGGGCGAAGACCTTTCTCGACATCGAAGATCTGCTTTCGCCTCAGGATGCGCCGCGGCTGCTGCTGGCGCTGGACGGAGTTGAAGACCCCCAAAATCTCGGCGCACTGCTGAGGACGGCCGAGGGTGCGGGCGTGGATGGGGTGGTGATGACGGAGCGGCGGGCCGCTCCGCTGAGCCCGGTGGCTGTGAAGGCGTCTGCGGGGGCGGCGGAGCATGTTCGCATCGCGCGCGTAGTCAACCTGGTGCGGGCGATCGAGCAGATCAAGGAGCAGAACGTGTGGTGCATCGGCCTCGATGAGCGCGGCACGATGGATTACGACGAATTTGATTTCAGCGGAAATTGTTTGCTGGTGCTGGGCCGCGAGGGTGCAGGTTTGCATGACCTGGTGCGAAAGAAGTGCGACCATCTGCTGCGGATTCCGATGGCCGGAAGGGTGGCTTCGCTGAATGTCTCGGCTGCCGGCGCGGTGGTGCTCTATGAGGCCGCGCGGCAACGGCGGCGCGGTTTGCGGTCGGGGCAGGGACAGGAGCTTAAGCCTGAGAAGAAGCAGAAGGGATTAGGTTCTTGAAGTTACGATTTAGGGTTTTGGTTGGACTCTGGGTCTTGCCGCTTTGCTTAGCTGCCCGGGGGCAATCAGGCGACGCAGCAGGTCAGCCTCCTTCCCCCGGCGCGTCCGACGGCGGTCATGGGAAGGTGCTGTTCTCGCGGTCTGCGCCGGATGTGCCAGCGGATGGAGCCGTAGTTGGGCCTGATGCGGCTCCGGCTATTCCTGAGGATGCAAAGCCTGTCCCGCAAGGTACGGCGGCAAAGCAATCAGGACTAAAGAGGGTCTACGCAGAGGTCGTTGATCCTGCCGCGGCGAAGATCGCGGACGAAGAGCGGGAAGCGATTACCTTCAGCGCCTACGACCTGGATATCAGGCTGTTTGCTCACCAGCAGAGTCTCGCGGTGAGGGCTGTTCTTACAGTCCGGAATGATGGGCGGACGGCCCTGATGCATATTCGTTTGCAGCTTTCTTCGACGCTCACTTGGGAAAGGATTTCGATTGCGGGCAGGAGTGCAGCTTTCAAATCCGTGGGCCTTCCGAGCGATGCCGACCATACTGGCGTTGTCGACGAAGCGGTTATCGAACTCCCTGTAGCTCTGGAGCCGGGCGGCATGCTCAAGATTGAAGCTGTTTACAGCGGGGAAGTTGCGCTCGATGGAAGGCGGTTGCAGGCCCTTGGGATGCCAGCGGACAATGTCCGGCGTACCGACTGGGATGAACTGAGCGATGACATGGTGGCTATGCGCGGTTTCGGAAATGTTTTGTGGTATCCGGCCAGCTCGCCCCCGGTTGCGCTTGGGGATGGGGCCAAATACTTCATAGAAGCGGGCCGCCAGAAGTTGCGGCAGTCCAACGCATCCTTCCGGGCGGCGATCACCGAAGAGTTTGTGGGGCAGGCCCCAAATGTGGCGGTTATTAACGGTATGGCGGAGCCGGTTACGGTGACCGCTCCTCCCGCGGAGGCTTACCCTGGAATCGTGACCTGCTCTCTCACGGCCGGGCGCCTGGGGTTTATCGCGCCGAGCCTCTTCCTGCTGACTCGCAAGGAGACGGATGCGGAGGACTTACAGGTTTACGCCTCAGACGGCGGGATGGGTGCGGTGCAGAATTACCTTGCAGCCGAGGCGGCGGTAAGTCCGCTGATCCATCATTGGCTGGGAGGGCGCGTGAAGACTCCGCTGGCGGTGGTTGACCTGCCTGAAGCGGGCGACGCTCCCTTTGAGACGGGGAATGCGTTGGTGGTTGGATTGGGGGCAGGTGTCGCGGGGACGGATCTAGCTGGACAGGCTACCGGTTCTGCTGACCCCCACTCGCAGGACACTCAGAAGATCGCCGTCACGCTGAGCCATGCGCTCAGTCACACTTACTTTCAATCGCCACGGCCCTGGCTTAATGAGGGAGTGGCGCAGTTCATCGGCAGTGAATGGCTTGCTCAAAGCGGGGGCAGGGAAGTTGCGCTGGAGGCGAACGAACCGCTTCGGAATGCGCTGGCGCTTGCCGAACCGGGCAGTCCGGGTGACGGGCATGGGGTGAGTCTGCTTGCTGCATCGGAGCCGGTTTACTACCGGACCAAGGCAGCATATGTGTTAGGCATGCTGCGGGACATTGCAGGTGAAGCAGCACTGGCGGCCGCCCTGCGCGCCTATGCGCCGGCCGAGGATACACGGGCTGACTACTTCGAGGATCTGGTTGAGAAGGCCGGCGGTAAGGACTTGAAGTGGTTTTTCGAGGCCTGGGTTTATCAGGACCTTGGGCTGCCTGATCTTTCGATAGCTCGAGTCTTTTCGAGCGCGTCGTCGGAGCCGGCGCAGTACCTCGTGACCATCGATGTCGCGAACGATGGATATGCCGAGGCAGAGGTCCCGGTAACGGTGCGTTCGAAGGAGGCTAGTGTGACGGAGCGGGTGCGGGTGGCGGGTCACGGGAAGATTACTCATCGGATATTGCTGCGCGGGGAGCCGGTTGAGGTCCAGGTGAATGATGGGAGCGTGCCTGAAGTGGCGGCGGCGATTCACCGGGAGAGTCTTTCGATCGGGAGCAGGAAGTAGGTAGGGATCAGGTGAGGTCAGGATGCGCCTGCGGCGCGTTTTAGGCGAACAGATCCTTTGCGACGCTCAGAATCACGTGATCAGTTTAGTGGTTAGCGGGGTGCGAACGCGCGGGACCGGAACCCGGTAGTTGTGGCTGCGGTGCGGGAATTGCGGTGGATGTCAGCGGCTGCTGCAGCGTTCCGGTGATTTCGAGCGAGTCCTGGTCCTCTCGTAGCGATAACTGCCGGTTGAAATTTACTGTGCCCGTGATTGGAATCGCAGCCGGGTTGGCGCCAGCTCCCGATGGACTGCGCCTGGTCGCCCTTGCCTGCGCCTTCATAGCTGGCGGGTTGATGAAAGAATGATCGAGGAGCAGGCGGTTATTGCTGATCGTGCCGTCTGCTATCCAGGTTTCAAAGCGGCTGAAATTAACTATTGCTGTAGGGCCTGCGCTAAGGCTGGGCGGAGCGTGGTTATTCCATTCAGCGTGGAACGTGCCCGCGGCTGAGTTGGTGAGTTGAGTCACGGTATAGCCGGAGAGCTGCAGATGGGTACTCAGCTTGATTGTGCCCGAGCCCCATCGTTCCTGGAAAAGGCCGGAGGTTTGTGCAGCATCAGCGTTGGCCAGTTCGAGTTGAAGGGTATATGCGGGGACGTCTCCGCCGGCATCGATGGTTCCTTTCGCTTCGAGGTTGCCGCCTAATGTTTTGGCGGTCAGGCTTTGGAGGGTCATCACGTTGCCCTCAGCGACGATACGTGCACTGACGTCATGGAAGACCAGCGGAGTGGGTGCACGATCGTTGAGGGTCAAAGTGTCGATGCGGAGGTTACCCTCCATGCGGGGCCAGGGCCGGGGGCGTTCGGTGATGCGAGTGATGATTTCTTCGACGAGTTCATCACGGCGAGCTCCGAGCAGGGTCGATTGGAGGGTCGCGATGTCGAGAGAGTTGATGTGCAGTTCAAAATGGCGTCCACAGTCGGCCTCTGGTGGGCAGGGAATACGGGCGCTGAGTGATCCCTCGGCGTGTAGTGGGCCATAGTTGATTGCGATGGGCAGCCAGTTGACGCTAGTGCCGGAAAACGTAGCCGAAGCCGAGGTTATATCGAGAGGAGTTGCGAGGAATGAGGTCGTCAACTGGGTGTTGCGGAGGTGAAGTGTGCCTTCAATACCCGGTGCAGCGATCGCCTCCGGGGTTGGGTGATCAGGAGGGGTGGCTGGCCGGTTTTCGATGGCACTCTGAGGGCCGATGGGCAAAAGCCAGGGGCCATGTACGGTAAGGTCCAAATCAGCTTGACCTTGTGGCGCGAGACTGCCGGAGGTGATAGGCAGGATGTGGAAGGCCTCATTAAGAGTGACGATCCTGCGCATGGGCGCCGAGCCGGCGGCATGAACGGCGAATCCGATGGCAGAAAGAAGACAATCGAGTTGCAGGGGTGGGTCACCAGGTACCGCGAGCACGAGAGGAGATATTCTCAGTGATGGTGTTTGCAGAGTTGACCCGGCGATTCCAGTTGAAGCATGTCTAGAGACCGAACTGCGGCTTGTTCGTTGTGCCTGGGGAACACGGGCGACTGATGGCACACCTTCGGCGGAGGCCGTCAGGCGATTGAAGATCAGCGGCTGTTTGAGACCATCGGCTGCGAGGATCAACTTGTCGATGGAGGCCTGGCCATCGAAGGGTTGGGTTAGTGCAGTGTCGTAGGTGAAGCGGCCGTTCACTTTGCCCATCGCTCTTATTCCCTGTGGGAAGGTACGCCGCAGGGTCTGCATTCCTCGAAAGATAGCGGCTACAGGTACGTCGTCCATTTCAAGACTGAGGACCGGATGAGGGCTTTGGGTGAGCTTATCGACGGACCCCCTGAGGAGGACCTGGCCTGCGTCAACGGGGGCGAGGCAGATAAGCGAGTCGATGGATTGCAGGGCGTAGTGATAGTGCAGTTCACAATTGGCGGCCGGTTCCAGCGTGCTGTCGGGTTCAAATTCGGCACGGTGGATTCCGCTGCCGCGTACTTGAGTATTGATCAGGGCGTCTTCGGCGGTGCCCGCTATGGTGCCGCGAAGGTCGATGGTGCCACGCCACCCGGGGTCCTCGCCGGTCAAGAGCCTGCTGAGCTGTCCGAGCGATGCCCCAGACCAATCGACCGTGAGGTCGAGGGGCATGAGGCTGAGCGAAGGCGCGCGGTGGAGGCTTCCTTTCACGCGTACGAGGCCGGTGTCGGCGAGGTTTAGATCGAGGTCCGTGCGAACGGGCTGGGCGTCGAAGCGTAGCTGCCATTCGTCGGGCTGTGCCAGCCAGAGAGAGAGGTCTGCATCCAGGAAGGAGAATGGCTTCTTTTCATCGCCCAGCTTGAAGTTGATGCGGGCATTGGCGGCTTCGATGTAGGGGAAGCGCAAAGTTTCGCCTGAATGCCGCTGGCCGGTAGGGGCGTTTGGAATGCGGGCGGCCTGGGTGAAGATGCCGGCAACGTTCCATTGACCGGCGGGGTTCCGAACGAGGTTGAGGCTGGGTTCTTCGAGTTGAATGCGTGCTATTTCAAGACGCCCCCGCCACAATGATATGAGGCGAATGGAGGCGCGAACCGTGGCGGAGCGAAGGACCGGCTCTGCACCGAAAGCGGGGTCTTCTTCAACCACAAAGTCGGTGAGCTCGAATCCCGGGCGGGGCAGCATGACCAGCTTTACGTCTGCCATGTGGACGGGGCGGCCAACGGCTGCGCTGATGCTCTCCGCGATGAGCCGATGATATCGGTTAACGTTGATAAGTGGAGGCAGAACTACGGCCAGCGTGCACAGGAGGAGGAGTGAGAGCGCCAGCCAGTGTTTGGCTTTTGGGCGAGTGTGGGGGGTGCCATTGGCAGGCTTGATCTGTTCAGCAAGCTGATCGGCGCTTTGGGTGTGCGTGATTGGTTGCGTGCTGTGTGCTGGTGGGCCGTGCGGCTCCGGATTTCGCGGCCCAGGCACCTAGCGCACCAGGTGCAGGGTGCGGTTCCACCGGGTTTGATCGAAGAAATGTATTGCTTCGTGGGCGAAGAAGCTGGCGCGCTGTCCAATGCCGGTCTTGTCAAGTTCATCGCTGGGGGTGATGAAGGACCAGTAGACGAACATGGGGCGGCCTACGATGTTTTCGCGGGGGACAAAACCCCAAAAACGGCTGTCAGCGGAGTTGGTCCGGTTATCGCCCATTGCGAAGTATTGTCCCGGCGGCACGACAAGGTCGCCGTTCTGGATGTGATTGGGCATTTCTACGCTCCACACTTCGCGGGCGCCATCCGGTGTCCCTTTCGCGGGAAAATCATCTCTGGCCGCCGAGTAAGAATCGCTTCCGTCGTCAGCGCTATCGACAGCGTGGGCGTAGGGCTCGTTTTGTGGTTCCCCGTTTAAGTAGACGATGCCGTGCACTAGGTGAATGTGGTCGCCCGGGATGCCGACCACGCGCTTGACCAAATAGATCAACTCGTCCGGCTTGAAGAAGACGATGATGTCGCCGCGCTGCACATTGCGATAGTGGAGCACAGGTGCCCAGCGCGATGGAGGCGCGAGGCTTTCCCTGTCGACCACGACGTGATCGCCGATCAGCAGCGTTTTTTCCATGGAGCCGGACGGGATGACGAAGTTTTGGAAGATGAAGGTCAGAGCAAAGAGGCCCAGAACTAGGACGCTACAGATGGAAGCGAAGCCTTCGAGCGGAGTTTCCTGAACAGCCCGATCTTTTGTTTCGAGGGTCTCTTCCATGTGTCAGTGTGCGTCCCGTGAAGGGGTGGTGAAACCCCTACAAACCCTTACCCGATTTCGCTACATTACAACGCGGAACACCCGGTTCCCAACGCGCAAAACTCAGTATCGGGTAAGAATTATCTTTCTGATGGTCGAGTTTATCATCCAGCAGGCTGGAACATCTTCAAGCGATTCCTGGGGATCTCTAGCAGGAAAGTTTGCGGGCCAGCTTGAGGCTCCGAACTTTGCGGCCCAGGCATCTAGCGCACCAGGTGCAGGGTACGGTTCCACCTGGTTTGATCGAAGAAGTGAATCGCTTCGTGGGCGAAGAAGCTTGCACGCTGTACGAGGAGTGTCTTGTCCTCTTCATCGCTCGGCGTGATGAACGACCAGTAAACGAAGATCGGGCGCCCCACAATATTCTCGCGTGGAACGAAGCCCCAGTAGCGGCTGTCCATCGAATTAGGACGGTTGTCACCCATGGCGAAATAATGTCCCGGCGGTACCACAATGTCATGGCCCTGGATGTAGTTGGGCATATCGACTGACCACTCGGCGAGGCCCGGCGTTCCCTGGGAGGGGAAGTCATCCCGGATAGGCTCGTAGGCGTCGATGGGTATGCCATCATCGCCGACTTTTACGGTGAGCGGCTCAACCTGCGGCTCGCCGTTGAGGTACACAGTGCCGTGATTGAGATGGATATGGTCCCCCGGAACGCCCACTACCCGCTTCACCAGGTGTAGATCAGGTTCGCCAGGTTTGAAGAAAACGATAATGTCGCCGCGCTGGACGTTCCGGTAGTGTAGGAAGGGTGCCCAGGGAGAGGGGGGAGCAAGGCTTTCGCGCTCGACGACTACATGATCGCCGATCAGGAGTGTCTGCTGCATCGAGCCCGACGGGATCACCATGTTTTGAAAGATGAAAGTCAGGGCGAAGAGGCCCAGCACGAGGACGCTGCAGATGGAGGCGAAGCCTTCCAAAGGAGTTTCGCGTACTGGCTGCTCTTTAGTTTCGAGGGTCTCTTCCATGGGTTAGCGCGCGTTCTGGGATGGGGAGGTGTTTGTCCCCCTGAAAGTGTGGCTAAAACCTGTCGCTAGCGTACGACGCGAAACATACGGTCCCAGCGCGCGAAGCTCTGCATGGAATAGGAATCGTCTTTCTGATGGTCGATTTTATCATCCGGCAGGCTGGAAACATCTTCGAGCGATTCCTGCCGGAATGAAAAGTAAATGAGGAAGGGACTGCCCACTATATTCTGGCGGGGCACGAGACCCCAATACCGGCTGTCTCGGCTATTGCTCCGGTTATCGCCCATGACGAAATAGCAGCCGGCCGGGACCAGATATTCGCCCTTCTGTATACCTTGGGCGAGTCGGGCTGCCCAGGCCGGATCCATTCGCGGCTCGACGGAGAGGGCGGCAGGGAACTGGTCGCGGAAGAAGTCGGGAGCGCCGGAGGTCGGGGCGACGTAGGACTCGTGTTGGGGCTGGCCATCCAGGTACACGACGCCCCTCTGAAGATGAATGCGGTCGCCAGGTATAGCAATGACTCGCTTGACGACGTGAATCTTAGGGTCGGGTGGATAGCGAAAGACGATGATGTCTCCGCGCTGGATCTCGCGATAGCCGAGGGCTTGAGTTAAGTGACCCTGCACGGGCAAAGTGCCATCAGCCATCTTGTTGACGAGCAGGAAGTCCCCGACGAGCAGCGTCGGCTCCATGGAAGCCGAGGGGATGCGGAATGGCTGGGCAATGAAGGTCAGGATGAAAAGAGCCACTACGATCATGGAAAGAAGAGATGCGGTGGCGTGAAGAAGTTGGACCCGATGAGAATGGTGGGCCAGCGGCCGGGAAATCGGCTGTCTGACATGATTTGGCTCTGGAACATTTGAAGTCGCGGGCTCGGTCATGGCTTATGACCTGCCGGAGCGCCTGCATCTGTTCCCGAGGGATCGATGAGCCCGGTACCGCCGTGTACCTTTGGAGCGGGTGACGGATGGGTTTGAAGGCTATTTTGTTTCGCCTTCATTTTCCGAAGAGCACGATCTGCTGCTTCCTGCTCGGCCCGCTTCTTGGTGGCTCCGTTGCCGCTTGCGATTGGATGGCTGGGTGGGTGGATTCCTGGAATGCTGACGTCAACTACGAAGTTTTTTGAGTGGTCCGGGCCTGATTCGGATTTGATGGTGTAAATGGGTGGGCCGAGGCGCCTGCCTTGCAGGTACTCCTGAAGTGCTGATTTGTGGTCCCCGATGGTGCTGATCTGCTCCATCTGCTCAAGGAGTTCGCCAAGGTAAGGGCCTATGATTTCTCGCTCAACGAAGAGGCGGACAGGATTGAGATCAGCGTCTAGATAGAGCGCACCTATTATCGCCTCGATGCTGTTGGCGAGGATGGCGTTCTTTTTGCGGCCGCCGCTGCGCTCCTCACCGCGACCCAGACGAAGGTACTGACCAAGGCCTAGGCGGGCAGCGACTTCGCCGAGGTGACGGCGGCTCACGAGGGCTGCGCGCAAACGAGTGAGCTGGCCTTCTTCGAGGGTCGGATACTGCGTGCAAAGGGACTCGGCGACGAGCAGCCCAACTACAGCGTCGCCGAGGAACTCAAGTTGCTCGTTGTCGGCTTCGGCAGGGCCGACGTGGGACTGATTCGAGGCGGCGGTGGGGTCTGAGGTATGGTCTGCGGAGGCACGCTCATAGGCGAGGGAACTGTGAGTTACGGCTTGGGACAACAGGGCGGGGTCGTGAAACGTGTGGCCGAGCAGGATTTCCAAGGGGCCGAGAGGACTGGCTGTATTGGCAGTCGGCGACGGCTTGGGTTTGGATCCAGACTGAGTGTTGGGCGACACCTTTTGATGCTACTCCAGAGGTCTATTTGTTGACATTGGCGTGAAGCAGAGCCTGGGTGAATTCTGGTCAGGTAGCGCTCTGGCCGACAAGGGGCTCGGCGGCTTGCTGAATTGCCAGCAGGGTTGTGAGCAGTGGCCGAAGTTTGTCGAGTTGCAGGGCGTTTGCGCCGTCCGATTTCGCGTTTGCTGGGTCGTCGTGAACTTCAATGAAGAGGCCATCGACGCCGGCAGCGACGGCGGCTCGGGCAAGTAGAGGAATGAACTCAGGATTACCGCCGGAGACTCCGTTGGCGGCTGAGGGGGTTTGTACGGAATGAGTGCCGTCGAAGACGACAGGCGCAAGCGTGCGCATGATGGCAAGAGAGCGCATATCGACGACCAGATTGTTATAGCCGAAGGATGCTCCGCGTTCAGTGAGGAAGACACGGCCGTTGCCTGAAGCAGTGATCTTGGCGACGGTGTATTTCATGTCATGGGGCGCTACGAACTGGCCCTTCTTTACGTTGATCGCGCGGCCGGTGCGAGCTGCTGCCACCAATAAATCGGTCTGCCGGCAGAGGAAGGCAGGAATCTGAAGGACGTCTACCGCTTCGGCAACGGCCTCGCATTGGGAAGGCTCATGTACGTCGGTGAGAACTGGGAGGCCGGTCTGCTCCCTGATAGTGCGCAGGATATGCGTGCCTTCCCTCAGGCCGGGTCCGCGGAAACTTTCCAGGGAGGTGCGGTTGGCTTTATCGTAGGATGCCTTGAAGATGAAAGGGATTTTAAGATCGGAAGTGATGCGTTGCAGGGCGTCGGCCATCTTGCGCGCGTGGGCTTCGCTCTCGATGACGCATGGGCCCGCCATGAGAAATAACTTACCGGTGCCGACGGATATGCCGGCGATTTCGAAGTTGATCTTCACAGTTAAGATTGGAACATAATTAGCGACGCTCGCGTTGCTGCCGCTCAGTCTTAGCATGCCCAACCGGCGATGCTACGCAGGGAACCGTTTCGGGTAAGGTTGCGTATTTCAATACACACGATAATGTGCGGTTGGCCTTAGCTTGCGGCAGGGAAGAGAACGTGGGGAATCCGGATGCTCAAGTTGCTGGTGTGGTGCTTATTGCTGGTTTTCTGCTGGCCGTTGGCAATTCTTGCCGCAGTCCTCTATCCGCTTGTATGGCTTCTGCTACTGCCATTTCGTTTGATAGGAATCGCCGTCGATGGGGCATTGCAGGCGGTGAGTGCAGTTGTCTGTCTGCCTGCCAGGATACTGCGGGCAATCTAGGAGCGGGGCTTGACCAAACGCGACCCCCTCTACGGGCGCTATGAGAACTCTTCGCTCGGGAGTTTGTTTTGGCTCGAGCGAGATCGACTAAGCGCACTCCATTCACCACCCTAATCCGCAGGGATGCGCCTCAGATCCCCTATTTGTGAAGGCGATTGTCGGTTGAAGATGTTGTAAGCCTCGATAGCAAACATCAGTGTTTCGGAATATCGTGAAACTCTGTGAGCATGTGGGGAATAGGGCCGGGTCACCGAGGATAGATGGCGTCTGAGCGAATATTAGTCGTAGACGACGAACCTCACGTTCGAGGCATGATCTCTGGCCTGTTGGAGAGGCTCGATTACACCCCGGTAATGGCCGGCAATGGCGAAGAAGCATTCCGGTGTATCCAAAATGATCCGCCGTATGATGTTGTGCTCTCGGACATCAAAATGGACGGTTGGGACGGGATGGAGCTGCTCGATCGGATCAGGGAAGTGCAGCCAAGTACGCCGGTCGTGATGGTCACGGGCATCCACGATGTGGCGCTCGCTATTTCTGCAATGCGTAAAGGAGCATACGATATCCTGCTCAAGCCTTTTGAGAAGGAGCAGCTGCTTACGGCGGTGCGGCGGGCACTCGATCATCGTCGTCTGGTGGTGCAGAATTCCCTTTACCAGGACAATCTTGAGAAACTGGTGGCTGCGCGCACCGACCTGTTGCGGCAGGCGATGGCCGATCTTGAGCGGTCTTACGACATCACGCTCGAAGCCCTCGGCGACGCCCTCGATCTTAAAGACGCGGAGACGGAAGGGCACTCCAAGCGGGTAACGGCATTTACGATCGCCCTGGCGCGGGCGATGAACCTGGATGCGGCCCAGATTCGAATTATGGCGCGCGGCGCCTTCCTGCACGACATAGGCAAGATGGCCATCCCTGACGCGATTCTATTGAAGCCGGGGCGACTTGACATGCCTGAGCAGTTCACGATGCGCGAGCACTGCGCGCGCGGGTACCAGATGCTTCGCAAGATAAACTTTTTGAAAGAAGCTGCGGAGATCGTTTACAGCCATCAGGAGCATTACGATGGCTCGGGCTATCCGCGCGGACTGAAGGGGGCAACAATCCCTCTCGGTGCGCGCATATTTGCGGTGGCTGACACTTTGGACGCGATCACATCAGACCGTCCGTACCGCAAGGCTGACAGCTTTGCCTCGGCTCGACGAGAGATTCAGCGATGTGCGGGCACGCAGTTTGACCCACAGGTCGTGCAGGTGTACCTGAGCATGCCTGACCAGCTATGGGAGGACCTGCGGTCCGAGATTACGAACCACGCGAAACGATTCTCTCCCTTCGCATTCGATGCTAAGAACTAGTCATAAAGGTGATCCGGTGGGCTTGCTTTCAGCGGAGGTAATCGAGCAGGAGTTGCAGTCGGCCAGCGGTTGGCGAGTCGAGGGGCTGGCGCTCACGAAGAATTTTAGCTTCCGTAGTTTTGCGGAGGCCATCGCTTTTCTAAACAACGTCGCTGCAAAGGCTGAGACGGCTAACCACCATCCCGACATGGATGTTCGTTATGACAAGGTAATCATCAGGTCAAGCTCACACGATGTTGGCGGAATAACCCGCCGCGACTTCAGATTGGCCATTGCAATTAATGCGATTTACGCCTTGAAAACCTAAGGAACGTGACTTATCGATATGGATGGCTGGCGATTTCCCTGTCGCGATTTCGATCGTACGAAGCCGGGTACTCTCCGGCGACGTTGATGGGTGCGGGGTGCCGTATACTTGTAGACAGTCGATTGTCCTGACTGAAGAATTCGAAAAGACAGCGGCCGAATCTACCTAGACCGGCGTATATTTCGACCGCCGATGAAGGATTATCGTGGAAGAATACATAGAACGTGTTGTGGACCTGACAGATCCGCAGGAAAATCAAATTTTCAATCTATCCGTTGAAGCTGCACGCCAGCTATTACTTGATGGTCCCCCTGAAGAAGTACGCAGAATAGAAGGCTCTTTTGCACTCGTAGCCCGGGCAGGAAAGGCCGTGAAGATGGCTCGGTCACTGGACCGGCCCATGCGCTATTTTCTCGCCAAGCGTAGCGAAGGCCCGGTGCTTATCGTCGCGTCGCGTATAGATACTATTTTCAAGTGGCTGCAGTCTGAGGGTCTGGCGGGACAGTTTCACCCAAGTTATACAAGAATGGTTCCCGCGCATCATGTGGTGGACCTGCAACTTATCGGTTGTCCCGATCCTGACCCCATCTATTCACGATTTTTCACGCCACTCTCTGCTACGTTGCCGCCCGACCTTGAACTGATAGGTCGCACCTACATTGAAACGCTTGCCAATGAGATCTCAGAGTGGCTGGTGCAGGTCCCCACTGAAGAACCAGTCGGGGTTTGTTTCTCGGGTGGGATTGATAGCGGATGCGTCTTTCTTGTCACCTATCATTTGATGTGCAAGTTGGGGATGAGCCTGAGTAGGCTTAAGGCCTTTGTTCTTGATTTGGGCGACGGGCCGGATGTCCAGCAGGCAAGAAGTTTTCTAAAGTCAGTGGATCTTGATTTATTCCTAGAGCCCGTCGAAGTAGATCCGTCGTTACTTAACGTCGGTGAAACTATCCGGTTGCTCGAAGATTACAAGCCTCTCGATATCCAGTCCGGGACTATGGCTATCGCTCTCTGCCGTGGGATTCGAGAGCGCTACCCTGAGTGGCGCTTTTTGATAGACGGTGACGGTGGAGATGAGAATCTAAAAGACTATCCGATCGAAGAGAATCCTGAGCTAACCATCCGCAGCGTGATCAACAATCAAATGCTGTATCAAGAGGGTTGGGGTGTAGGAAAGATAAAGCATTCGCTGACTTATAGTGGAGGACTCAGTCGCTCCTATACGCGGACCTATGCTCCGGGACATCACTTTGGGTTCCACGGCTTTAGCCCCTTCACACGCCCAGAAGTCATAGCTGTGGCGGAGGCTATTCCATTTATAGGAATCACTGACTATAGCGTAGAAAAACTCTACGGACTCAAAGGCGAAGTCACGCGTCGGGGCGTGAAGGCTGTTACCGGAATGTCGATGTCTACTTTCCCGAAGCGGCGCTTTCAGCATGGAGCATTGCCTGTTGAGGCGCTGGAAGTGCGGCTGCCAATGAAGGAAGCAGAGTATCGGAAACAATTCCTTTCGATCTATCAATGAGGGACTCGTGAGTCGGCCTTATCCCATCGGGGCTGCTGACAAGACCCGGTGGATCACAGATCTTCGGCCCTCACGCCAGGTTCTTGACCCACAAGAGCCGTATGCATTCGTGCATGAAGAAGAATATTCGGACAGCGGTGAAGTAGTTTCCGTTGCAACTATTTTTCTCACTAATCGCGAGTGTCCGTGGCACTGCGTGATGTGCGATCTCTGGCGCAACACGCTCACAGAGCGAGTACCAGTAGGAGCAATCCCGGCACAGATTGAATATGCGCTCTCTCGCATGGCACCTGCCCGGCAGGTGAAGCTTTATAACAGCGGAAGTTTCTTTGACGCCGGCGCTATTCCGCCAGAAGATTATGAAGATATTGCCCGCCTCGTAGCAGCGTTTGACCGGGTGATCGTAGAATGCCACCCCCGTCTTGTGGGTAGAAGTAGCTTTCAGTTTAGGGATCTGATAGGCGGGCAACTAGAAATAGCTATGGGGCTTGAGACTGCGCACCCCGAAGTACTTGCGCGCCTTAATAAGGGGATGACGCTGGATGATTATGCTACTACAGCCGAATTGCTAATGAGGCATGATATTGACCTGCGCTCCTTTATCCTGGTGCAGCCGCCGTTTGTCCGCGCAGATGAGGCGCTACATTGGGCGAAGCGTTCCCTGGACTTTGCCTTTGACTGCGGAGCCAGGGCGGCGACACTCATTCCTACGCGGGCTGGGAACGGCGCGATCGAAGAGCTGGCGCGGATTGGAGACTTTGCGCCACCGGGAATCGACTTGCTGGAAGCGGCGCTCGTCTACGGGATCAAGCTGAATCGTGGTCGAGTATTTGCAGACCTTTGGGATTTAGGTTGTTCGGAGGATAATGTGGAGCATGTTAAGCGACTGTCGGCTATTAATAGATCGCAGAGTGTGGAAATGTAGAAGCGATAGCAAGCGGGGCGATGCATAAGGCGCTATCGAATGGGGCCGCTAATATTGATAGGGGCCTGAGCTATGATTCCCCTTCCTTCCTGAATGGTCACACTTTGGTTAGGCGCAACTTTCGTTATCACATCTTTGTGGCGGCTGGGCCAAGTCACATCAATAGTCAGTAGTTTACCTTCCGATGGCTTGCCGAGGCCAAAGGTCAGCGGTAATTCACTTTGCGAGAGATAGCTTGAGCCTGTCTTAACCATTTGGAAGATATTCAGGCCGGTATTCGTCCGCACAGTGACCTTAGCGCCGATGCCGTCTCTATTCGACCGCGTTCCCACTGCCTTGATGCGGAGGACATCGTTCTGGTTTCCATTTTCATTACGGAGCAGGCGGGCGGGACCGTTGTTGGTTGTGATGACCAGGTCGAGGTCGCCGTCATTGTCAATGTCCGCGTAGGCTGCACCTCGACCTACAATGGCCTGCCTCAATGCCGGTCCCACGTGCCCTGAAACCTCTTCAAATCGGCCATGACCCTGGTTGTGAAACAGTTGAGGCTGCTGCGCGTATTTCACCGTGGGTTGTACCACGCTGATGTCGTCAGCTACGTGGCCGTTGACGGCCAATATGTCCGGCAACCCATCCAGATCGTAGTCGAAGAAGAGGCTACTGAACGTCAGGGACTTACTTGAAGCTACTCCGATACCCGACTGAATGGCCTGGTCGGTGAATAGGCCTGACCCGTCATTGTGGTAGAGTGCCATACTTTCATTAGTAAAGTTCCCGATTACGAGGCTCTGCCTGCCTGAGCCATCATAGTCTGCGGCGTCGGTTCCCATCCCCGCACGTGCGTTGCCGGCTTCACTAAAGGCCACTCCGGAAGCAACGGCAACATCAGTGAAAGTACCATTGCGGTTATTGTGATATAGCTTGTTGGGCTCAGTATCATTGGCCACGAATAGGTCGAGCCAGCCGTCGTTGTCATAATCCAGTAGAGCAATGCCCAGTGACTTGCTAGTAGGGTCATAAAGACCGGCGCGCTTTGTTACATCTTCAAAGCGCCCGTTACCCAGATTATGGAAAAGGCTAGAGCTCTGCCCTTTGTAGCCCGCCGGCGTGCAGTACGATTTATTTTTCCCATCCAAGCTACAGGTTTGGTCTGCTTCGATCGACCAATCCACATAGTGAGAAACGAATAGGTCTAACCTTCCGTCATTATCATAGTCAAACCACACAGCACTTGTAGAAAAACCTGGATCTGCGAGCCCTGTCTTTGCAGTGACATCAGCAAAGGTGCCATTGTGAAGATTACGAAATAGATGGTTGCGACCGACAGCAGTTATGTAGATGTCGTCATAGCCATCATTGTCGTAGTCCCCAACGGCGCAGCCCATTCCGTAGAGTTCAATAGCGAGGCCTGCCGCTTTTGTGACATCAGTGAAGGTACCATCCCGATTATTGTGGTAGAGGGCCGGATACGACTTAGCGATGGAATGCCCTGGCCAATCCATTGAGTTAACGAACAAGATGTCTTGCCAGCCATCATTGTCATAGTCAATAAAACAAACGCCGCTTCCCATCGTCTCAGGTAAGTACTTCCTTCCGAATGCTCCTGAAGTATGTTTGAAGTGGATGCCAGCCTTCGCCGTAATGTCTAGGAAACGAATCGGGCCGGAGGGTCTTGCTGCCGCGCGGGAAGACGAGGCGACTGTAGCTACAGGGGCGTGCTCTGATGCAGGCCGAGTGACTCGCTCCTCGCTTCGGGGATGCTGTGGCTGCTTGCATCCCGATGCGAGTGCAAGAGCGAAAACACAGATGGAGAAGTTACCCGTGCGCAGCAAATACTTCAACCAACGGTTCCTTTCAGTAGTCCAAAAGCAGCGCAAATGTCATTGCGCGACGACGGAAGAACTGCCAAAGTCCCCAGAGACGCGAATGCTCGGCGTCTTTCGGGATTCAAGCCAAATGTCAATAAGCATTGCGGTCGGCCCTACTATAAATAGAGCATACAACGGTGCGAAGACGATCTGATGGAGGCGGAAAATCATCTCCGCCAGAGCCACAAATACGACGACGGCACATTGCCCTTTCTTGGATCGCACCGTGGTCTTGGGATCCGTAATCATAAAGAAGATAAATAGCTGGTATTCAGGACCAGTAATGGGAGCGAGTTCCGATTGCCATGGGGAATGTGTTATCCACGACCTCAGAAAAGCAAGCAGAATAAAGCACAATACATAGACCGCACTGATGTGAAAGCGTCTCAGCCTCCAGATGATCACTGATCCCAGTGTCCAGATCACGAGCATTGGCAGCAACGAGTTTCCCCATTGAATGCTGAGTGGTGCGACATAATCCGCGGCAAGGAAGAGCATTACGCAGATGCCGAAATTAGACGGGTTCCATAGATGGCGACCTTTAACCCGCAAAACATATTTCGATGAGATCGCCAGAACGCTACAAATCACATACGGCCAGAAGGCGGGCGATCTGATCAGGATGCCGACACTTATTCCCGATATATAGGCGCTGGCGAGGTAGGGCCACTTCCCGAGAAAGATGCGCCCCAGGACGAGTTCCGCCACTATACTACTTACAATCGCCAGCAGTGTTCGTTGATAACTTTCCAATATCCCAAACTGAAGATGGCCGATCAGTAAGATCAGGCTTATGAAGAGTGGCGGGACGAATCTATTATTAAGCGTGACATAGCTTTTCCAGCGAATTTGCCTAGGGGGGGCCTCGGCGGCTAGCAAGTGGTCAGTCACTGTACCTCCTTTACCTGGTAGAGCCGATCCGGTAGTGGGTGAGGGATGGTTTGTAGAGTTCCAGATGGCCATTTTATTTCGGCCCGATCAATCGTTGGACCCTTTCCCAGCCCGAAATGGAGTCGCCTGTCATTTTCTGAGGCGAAGCCGGTGCCGCCCGAAACCTGCTGGATTTGTTTCTGCCCATTCCAAAAGATCGTGACCTGTGCACCGATGGCGCTCCTATTGCTTTTCGTTCCTTCCAGCTGGAGCTCGATCCATTTGTTCACAGGCACTACCGTATTCTTATAGATAAGCAGCGGGCCACGCTCATTCGCGACCACCACGTCAAGTACTCCACGATTCCATAGGTCAACCAGCGCGACAGCGCGGCCATCGTAGGTATCATTCACGCCGACCGCCTGCGCGACGTCGATAAACTTTCCCGACCCGTCATTTAACCATAGACGCTTTTGCTGGTAACCAGACAGGCTGCGTCCCTCCATCGCAGGCCAATTCTGGGCATCGCCTATGATGCTGCTGTTGCCCCCAGCTACCTTAGCGAAGTCATACCAGTAACTGCGCGACTTATCGAGAGACACATAACCGTTGGTTAGATATAGGTCCAGAGTACCATCGTTATTAAAATCACCAAATTGAGCACCGAAGCTCCATCCGCCCAGTTCAACTCCAAGGTCGCGCGCCAAGTTGTCGTATTTCATGAGTCCTGTGGAGTCTGGCCCACGAGGCACCCACAGATTATTCCCCTGTAGCAAGACGCCGTCCTCTGAGATGTTGGATACGTAGACTGAGTAGCGTCCATCGTTGAATATGTCGCCGAATGCTACATTCATTCCGCTCTTGGGCGCCAAGCCGATGCCCGTTTGCTGACCGGACTCTTGAAAGCTATGACCATTGTTAAGATAGACCTCTGAAACTCCGTAGTCATTGGCGACAAAGAGATCGGGATGGCCGGTTCCTCGAAGGTCTATAGCTGACGCAGCAAGGCTCCATCGGTGACTATTAATCCCGACTTTATTACTCACTTCTTCGAACTTTCCATTGCCCAGGTTGTGAAACAGATATTTACGGCCACCGTTCTTTGCGTATTCGAAACTGTCCGGCATCATCCGAGTTGATTGCAGATGCCACAGGTCAACGTCCTCCGGGTAGTAGCCGCCTATAAATAGATCGAGAAGACCGTCGCCATCATAGTCGAACCATACGGCTGTATTCGCATTGATCCAGGGCGGCAGTCCTGCCTCATCGGTCACGCGCGTAAAGCCGTGGCCTTTGTCGTTGTGGAACAACTCGGGGCGGCCCCATTTAATCAGGAATAGGTCTTCGAAGCCATCATTATCGTAGTCGCCCCAGACCGCACCCATTGAGACGCCAGTTCCTTCTTTGTTGACGTCGGCAATGCCAAGTTCTGGAGCTACATCTTTAAATGTTCCGTCATGCATATTTCTGTAAAGAGCATTCTTGCTTCCGATGGCACTATTTGTGACGTATATATCGGGCCACCCGTCGCGGTCGAAATCAACTATCGACACCGAGGCACCCATCGAGGCTATTTGTGGCATAATTCCGGAGAGTCTGGCATCGAGCGTCGGCGCCTGGTGAGTAAAGTTGACACCCGCTGCGTGGGACACCTCTTCGAGGTAAAAGCCATGGTTGTTTAGGGCCGCTGACTTATCGAAAGGGAGATCGCTGCTGCTCCGACGACTTAACGTCCTCACGGTAAATGGGACTGCGAGGAGCCCAATAAACACGAGGCTGAGACAAAGCCTTAGCAATGTTGTTCGCTTCATTTCAGGGCCTCTCCGTGGAGTGCATTACGAAAGGAGTCACTAGTTATATATCGCGTGTGGTAGAGCGACCAGTCATCGCGGTGTTGCTTGTAGAGCCATTCATCCTCCAGCGTTCCAGGTGGAGCGTCGTAGTTCTTTCGGCTGTGATACGGGAGAGGCAACACAGTCTCAGAGTGGGTCGAGTTATAGTCGCCGTCCTTAATCCAACCGTCGCCTGCGATTACATAGTCCCGGATCCATCCAACGGCAGGCGCTGGGGGAGCCGGGAAGCGCAGCGATATTTCGTCTCCTGCATTCATTAAAACGTAGCGATCATCTATGCTGCTCAAAAGCTGCCTTACATCTCCGTAGCGCGTGTAGAAGCCTGAAAGGTCGCGCCATATCTGGGTGGTGGAAGAAAGATGGTTATATTGTGGAAGCTCAGGCGATGATGAATTAACCTGGGATATGGCCGAATAGCCACGATAGTGCAGGTCAGCCATTGCGGGGGCGAGCTTAGTGACGCGGATAGGTGCTGAGGGCAAGCCCACTGCCCAAGTGATTGAATCCCAATATATCTCTAGATTTGTGCGGAGACGTAGACGACGGGGCGCGCCTGGCCGAAAGACGTTAGATATATCAACAAGGCATGTCTTGTTTCGGCCGGCAGGAAAGCCCAGATTTGCGCGGACGGTTTCCCACTTTCCGTTGCCATTTAAAACTTCCATGCTAAGAGGTCGTGGCCGCTCGTGGCGTCCTTGGCTAAGCGCTACGTTGATTGACGAGTCAGAAGGGTGAAGCCATCCCTGGGCGATCAGCCACAGAGGGCCTTTAACCGGCACATCAGGGCCTAAGTCAACCTCCACGTAATGGTCTCGAGTTACACCTTGATATTGGCCGCGGCCAAAGTTGTCGAGATAATGACCGTCAAGGTAACGTAGAGTGTCAGTAACATCGCTGCCGCTGTCATCAACAGCCTGAGCGATTGCGTGCGGATGCCCTGTCGTGATGATGGAAGGCGTAACTGCGGGAACAACGAAGCGCTCGTCTGTATAAATCTCAGTACCAGAGGGATGGTCAACTGTCAATAGGGAGAGATAGTCGTAGTAATAGGTCTCCCATAACTCGCCTGTGATGCGAATGTCATAGTAACCGTCATGGCTGACCAACTGATCGGAGCCTATTTTGTACCATTCCTGCGTGGCATTGATGTCTGCCGAACCTATAGCGTTGATCCGCAAGCCAATAGCTGCACCCCACGGTACCGCATCCTTGACGAACTCCATTTCTCTTCCATTGAACGCGAAAAGGAAAGGGCATGAGCCCTTTAGCCGCTGCTCAGTCATGATCGTTTGATCGGCCTTCAGGGCGAACTCAGCACGTACCGAACCATTCGGCCATAGGATGCGAGCGACATCCGCCGCCGTCTGGTCGCCTAGTCCGAAATGAAGTTCAGGACCTGTGATTCGCTGCTTTTGAACAAGCAGACCTGCTCTTAACTCTATTTCCCCGCCTATACCGAACGGATTGATTCGCTGGTCTCCGGTAGTAACCCTGGCCCTCGGTCGAATAGTTTGCCAATGGTATTGTTTCGATGTAGAGCTCGCAGCGCGCATCGCCATGCCGTCAGCAGTTAAGCCGAGCAATGTAAGCTTTCCGTTACCGCCTGTGTCAGCCACGTCAAGAGTGGCAAGAGGTGCAGTCTTGAGCGGCATCAACTGGAAACTACTATTTGCGCCACCAAGCCAGATTGCGGTGATGGAGGCCTGACGTGGGTCTACTGAGCTTAGAATCAAATCAAGCGCTCCATTGTTGTCAAGGTCTCCTACAAGAAGACGGGCCTGGCCAGCCTTAAGATTGATTGCATCGGGAACCTCTGCTATACGCACTACGTTCCACTTACCTCCGTCAGCCGAAAGCGCTGCAATGTGACCTTCCATCTGCACACACAGCAGACTCATTATGCCCGCACCGCCAATATCGGCTGCAGAAATAGCGGATAGCTGAGATACACCCAACGTAAGAGCTTGTTCGCGGAAGTTAGCTGATCGTTCGTTCAAAAAAACGTGGAGTGCGCCTCTACCGTCAATTAATGCAGCGTCAGGGTTCCCGTCACCATTTAGATCGGCCCAGACAAACTGAGTCATACCTGAAATGTTAGGGAATGGATGTATGGCTGTGAAGGTGCCATCGCCGTTATTTCTGAGTACCAGCGGACGGTCCGTCGGCGAGCCGAGGACAATATCCATATCGCCGTCAGCCTCTATATCTACGGCCCAGGCTCCTGAGTAGTTCCCCTCCAGTACCGACTTAGGCAACCTGGTGTCGCTGGTTACATCGGTGAAGTAAGCGGGGCTATCCTGTCGCAGGAAGCGAACTCCACCCGCTCCGGCAAGCACAAGATCATTTTTGAAGTCATAGTTGAAGTCGACTGCAAGTATGCCGTCCGGCGAGGGAGGAGTTAGCGTGTGTCCGCTGGGAAATGGGAAGTCTGCACCAGTAGAAAGGTGCACCGTATGAGCGTTAGCTTCCACTATGGCAGGGTTGCCTTCACTGGTGAGAGACACGGCGCCAATCCAGTTCCAACTCTGATTGGCGAGATCCGGTATTGCTTCTGTATGGAAGGTCATTGCCAGGTCGGGAGCCGCGGGAGTGGCCGGTGGCGACCTCATCTTTACGAAGCGAATAAATGGCTGAGACTCTTCGCCGGGCTGCGCTCTTATAGCTGCATAACTGACACGAAAAGCAGGGTCACGCATCAGTACGTTACGGAGAAAGGCCGTGCGTGTTGCCGCCGACCTTGGATCTGTCTCTGCGGCTGCTTGAAGTGAAATCAGCTGCTGCTTCGCGTCGTCAGGCCAGGTTGTCGACTGCGCCGAGATGTCCGCTATTGTTTTGTGCAGGACTGTAGTATCACTTTGCTTTGCGGCGATCCGGCATAGCTCCAACATGGCAGCGAGATTGCCGGGTCGCGCTTTGAGCAAGTCCTTAATCAAAGATTCGAAATGAGACGCGCTGTCGGCATCACCCTGCCGCTCTACTTCAAGAGCCAATTGATAAATGGCGCGGGCATTTTGCGGATTAAGACTAACAGCCTGCTGCAAGTCAACAATAGCCTTGGCAGTGTCACCACGTGAGCCTTCCAATATGCCAAGCAAATAATAGATGCGATCATCATTGGGCGTTAGCCGATGGGCATTATCTAAGCGCTGTGCTGCTAAGTCAAAGTTCCTTTGGCGTAGCGCCAGGATACCCCAGTTGACCCATCCTGCCGGCTCTCCCGGAGCCAACTCAGTGCTGCGGGCGAGATTACTCTCGGCGCGTACGTCGTCTCCTACCTGCAGTGCGGCGAGACCTACATAAAAGGCAGAAACCATTTCGGTGTATTCTCTCGACGCGTCTTTAGGCAGGTGATCTCGAGAGTGGCAGCCAGTACATAAAAGCAATATAAAGGCAGCCAGTGCGCTCCTGTTAAAGGAACGCTGTAGACAACCTTTGTTCAAGGTCGGGGGGGCGCTAACTCCCGAGGTGCCGCTACAAAGTGATCTGCCCTGTTTCAACCTATGCCTGCCTTTATCTTGGTGACGATGCGCCTATGTTGCGCTTAGAGGAAGGTGTAATACCTTTAGTCGGGAAAACCGTTCGTCGTTTGGCTCTCGAAATAACTGCCCTGAACCAAAGGAATCCGATGCCGGCGAACGGCAGGAGATAGAGTAAAAGGTCCCATCGACCCAGGCCTGGCGGCGTGACCTGTACATCTGCGGTGAAATCGCCCTTTCCCTGTGAGCTCGACAGCAAAGTGCGTACATGCCACGGACCCTGAGCGTCGAATGGAACGTCTACTTTGTATTCAACTTGACCGCGCAGGTCCTCACGGCGGGCCTGGTACTTCCTCTCTGGTAGTCGTCCGCCTACAGGTTGAACCGATACTTCCACGGTCAGGTCAGAAGGAATTGTACGCTGCGGAAGGGGATCGACCATGACGAAGAACACCCCTGTACCTACATCTGGATTTGTCCACACTGAAATTAGGCAAGGGCCTACCTGTTTGTTCTCGAAGATCGGAAAAGGCGGCCCATTGTGCGCGCTTGCTACGGAGGTTGTCGACACGATCAACGCAGCGACCAGATGGATCCCACACCACACCGCCATGTTGAAAGCAGTTCGACAGGGACGCACTTGTGGAACATAGCCGGCAGACCTCGACTGGGTGACGATTGACGAGATATATGTGCTAGCCACTTATGAACGTCGCTCTCATGTCCATTGGTTGCTGAACCATCCATACGGAGGCCGACCAGAGGAACAGAAAAATGGCCGCCCAGGGGATAAATGGCCGCCAAGGCTTGATGACAGATTCCTGCTGTGCCAGGTGATAGGCCACTAACAGTGAACCGAAGAGTCCCAGGAGCAGGAAGCCAAACTCCAACGGCTCCACCACCGTCTTAGGCATGCCTGTGAGGTTCCATCGTGGAATGCCTAAAAGGGAAAAGCCGGCGCTGCTGAGCGCGCTTTGAGTCACAGGGATGATTGTGTAGATCCCGCTCAGGAAATGGTAGGAATAATGAGCGAGCCACATACCTAACCCTAGCGGCGCGAATGAGTAGCTGTACCTGACGATCAGGCTCCCCTGTGTTTCCGGCGTTCGAACGAGGACTTTGGTTACACATGCGGCAAGGCTCAGCAGCAGCCCTGGAGCAATTACCAAAAATGCTGCAAACAACACCGAAAGGACGAGTAAATTGCTTTTGACTCCGAGTAATCTGGAAAACCAGCCCTCCAACTCATAGACGGGAGTTACCATCGCGAAGGCATTGAGCAGGGCACCGAAGGTAAACGCAATCGAAAGTGCCGCGATGTCGGGTCTGCGCGAGAATCTCCCTACGCCGGACCGGGTTTGGTCAGTCATCAATTCGGCGGCAGGAAGGCGGCTAAGGATGCCTAAGTTGTCATGGGGGCAAGCGTGAACACAGTCGAGACAGAAGGTGCAATCCATGTTGCCGACTTTTGCAGGTTGAAACAAGGCAAGCTCACACCCGCGCTGCAGTATGGTCAGGCCGTCGGCGGAATCTCGCCGGCCTCTGATACAGTCGTTGGTCTTGCAATTGGAGCAGACGGAGTGATCACGTACTTTAACTTCGAATGGGGACAAGGTGGCAGCGAGAAAGTTGAATTGCCCGATGGGGCATATGAACTTACAGAAGGTCGCGTGCTTGAAGAAGCCATCGATTATAAGTACTGTTGCGAAGTAGCTAAATATGAGCCACGCCGTCCACCATGGCGAGGCCCACAGGCCGAATGCCTCATATGAAAACAAGACTAATACGAAGAGCCCAATGGAAACCCATTTGTTGCGGAGATTTCGGGGCCAGGTGAATCGCGGCGATACCATCTTCCTCATCATGTTGCGGACTAACATGAATGGACATGTGAGGCAGAAGAAATTACCAACTATTAGCAGGGTCAGTACAAGTGCTCCGCGGAAGTAGACCCAGCTAAGGACGGTGGCGAAATTCTTTGGAGATATCTGGGTTCCCAGGAGGCCGTGCAGAATCATAAGAATACTGACTAGCAGAAGCGGAATCTGCAGAAAAGTGCGCGAGTGCCTCCAGGTCAGAAAGCGCCCCAGACCGGGTAGCCGCGACAGATCTAAATGAGACGTCTGGTCGAGACCAAGGTCCTCGGGATCTGAGATCGAATTGAAAGTTGAGTTAGACAAAAACTTAATATTTCCCAAGGCACTATTGCAGAGATCACTCATGGAGATGGTTGCCCCCGGCGGCCGGCGCGACACCCTTTACATCGATCTGCCGTTCTAGCGTCTGGCCGGTGGCAGTCTTGATATGTACTAAAAGAATCCAATCACCTCTCATCGTGAAAGTGATCGGAGCTTCATACTTTCCCGAGGATTTCTCCACAGCCGTGCTGAAAATGGGCGCCATTCCCGGGTGGGTCATGTCTGCTTCTACAGTTACTACTGCTCCTGATACGGGCTTTGTACCTAAGTCTCCAAGCTGGATGCTTACGGTGGATGCGGCGGTAACCGGGGGTTGCGGTGAGACTTGAACCTCGGCCGTCAAATCAGATGCAGCGGTTACTCTCTTCTCGCATCCGAAGGCCGCCAGACAGACAATACTTGCGGATAGAAGACCTAGGCCGGTGACAAGACGAAAA
>DASWUZ010000219.1:0-2844 GCA_036401395.1 Acidisarcina sp.
AGCCCAAGCACTGGGCCATTGGCGGGCGCGTTTTCTGGAGTGTAGGTCAGAACAATCAGGGCTGGAGGCTGTTCCGATCCCTGGGCCACGGCGAGGAAAGCGCCCATCTTCAGTTCCTGAAGCTTCTCCGTGCTGTAAACCTCAGACTTCAGCCCGACTTCGGCCGCCATCGCGGCTGCACGTTCGCCGAGCACCGTGGGAGTCAGTACATTGCCAGGTTCATTAACCAGGCTGCGGGCGAAGTTCTGCGCCTCCGCAAGGATCGTTCCTTCAAGAACTGCGGTATCTGCCGCTGCCCGGTCGGCTTTCGCGCTCACGATGGTGAGCGACTGGATGGACTGGTCTTTCCGGTCTGACCGGTAGGTGTCTGAGTCGAAGTCCGCGAGCAGCGCTCCCTCAGTAATGGCCTGAATGCACGGGCCGGGGGGCAGGGCAACCCAACCCGCCCTCTTGTCCACGGCAGGCGCCGCAATGGCCATGTCGCGAATGCCGCGAGGCTTGGTAAAGCGGACGACTGTTCCAGCAGCCTTACGATAATCATGCACCGCAACCTTAGCGGCCTTCCCTAAGCCTATGATTAAGAGCCTCTTGGCCGCAAGACCATCAGGAGCGTGCAGCAGGAGAACTTCATTCATGCCGCCCTTGAACTCTCCACCCTCCAGCACAGTCGTCGTCGCCGCAAGCACGGCCTTGTCGGTCGTGAGAAGAGAAATCTGAGGTTTTGGCTCCTCCCCCGGCTTCGCAGGAGCCTTGGATGAAGCGGTGTCCACGGCGAAAACCGCCAGTAGTTCTGTTGCAAGCATCGATATCTTTTCGTGGCTCTGAACGATCTTCATCTATCAGTCCTGGTTTCTATTCGTAGTGCGGCGTGGCTTGGCGCGATCGGATGGACGCTTGAAGCATTAGTTTGCTGCCCATCCGTGCAAAAGGGGGAGCCGAGGCTTGTTGTCGGGGCTTTTTCTTTCTGCTCCCCCACACTTTAATAGTGTAACGGAGTATGTAGAGTGATTTAGCCGCGCGTAAGGCAGGTTGTAACCCATCCCGTCCGACCCCTCATTCGGGACTTCCGCACCGCAGCCTTGTCCACGCTTATAAAACATGGGGCAGGTTATGATTCTTATCCATGAGGTGCCCGACTTGAAGATTGACTTGCGCTCGGAACGGGTGTGGCTGCCACTTGCAACTTTCGCCCTAAGTGCGTCCCTTTGCTCAGGGCAGATAAAGAACTCGCCCACCGGCACCGTGACCGGGCATGTCTATTGCGCGGACACCAATGCTCCTGCCCGATTTGCCAGCGTCATGCTACAACCGGTTGAGGCCGTCAAAAAGGAAGCTAACAAGGATGCGCCTGCGGAGGGTGAGGGGGCGAAGGTAACAGTTCAGTATCAAATTCCGGATTCGTTTGAGATGAGCGTAGTTCAAACTTCTCTCGATGGGAGCTTCACCATCGAAAAGGTGAAGCCGGGAACCTACTACGTTGTGGTCAACAAGCCAGGTTACCTCTCGGCGATGGTTCAAGTCCCGATGGCGGACCGTCAGAGGATCACGCCGGAAGCAATGGAAAAGGCCGGGAACCACAAGATCACGGTGGAGGCGAACCAGAGCGTTCAGGTAGAGGAGCGTATCGAGCGCGGTGCAGCTCTCAGCGGAACAGTGAGCTTTGATGACGGCAGTCCGGCGGCAGGCCTCAGCCTGCAGTTGTGGCGCAAGACCAAGGACGGTACTTGGGATAGCGTTGCTGTAAAAACGGACGGGTTTATGCCCTTTCAGTTCACAGATGACATGGGGCACTTCAGGATGGCTGGCTTGCAGGCTGGTGAGTACATTGCTCAGGTTGATATGTCGCTTTCAGTAAGGACCATAACAAGAACCGGGTCATCCTCGGGCGAGGGCGGGTCGGGGGGCCCGCCGTTTACGCTCACAATGTTCTCGGGAGGAAAGACCCGTAAGAAAGATGCCGTGCCCGTAAAGCTCAGCGCTGGAGAAGAACGTACCGGTGAAGACATCGTAATTCCGCTCTCGAAACTGCATCAGGTTACGGGCTCACTGGTTTCGGCTCGTGATGGGCACGTGATCAATGCTGGGGAAGTTGCTCTGATCTACCCCGACGACCGGACACAGATTGCCAGCGCCGATTTCGCGATGGACAAGCCTGGGTTCGACTTCCGATTCGTTCCAGAAGGTGACTATTTGTTGCGCGTGAATTTCGCGGTTGACCAGGATTTGGACGAAGCTGGCTTGCCGCGGAGCCAGAGTGGGCCACACCCCCTGACTCAAAAAGACTTTGAGCATTATGGAAGCAAAGACCTGCCGGTAAGCATACGAGGGGATGTGACGGGACTCGTGGTTCCTGTGCCTGAGAGAGCGACTACGGCCACTCCCAGCCTCCCTGAAACGAGTGCCGGCGGACCTCAATGAAAGTCGCGTGGCGACCAGGGCTGCCTTTCGTGCACCTTGAAAGCAGCAATCAAAAAACCATGATTCAACGAAACTGAGAGTGAATAGGCCGGTTCGTAATTCGGTGCTTCATCCTCTTACGGTAGCGGATTAGTAGTGTCCGTGCCGGTGATGTCCGCGATTCCCGGGCCTGCCACCACCGGGGTGAGCGCGCGATAGCGGTCTGCGGGTCGGCCAGTGGTGCCGCTTCATTCAACTGACAAATTATTTACCGGAAATTTGGCGTAGTAGTTCTTTCGTCCGCGTATAATTGAATTATCACTTCCACAGTAGACTAGGGTTCCTATCCTCAATTCACTCGAGGACACATTCCCATGCCTTCAAGCTGAGCTCATTTTCCTCCGAGCCCTTCTCTGTTCTCGTTAAATAGGAGAGGGCCCCCCCACC
>DASWUZ010000220.1:0-5978 GCA_036401395.1 Acidisarcina sp.
CAAGACAGTCGTTGAGCAAAGCGAAGGCGTTGTTGACAAATCCCCTGCCATACTTAATCATCGAAGCTGATGCGCCATCCGGTCCCAACCCGCTCTTGCAGCCCGCGCTGTTGTCGCTGACCCGCCTCTCTCCTTTTCTCTTCTATTTTAAAATCTACTCCTGACTACTCACGCGTGAATCGCGGGGCCGAGATGTCCTCAATGCTTCAGTTGCTCCACATTCCCTATAGGAATCGACGCGCTCGCTCGGGCTATCCCCTGGCCACGATGAGCTGTCCGCGCTGTCGCTAGTCTTCGCTCTGTTTACTCTCGGCTTCCTGGCAAATCTCCACATATTCACGCGGCCCTCTTCCCCGCCCTAAGGATTCTCTCTATGCACGCTTCTAAATCCCGGCCTGGCCTTCACTCTCTCAGGGGTCGTTTCATTTGGCTGCAGGAAGCCTTTCGCAGCGTGGCTAAGTCTGCTATCGCGCTGCTGTTCGCCTCAGTTGTCTTCCAAAGTTCCCTGGCGGCCCAGCAGGTCGTCCGCGTCGGCTTCTTCCCAAATATCACCCACGCCCAGGCCCTCGTAGGCCAGGCCCAGGGCACATTTGAAAAGCAGCTCGGCCCCGGAGTACGCGTCGAGTGGAAAGCATTCAACGCAGGCCCGTCCGCCATCGAGGCGCTCTTCGCCAACGCGATCGACCTCGCCTATATCGGACCCAGTCCCACTATTAGCGGGTTCGTGCAGTCCCACGGCGAGGCCCTCAGAGTAATCGCCGGCGCCTCCAGCGGCGGCGCGTCCCTCGTCATACGCGCCGGCGAAAACATCCACTCCGCGAAAGACTTTCATGGCAAAAAGATAGCCACGCCCCAACTCGGCAATACCCAGGACGTAGCCCTGCGCGCATGGCTTCACGCCAATGGTCTTAACACCGTCGATAAAGGTGGGGACGTGCAGGTCATTCCCACCGAGAATCCTAACCAGCTCCCTCTCTTTCTCAGCGGACGACTGGACGCCGCCTGGGCCCCGGAGCCATGGGCCACACGCCTCGTCCACGATGGGCATGCCACCATCTTCCTCGACGAACGCAGACTTTGGCCCAACAGCCAGTTCGTCGCCGCGCATCTGGTCGTCCGCACTAAATTCCTGGGTGACCACCCAGACCTGGTGAAGAAGTGGCTCCGCGTTCACGTCGAGCTCACAGATTGGATCAACGCTCATCCTGCGGAAGCGCGTACGACACTAAATGCAGAAGTACAAAAGTTGACGAGCAAATCGCTACCACCTGACGAACTCAGCGAAGCTCTGACTCACCTGACGATCACATATGATCCGTTTCGAACATCGTTGGTTACATCGGCGCAGCGGTCGTTCGACGCGGGATTTCTGCGCCATCCGCCTGACCTTTCGAACCTCTATGATCTGACCCTGTTGAATCAGGTGCTCGCAGAGAAAGGCAAGAAGAAAATCCCATGACCCCCAACTTCGTAGAGGTCGCACACCCGCCACAAAACCAGCCGCACTTGATTCCAGCAGCGCCCTTTCGTCGCGGATCAGACCACGACACCACAATCTCCTTGAAGAACGTCGGCCTGAGCTTCAAGTCTGCGAAAGGGCCGCAGCTAGTCGCTCTCGACAACATCAACCTGGAAATAACTCCGGGTGAATTTCTTTGCATCGTCGGCCCGTCGGGCTGCGGAAAGACTTCCCTGCTTCATCAGATCGCCGGCCTCTCTTTCCCCACCAGCGGCGAGGTTCAACTGAACCAGCGCCGCGTCCAGGGCCCAGGCACGGACCGCATTCTCATGTTCCAGGACCACGGACTGTTTCCCTGGCTCACCGTCGCGCAAAATGTGGAGTTTGGACTGCGCATGAAAGGTGTGCCCAAGCCAGAACGCCGCGACACCGTGAACCGCTATCTAAAAATGGTGCAGCTCCTAGGCTTCAAAGACAACTACATCCATCAGCTCTCCGGTGGCATGAAGCAGCGCGTCGCACTCGCCCGCGCACTGGCCACCGAACCGGACATCCTGCTCATGGACGAGCCCTTCGCGGCCCTCGACGCTCAAACCCGCGACATGCTGCACGACGAACTGGAAACCCTCTGGACGCGCACCGGCCGCACCATCGTCTTTGTAACCCATAACGTTCGTGAAGCGGTTCGTCTCGGCGACCGCGTCGTACTGATGACCTTTCGCCCCGGCACCATCAAGAGTGAATACAAGATTGACATGCCACGCCCACGCCACATCGAGGAGCCAGCCGTCGCCGCCCTGGCAGGAGACATTTTGGGCGAACTGCGCACCGAGATCGATCGCTCCCATCAAGCTGAATACGAAGCGGAGCACCAGTGATGAATAAGCTTCTAAAGAACGCAATCTTCTATGCGGCCATCGCGGCGACCTGGGTAATCATCATCCGTTTGCATGTGTGGCCAACCTACGTAGTCCCCGCGCCTCGGGATGTTCTCCAGACCTTGCACGACGGCTTTAAAGATCATAGCTTCTGGATAGCGATCCGTGTAAGCCTGCGCCGCCTCGCCATCGGCTATAGCATCGCCGTGGTCATAGGTGGCGTCCTTGGTCTCGCCATCGCCAGCAGCCGCTTCCTCGACGACACCCTGGGTCGCTTGCTTATTGGTCTGCAAAGTCCACCAAGCGCTTGCTGGCTTCCACTAGCTATTTTGTGGTTCGGGTTGAACGAGAGCGCCATCCTGTTCGTCGTGGTGATGGGCTCGTTTCTGTCCATCGCCATCAGCGTGAAGTCGAGCTTGCAGCAGGTCCCCAACGCTTTCCGTATGGCGGGCCGCAACCTCGGCGCACAGGGCTGGCGGCATTTCTTTTACATCCTGTTGCCCGCCAGCCTGCCCCATCTGGTCTCCGGCCTCAAGCAGGGATGGGCCTTCGCCTGGCACGCCCTCATCACCGCTGAAATGCTTTACATAAGCCTCGGACTCGGCCAGCTACTGATGACCGGCCGCGACCTGAACGACATGAGCCTCGTAGCTTCCGTTCTGCTCATCATCATCGCCATCGGCTGGTCGGTAGAATATCTGCTTTTCCGCAACATTGAACGTACCCTCCACCGCCGCTGGGGATTGGTCCCCGCCTAGCGTCGAACCGCAAAATCCTTCGGTACCCTCAGGATGACGGTACTTTTAGGTACAGGTCCTTTGTCTGACGCTAAGACAAAAAAGCGGCACCGGGGAATGTTTCCCGGTGCCGCTTGTTTGCAGGTCAATCAGTTAGAAGATGATCTTCAATGCCAGCTGCGCATTAAAGGGCTCGCCGGCGCCAATTCCAGGAGCACCGTTAAAGTCGCCGATTGTATCTGTGAGTTGGAAGCTTCCGTTGGACGCCTGGTTCGGATTGTAGCCACCGCTGTAGGAAAACGGCGGTGCGAAGTTAGTGCGATTGAAAAGGTTGAACATCTCCACTCGCAACTGGGTGTTGACCCGCTCCGTGATGTGCGTGTTCTTGAACACCGACAGGTCCACATCGTTATAGCCCGGTGAGTAGAATTCGTTGCGCTTGGTGGTGCCGAGCGCCCCGGGTGCAGGGTCTGCAAAAGCGGCCGGGTTGAGCCACTGTGAATTCACCTTTTGCGTGTGATTCCGTATCCCGGTCGTGGGGTCTGTCCCATCGAATAAGCTCACGCCCGGAACCAGGTTTGCGCGTTGAGCTCCCTCGTTGGTACCGCTCGTGTCGGCACTACTCAAAACTGTGAACGGAAATCCGCTGTGAAAAGTCAGCAGGCTATTGACCTGCCATCCCGATGTCACCAATGGCATGAAGTGAGACCCGGGAAGGTCGTAAGTGACGAGACCCACAAACGTGTTCCGATTGTCAAAGTCGCTGTTTCCGTAGTCTGCCTTGAAGTTGGTGCTGTCCTGCGGCAGCGATCCACGATAGGAGGTAGAGTCATCGAGGTTGTGAGACAGAGTATAGGTGGCCTGCGCCCCCACTCCATGCCAGCTGGAAACTCGCAAAACGGTTTGAAGCGAATTGTAATTAGAGTTACCTATACTTTGAATTTCGTTGATATTCCCATAGTTAGGAAATGCAGTGGAGTAAGGGCGAGAGGTCTGCACCGTGTTTCCGGACGGATCGAATGCGGCTTGGTTGATGTCTAGGAGGGACAGAAGATGGCGGCCCTCGCTGCCGACATATCCGATCTGGAAAAAGACCTTATCGGTGAGGCTCTGCTCCAACTGAGCGTTAAAATTTAGGTTGTAAGAGGGCACGAAGCCCTTGGCTACAGAGAAGACGCCGCAAGGAGCCGCCGGCGAGCAAGACGGAGTGAAGGGATTCACACCTGCCTGGATGGTGTAGGGAGCTGGATTAACCGTGTATACGGGGTTAGGGCCGGCCGGATTGCCCTCGACGCCATTCGGTGCAGCGTTACCAGGTCGATTATCAAGGAACGGATTGAGATTAGGAGTATCGAAATACAGACCAGCACCAGCGCGTAATACAGTCTTTGGGTGTAACTGGTACGAGAAACCGACACGAGGGCTGAAATCCGTATATTGCGGATCATATAGATTGTCGATGCCGGCACCCTGAAACACAATGCCGCCCTGACTGGGGCGAAAGACGGAAAGGTCTTTTTTACTGTCTTGGAGAGGACCCTCAAAATCCCAACGCAGCCCATAGTTCACGTTGAACTTGGGCGTGAACTGCCATGCGTCCTGGCCGAACACCGCAAATGTGTTCACGTAGACAAGGCGGGTGGGATCGCCAATTGTGATCGACGAGCTATTCACATAACCAGCGAGAAAGTCCGCCAGAGAATTGACCTGGGTCACGTCGGACCCCGTATACCCCCAGCTATTGGAGTTGCCGGGATTCACGGGACCATGGGTCCCGTTGAACTTGAAAACCCCAAGCGCATGGCGATGGTAAAACTCCTGCAACTGAGCTTTGCGGTATTCACCGCCGAACTTGAATTGATGCTTACCAACGACCCAGGAAAGGTCTTCGGTCAGGTGGCCTGTGATGTCGTTACGACCCTCTGGCGGCGTGATCCCAACTGCGTCGAAGCCGCTGATCTTGATGTTCGGGGAACCCTTAAGCGGCGATCCGGTAACGAGCCCCAGGGAAGCAGGGTCCTGATTATGCACGTTGTCATTGAAAATCTGGTTGAAATAATTCACACCTGCCAACAACTGGTTGGTGACGGACGATGAAACTACGCGATTGTAAACAACCGCATAATTTTGTACGTGAATTGGAGCGTATTCGAAGTACGGCAAAAGATAGCTGGTGCCAAAGGCGGGTGCAACCTGGTTGCCCTGGCCTACGAACCAGTGCGCAGACAAGCTGTTTTTCTCGTTGATCGTGTAGTCCACCTTGGCGGTGCCGTTGTAGCTGTACCCAAATTCCGGAGCGTTGCTGGTGTAGTTCTGTGGATTGGCCGCGCCAGTCAAAGCGTTGGCGGGCCAGAGGCCGGTCAGCAGATTTGTCGAAACAGGGTTTACAGCTACACCGTTGGCGGTCAGTAGACTGGTCACCTTTGCCTGATACGCCACAGATGGCTCCGTCGTTTCAGCAGGAACACCGATGACAAAACGCTGATGCTCATAGGTAATGAAATAGAACAACTTGTCATGAATAATAGGGCCACCCAGCGATAGGCCATAGTTATAATTACGGACCTTTTGCTTGGGCTTGCCCGCTGCCTCTGTGATCGGCGAAATCGCGCCGAGGGCCTCATTGCGGTTGTAGTAGTACGCCGTACCATGGATGTGATTGGTTCCCGACTTCAACGAAAGATTGACGCTGCCGCCCGGGTTACGCCCCGACTCCGGAGACGCCTCGCTCTGCGCAGAAAACTGTTCGACGGCATCAAGCGGAAGGATGACGCCGGCAATTCCCGACACGCCGCCTTGATTCACGGCCGGGATGTTGTGCCATAGATCGTTGTTGTCGATGCCATCGATCTGCCAATTGATTTGATTGCCTCGCGTGCCATTCATCGAGCCGAATCCGCCCGC
>DASWUZ010000221.1:0-8136 GCA_036401395.1 Acidisarcina sp.
ACCAGATTTCGAGCTTCAGTAATTTTGCACGAAATATGGGCGGGAGTGTGGGGACTGCTTTGCTGACTACGTTCCTGGTGCGAACGGCGCAGGTGCATCAGCAGCAATTGGCTGCCGGCACGGGCAATGGGTTCGCTTATCGGAACTATATCGATGCTACGAAGCGGGCATTGATGGCTGGGGGGATGGGCAGCGATGCGGCTAAGTCGGCGGCGGTGGGCCGGGCTTATACGGTGATGGTGCGGCAGGCTTCTATGTTGAGTTACGATAATGCGTTTTGGGTTCTGGCTGTGTTGATTGGGCTGCTGGTGCCGTTGCCTTTTATTATGCGGAGGCCTCCGCGGGCGGCTAAAGTGCCGGAGGGTGCCGGGGCGCATTAGGCTGACAAATGGTACACTTGTGTACGCAACGGTACGCGAGGTGTCATGGAGACTTTGAGGGTCGGGATACGGGAGTTTCGCGATAAACTCGCGAGCTACCTAACGGAGTCGGAAGTGCCGTTAGCAATTACGCGTCACGGGGACACGGTCGGCTATTACCTTCCGGCGCGGCGCAAACGAAGTGAGACTGAGCGGACTGCCCTCAAGGAAGCCTCGCAGCGATGGCAGGAAATACTCGCTGCCGAGGGGATTTCGGAGACCGCCGCGCTTAACGAATTCAAGCAGTGGCGGAAGCGCAAAGAAAAATGAGGCGACTCGTAGTTGACGCCAACATTCTACTTCGTGGTGTTTTCGGAGTCAGAGTACTTGGCTTGATAGAGTCGTACGAGCACTCCTGTCTGTTCTATAGCCCTGACGCTTGCTTTGAGGATGCGCGAAAATATATCGCTGAGTTGGCGACAAAGCGGGGCATTGATCCCAGTGCGGGACTTAGAACGCTTGATCAACTCAGTCGCCTGGTGGAGGTAGTTGACCTGGACGTTTATGCAAGTCGCGAAGATATGGCTCGGCAGCGAATCTCGTCGCGCGACGTCGACGATTGGCCTATTGTAGCGGCGGCATTGCTGTTGACTTGTCCGATTTGGACCGAGGATCAAGACTTCTTTGGTAGTGGGATTGCTGTGTGGACAACCCAAAACATAGAAGTCTATCTTAAAGGCGGATAGGCAGCGGTTTGGGCCAGGCGGGTCCTATTTGGTTATGGATGAGTTGCTTTGCAGGGGCCGTAGTCCTTGTTCAGCTTTTCTACGGAGAAGGTCTGGTCGGCAGTACTGTGTTTTTGCTGTTTTACTCTTGAGCCGTGGACGCGGACTATGTCTCCTGGCTTGATGTCTGTGGTTGCCCCGGAGAGTAAGTAGTTCTTGGTGCCGGTTTGCAGTTCGAGGCCGTTGGGACCACTCGACGCGCAGCCCTTGAGGATGTGGTGACTGTGGCTGACCTCGAGCGCGACGCCGACACCGATGACCGCGCCTACTCCGACGATGACGCCAGCGACTTCGGCGCCCGACGGCCCTAACGAGCCGCTGCTCTTGCAGTTTGTCATGCCTGATCCACAACAACCGGCTAGTGCTGTGCAGATGATGGAAGTCAGAGCTGCCATTGCTAGCGGCTTTGAGACGGGGGCCTTGGCGGATGCAGTTTCAAGAGTGTGGGATGAGCGTGGCATGGGTGGGTATGTCCTCAAGCTTCGTTTCGGGAATGAGTGGGGCCGTAGATACTAACTGAACGACTATTGAAGCTTAAGCGAGGCTTAACTCTAATGTAAGAGAACAATACGCAATAGCTGATCAGTCCGCAACAAGAAACGGAGACGGGGAGTCATTCACAGTGTGGTGCCTGTGATTTACGTGTGGTGGCGGTGATCGACTTCGAGAAAGGCGCCGTGGGTCACGTCCGCGCTCGCGCCGGTGATGACTCCAGAAATCTCGGCATTCCCTGGAAAACCTCGGCGGTTATGGGGCAGTCGTTAGTGACATTAGGCCCGTGCTGGTCGCAAGGGAACTAATAGTCCATTTCTGAATAGCTTCCTTGGCTTGCCTACGGTATAAGCACGCCGTTGTTGCGTTCGAGGATGGACTTAGCTTCGGAGCACTGGTCGGGAGAAGTACGGACCGAGATGGTACTTAGTCCGGCGTCGGGCTTTTCGTTTCGTTCGTCTGGAATGTAGGTCGATGCTTCGCCGAAGGGTGAGCCGCCAGTCATCGTAGTGAAAGGAATGTCGGGAAGGACCGACGCTGCGGCCTTTGATGCGGTGTTGCCGGGCGCTCCCGCCTCGGTAGTGATCGCATGGTCGACGGGTAACTTCTGTTCGCCTTCCAATGACTCCCGGGGACCTGGCGGCTTCACGAAGACAGCGTCGATGGCGTTGGCAGCGAAACCCTCTTCACGCAACTCGATGATTGCGCGCTCGGCGTCTTCACGGTCATGAAAGTGGGCGACAACGTTTTCTTCTTGCGGGACGGGTAGGGGATCGTTCGTGCTCATGGACTCCTTCGATACGGATTGGATGTGGTTAGCGGGTCGCGGCCTGAATTTCTGCTGCGTTGGAAAGTTCGCCGAAGGTGACTGCGAGCCGCCCTTGGACTAGAGAATGGCGCTGCAAGTCGCGGTCGTTTCGAGTGGGGTAGTCGTTGCGGTAGTGGGCTCCGCGAGACTCTTCGCGTGCGACGGCGGACTGGGTGATCAGGGTCGCGATGGCGTGCAGGTTGTTGAGTTCGAGACTGGCGCGGTCGGTCACTTCGGACAATTGATCAGCCATTTCGTCAAGGCCGATTTGGGCGGCGTGGAGGCCGTCAGCGTCGCGGAGCAGGCCTGCTTTTTCCCACATTAACTTTCTCAACTGGGGGAAAAGAGTGGGGTTGGGTGAAGACCTATGTCTCGAAGTCGAGACACGGGGCACCCGCATCCCGGGTGGCTGAAAGGGGGAAGGGGGCGAAAGGGACGATTCTGCGCACATGGATTGGGCGGCGCGGGCTCCGAAGACCAGGCCCTCTAGTAAAGAATTGCTAGCTAAGCGGTTTGCGCCGTGGACACCGGTGCAGGCTGCTTCGCCGGCGGCGTAGAGGCGGCGGAGGGAGGCACGGGCATCGGTGCCGGTGCGTATGCCGCCCATGAGGTAATGCGCGGCGGGGCGGACGGGGATGAGGTCGCGGCTGAGGTCGAGGTTATGGCGGTGGAGGAAGCCGCTGATGCCCGGGAAGCGTTTGTTGAGGTCGATGCCGCGAACGTGGCGCATGTCGAGATAGACGGGGAGGGGGATCCCGGGATTCTGATCGGTGGGGGGTGCGAGGCCTTCGCGGGTGATGGCGCGGGCTACTACGTCGCGCGGAGCTAGTTCGAGGAGTGGATGGTAGCGGTGCATGAAACGCTCGCCACTCGCGTTGCGTAGATACGCGCCCTCGCCGCGGAGGGCTTCCGAAAGGAGAAAGCGGGGGACGCCGGGGAGGCTCAGTGCGGTGGGGTGAAATTGGTAGAACTCCATGTCGGAGATGTCTGCGCCTGCCCGCCATGCGGCTGCGATGCCGTCTCCGGTAGCGACGGCGGGGTTGGTGGTGTCGCTGTAGACCTGGCCTGCTCCGCCGCTTGCGAGCAGTACGGCGCGCGCCCGGATGTGTTCGATCTCGCCCAGTGGATTGAGGACTGCCAGGCCAATGACTTCCGTGGGATCGTCGTGGGAGAGGACGAGGTCAACGCAGGTTGTCCATTCGACAAGAGTGATGTTGGGGATGGACTTTGCCTTGGCGAGGAGGGCGCGGCCGATCTCGGCACCGGTGGCGTCGCCGTGGGCGTGGAGGATGCGAGAGCGGCTGTGTGCGCCCTCGCGGGTAAGCATAAGCTCGCCGTTTTCGCGGTCAAAGCCGGTGCCCCATGCGAGTAGTTCCTCAACGCGGAGAGGGCCTTCCTCTACGAGGATAGCGGCCGCCTCGGCGTCGACGAGGCCGTCACCCGCGTTGAGGGTGTCGTCGAAGTGGAGGGAGATGTCTTCTTCGCCGCCCATCGCGACAGCTATGCCGCCCTGGGCGTAGTGGGTGTTCGATTCGTCGAGCGCTTCTTTGGTGATGACGAGGACGCGGCCTGATTCGGCGAGGGTGATGGCGGCCCGCAGGCCCGCTATGCCGGCTCCTACTATGAGGTAGTCGGTCTCTTGCGGCGTTGCGTGGGGGGTGCCCATGATTTTAGCGTACACCCTTGTCGAAGGCGAGGTGTGTCTGGGCGCGCTCCGACGACGTTTATCTGCGAGGCGGAATATTGATGAGCTAGTTGCCGTGTAATTAGTGAGCCATCGGCTGATGATTTGCTGGTTTGCGATGGACCGGATGGTCCGACATTGGCATCGGTCTCGGAGTGGGGACGTTTACGACAGTTACTGAGGCCGCTGCTGACTCGGGGCTTGAGCCGTTGGAGTTTGTTGCGATGATCTTATATTCAGTTGGGCCGGTGATGGCGGCTGGCTCGGTGTAGGTGGGCTTAGTTAGTCCGCTCGCAGCGACGTGTTGCGGCGCATCGCGATTATCTCGTTGCTTGCTAACTACGGTGTAGGTCGTTGCTGCGGTTACTTGGCTCCACTCTACAGTCACGCTTGGGCCAGTTATGGTTGCATGAACATCTGTGGGTGCGGTGGGCACGGGGCCGTCAGGTAAGAGTCCGTAGACGCAGAATTGGCCGGTACCTATGTTTCGGGTGCCGAAGCTGGCTAAGTAGACCTTGCCGTTCGCTATAGTTGGCGGAGACATTTTGGAATAATTGTTGCAGTCATCGCGAGTAGGATTTTGTAGCGAGTTCCAAAGCTCGTGGTTGATGTCATCGGCTGCGTAGGCGTGGAGGATACCGGGTCTCGACTCATGCCATGAGTCGCCGGTGGCATGGATGGCGGCCCAGAGAATGCCGTCGGTCTTGCCATTGGCGGAGACGGAAAGCATGGCGCCGGGATGGCCTTCGTTGCTGTCGGGACGGGTCATGATGGGGGTTTCGTCGATTTTTTCGCCTTCGACTTTGTAGACGCGGGCTTTGTCGCGCTGACCCCAGATGTAAATAAGCTTGCCGTTGGCGGCGCTCTCCCAATAGACGACGCTGTGAAGGTGGGAGCCGGTAGCCTGAAAGTGCTGCAGGGCGTGCTGGTCGCCCAAGTGGCCGAAGTGGCGGGTGTCAACGGAGTAGAGTACGCCTTCTTTGCCGCCGCCGATGACTAAGTGGGTTCCGGGAATTAAAGTAGCTCCGGATGAATTTAAGTCATTGTCCTTCTTATCAAGGTCGAAATGGTTAGTTGGCGTGAACCAGTCTAATAAGTGGAGCTGCGGGTCTAATTTCAGGAAGCTTTCACTCCATTGAGTCTTGCCATTCCAATCGCCATTGCCAGTTATCAAGTAGATGTTGCCCGCCGCGTCGATCGATGGAGCCTGGCCCGATTGCCAGATGCTCGCTCCGTCGCCGCCGGGCGAGGTGTTAAAGACGGCCCTGCGCTGGAGAGTAGTCGCGTCATAGCTGAAAAGGTACCCATGGTAGGGGCTGACGTCGCAGTGCGAGGCGTAGCCGATATACAGGTTGCCGGAGCTGAGCATGAGCGCAGGCCGCTGGTTCTGCATAAGCGGGTTAAAGCCGGGCGCGCTGATAGTGGCCGGGCTGTTGGAAACATCGGCCCCCGTAGCCAGGTCCAGAGCGTGAATGCGTTGTTCGAAGTGGTATTCGGTTTGTGCGGGAGGGTGCGCCACTATACGGCTACTTTGGTTCGAAGTTTGGCCAGTGGTGTGCGCCGAAGTGCGGTTGGAAACCTTCGTTAACGCGACGACATAGAGGGTCGTCTTCGCCGCGTCGATCACTGGCGTGCCGATGATTCCCATGCTGCCGTTGATATCGAGACAACCGAAGTTGAAATCATAAAGGTTGGCGGGCATACCGAAATTGACGTGCCACAGGGGCGCAGCGGCGGTCGCGTCGTTAGCGTCGAAGGCGTAGACGCTGTTGTTGACGGTGGTTACGTAGACGACGTCGTGGTAGCCTCCGCCGACCTTGATGTTGGTGGCTATGAGGGGCTGGGTGTAGAGCTGGTCGTCCAGCACGTGCTTGAAAAGCATGCCGAACTGCTGGGGGTTTACATTGGCTGGGGTGAGGGTGGCTTCGCGGAGGTTTGCGCCGGTGCGGGCGTCGTCGTTGTGTTGTTCGAGTACGTCTACCTGGGCGTGGAGTGTCGCGGCGGCGAGGGTGGCCAGGAGGATGGCTAAGCAGAGAGTGGTGCGGAGGGTGCTAAGGCTCATTTGCTATCTAGCTCCGTTGGGAAGTGCGCTTAAGTATCTTCGCATTCATCGGATTTCTCGGCTCCGCAAAATCATCTCTTCAAGTCAGGCGCGGGGTTAGAACTTCAAGGTCGAGGAAAAAGTCGAAGTCACCTGAGTTAAATGTGTAAATTCGTGAGATGTTGTTGGCTCTCATGGTCGCAACGATTTGCAAGTCAAAGACATCGGCTCCAGTTACTGGGCGTTGATGAAGCAGCGCTATGAGGCCGTCTACGGTGCTTGCTGGAACGGGCAACACATAAAGAAACGCCAATAGATTGGATAGTGCGGCCAGCCCTTCGGCCGGAGAACGCGGCTTTGAAACTCGACGGCCGTTGGTTACGACGGAGTAGAACTCGCAGAGTATCTGCGGGGTCACGTAAAGTATTGTCGAACCCAGCCGCGCCGCGTCCAGGATCGCGCGAGAGGCAGCAAATTGGGGAGAGTCTTCGTCCATTGCGTAGACGAGGACATTCGCATCGACGAGTCCTGGTTCAGGGGGCATCGTCGTAGATATCGCGCCGATGGAGGGGACCTACATCGCCGAGATGCCAGATGGGCAGCTCAGAAAGGGAGCTGGCACGGTCAGCGACTGGGGCGGCGCGTTCCTTGATGAAACGCTCCAGCAATTGGTCTACGGAGACGCCCTCTCTCCTGGCCTGGTCGATCAGGCGCATTTCGATCTCAGGGGAAATTTGAATGCTCATGGGAAGTACCCTCTCTAGTTTACCTCGGTGGTGTTTTTTGGCTCATTTTCTTCGGACGGCGAAATTGTTCGTGCAGATTTTTGTGAAAGACCTTGGGGTACGAAGCGGCGTGGCTACTCGCGATTTGGACTGGATCGGTGAGTCGCGCACTCGCCGTTGATGAGCCGCGCAGTTTGGGTAGCCGCTCCGGTAGCATTGAGGCATTTGGCTAAGAGCCCTTCGGCGGCGTGTAGGGTTTGAAGGTGGGTACGGAAAAGCGATGCGTTCACGGGCTGTTCATCGATTGATGTATCGAACGCTGGCCACCGGCATAGGTCTGTTGGTGTTCGGAGTTAGCTGCTGGCATGTGGCTCTTGCCAAGCAGGAGTTATCCCCTTCGACGAGTAACGCTGGTGGTAGCCCAGATCGTCAAATACCATTCACAATTCGAGTGACCACGCGCGAAGTGCTGGTGGATGTCGTCGCAACAGACTCTCATGGTCATCCCATCAATGATTTGATCGCATCTGATTTTCAAGTCTTCGAGGTAGGGGGCCATTCCCATAAGGTGCGGCGGATGGTCTCCGCATTCCGCGTCATTGACCCGGCAGAGCCCGTTGCTAACGCTCCGTCCTCGGGTCTGCGCGTGACCTTGGGGGGCGGGTGCGCGGCGAGCACGATGCTCCACTATCAGCTCGCCTACCATCCGAGCGCCGACGCATGGAAGAGCGGTTTCCACGAAGTCCGTCTCACCACTAGCCGCCACGACGTGAGACTGTCGTATCGTCAACGCTACTTCGTTGGGGAGACGGCGGCGCAGCCCGGCGAATTTGCCCGCAATGAGACCCGCGAAGCTGCGATCCTCCAGGAGGCCGCCTGCTACCATTCGCTCACGCCGCTGTCGATCTCGCTCTCGGCCCGGCTGCTGCAGACGGGAGAGACAGACGCGCTGCGATACGCGCTGAACGTGGATGCTGATTCTCTGTCCTTCGTTTCACTCTCGGAGGAGACAAGGCGCGTCCAGCTTGACTATGGCATCTGTACCTTCGATTCGGAGGGCAAGACTCTGCGGTATATGAGTACGTCTGCGGACCGAGTGCTGACCTCAAACGAATACTCATCTGCGAAGACGCATGGTTTTCCGAACCGCATCGAGTTTCCCAGGCTTGGTGATCCGGCTCTGGTGCGGTTCGTGGTTCGGGATAGGGAGACCGGCAATCTTGGAGCCGTCGAAGAGGTGAT
>DASWUZ010000222.1:0-62719 GCA_036401395.1 Acidisarcina sp.
CTCGGCATTTCAGAAGGCACGGTACGCACCAGGCTGATGCGGGCGCGGCAAGTGCTCCGTCAAAAACTCGCCGCATTCACCGAGGCCCGCCATGCGAAATAACTCCTCGGACGATCTCCGGCAAACACATTCGAACGCCGAGGGCCGGGACGGCGCGAATCATGACCACATCGACCGCCTCCTCGAAGCTGGCGTAGCTACCTACTCCGCCGAAGAACCGCGAGTCGGCCTCACCCAGCGCGTCATCGCGAACTCAACCTCGATCATCCCGGCAGACACCCGTCTCAGCGCAGTCCGACGGAAATTCGCCGGCTTCTTCGGCTCCCTTGTTCGCATTGGCCGCAGCGCATCGCCCTTGAGACGTGCATTAACAGCCGCCGAATCGCGGGTGCCCCACGTTTCGCATTTGAAACGTGGGTTCTCCCCCGCTCAGGTACTTGGTTACGCCCTCGCGCTCATCGCCTGCGTGTTAGCTTTTTGGACGGTCAAATATGAGCGTCGCCACATCCCGGGAACGGCCGCAAAAATCACTTACCCAAACCGCGCCAATCCCTCCGCGATCACCAGCCTCAAGCCGACGGCCGCAGGCCAGTCCCAGACGTCGCTCGCCGCAGGTTCCTCGGCCCGCCAGCGGCTTGCGCGCCCTAAGAGCCCCACCGCATCTACCGACTCATCTCTGCTCGCTTCAAATCAGCCGGAATCGGCACGTAAGCCGGAAGTCTTCCCCACCCCATCCCCGCTCACCGCAGAGGAACGCGCGCTGGTAGCACTGACAACCGGCGCACCCGAAGAAGTCAAGAAGTCTCTAACCGAATCAGCCCTCGAAAGCGACCAGCCGATCAGCATCGCCGCTATCCACATCGAGCCTCTAACACCGCTCGCTCAACCCGCCCCGGTCAGCACACCTTCCAACCCCACACCCTAAAGGAGTACACATGCGCAAGATTCCCCTGTTTTCGGTTCTCGCACTCGCTGGAATCTGTAGCCTTTTTGTCGCAGCGCCAACCAGGGCGCAAAACACAAACACCACCGACGGCAAGCCAGCCAACGACGACCACCACAAAGACAGCCTCGCCCTCTTCGTGGCGGACCGCTACTTCCGTCTCGACTTTGTGGTTCGCGAGGTAGGCGACGACAACAAAGTTGTCAATAGCCGCGCCTACTCCATAGTGGTGGGTGCCGTTGATGAGCATCCCGCCTGGACGGGCGGCGCTGCTATTCGCGCCGGCAGCAAGGTCCCCGTCTTCGTCAATGGCTCCAAGACCGTCGCGAATTTGCAGGACATTGGCGTGAACATCGACTGCCGTAATGTTCATCTCAACCAAAACAACAGCCTGTCGTTGATCCTCAGTGCCGAGGTAAGCAGCATCGCCGCGAGCACCGAGCAGGAAGGCCCTCCTGTAGTGCGTCAGAACAAGTGGGACTCGGCGGTTATCCTTCCTCTGAATAAGCCGACCGTCCTTTTCTCCTCAGACAACGTTGGCACCAAAGGCAAACTCCAAGTCGAACTGACCGCCACCCCCGTCAAATAAGGCCAAATGCTACTAGCTTACGGGCAGTAGCGGTCGGTCGGACACCCCCTGGACCTGCTTACGTGTCACACTAGCTCGGCTTCCACTGAGTAAGGAAATCCCGCACCTTACCCGCGCTGTATCCGTTCCCGCTTTCAAGCAGGTTCGTGTCCTGGGACTGTAGGAACTTGCCATCGGCATCGAGCACGAAGATGTGCGGGTACCCAGCGATCTTCGGAAACTTATGCAGAAAGTCGACGTTACTGTTCTCCGAACTCATGTTCACCTTGACGGTGACAAAGTTTGAGTCGCGCATCGCCTGCAAATCATGGTGCGCGTCAAAGAACTTATCCATATATTTGCACCAGATGCACCAGTCCCCGCCGACCTCGAGCAGAATGCGCTTATGCGCCTGCGTGGCCGACGCGATCGCATCCTTGAGGTCATTCTCAGGATCGCGCCTCGGATCGTATCCCCCGGCTGCCGCCACCTTCACACCAGTCTGCGGCACGAACGGATACCCATCGAACGTATACGAGATCCGCGTCGCTGCCTCCACCGTTTCTCCGTCTACCTTGTAGGGCTCATAACGCCACCTCTTGATGGCATCCGCGGCCGCCTGCGCCAGCAGGTTCGGAGGGAAGCCGGTCACCTTTACTCGCCCATCCTTATCTATCAAGGCTGGAACCATCACCGTCCCCAGCTGGTGGTTCTGCAGTGCGGCCATCGGATAGACAGCCGCAACCTGGTACACCGGCACCGGCTGCGGATCCCAGACCTGGATGGCGAAGGGCTGCGGAATCGCCTTCTCATCGGGCTTGAGCAGAGCCTCGCCATCCGGGCCCAGCGGCTCAAGCAGGGTGATGTCCGCCGAGGACCTTTTCTCACCCAGTACGATCACTTCCATCTTGTACGCGACAGCCCGGTCTTGGAACATCTGGTACTTGTTGAAGGTCACCGTTGTGTCTGACGTTCCCATGAATCGCAGCCGATGTCCGGCGTCGTAGCACAGCTTCGGAAAGAGAAAGTCGGGATTGAGGCCATCCGCATACCGCAGCGGCTTGATGACCGACACGCAATTGAGGGTGACCCCGGCACTCACCTGCTTGAAGTCCATCGGGTATTCGGGCTTGAAATTCCTTGTCTGATACATGGGCATGATGAGCGGCCAGGCAACCCGCAGATCGAGATACTCGTAATAGAAACCCTTAGAGCTTTGAAATTGATGAGCGCGTCCCTGGCTCCACTCGGTCCACGTGGTGTCCTTCGTGACATAGGTGCGCCGCCAGTTGTCTGGCCCCGCCCACCACTCTTCAACCGTGCCCGTATCGGGAGGCTTGCCTTCATTGAAGAGCTGATAATCGGCCTTCATGTGCCAGGGCTTGCCGTCCGAGGAGGTCAGGCCTGTCACTCTCAACCCGCTCTCGAGAATGGAGTGCGCCATGGCGCTGATGGCATCAGGATCAACTGTTGCACCTGATCCCGCTGCGGCAGCGTCCGACGGCTGGGAGGGCGGGGTCTTCTGCCCGGCCGCTGGACCAGGTGTCTGGGCCGATGCCGTCCCGGAGGAGGAGAGGCAGCATGCGAGTGATGCGGTGAGGATTACTTTAGGCAGAAGAGAGCAGCACGGTGTTCGCATAGATCTCAGTTTTCCCCGTGAACGGGGTCATCCTACAACCACGCCTGCTTCTCATTCAAGAAAAATTGCCGGAAGTTCAATGACCCCGAAGATTCAATGACCCTTCCTGACTGCTTAGCTAAGATGAACTTAGCCAGCAACAGGAGCAACCGAGGACCTTACCCATGATCCAGGCCACGATGCACGAAGCCAAAACAAACCTCTCCGCCCTGGTCAAACGAGCCCAGCAGGGCGAGGAGATCATCATCACCTCGGGTCGAGCTAAAGAGCCCGTAGCCCGGATCGTCCCCCTCACCAAGCGCAAGCCCAAGGGGCGCGTACCCGGGCTCTTCAAAGGCATGTTTACCGTCGGCCCGGAATTCGACGACCCGTTGCCGGAAGATGAGCTGCGGCTCTGGAACGGGGAGGGCGATTGAGGGTCTTGCTCGACACGCACACCTTTCTCTGGTGGACGCTGGATTCGAACAGGCTGGGCAAAGCGGCGCGAACATCCATTACAAATCTCCACAACGATATCTTCATCTCCGCAGCTAGTGCGTGGGAGATCACGACCAAATTTCGCCTCGGCAAACTTCCCGAGCCATGATCGCATCCGGGCCATGCCCACCTGGATGGCTTTGGCCGCAAAAGCAGGTTCGCGTAAGCCTTAAGCGTAAGCTGGCGGCGAGGCATCCCTGCTTGCTCACTGGAACATAACAAGCAGTTCCATGACTTCGGGGAGCATGGCGTGTGCATCGACGGGTACTCCATCCATCTCCGATCGATAGCCATCCGCCAGCCTGGTGAACACAGAATCTTCCGGCAGGCCCCACGACTTCAAGGTGCGAAGCATTGCTGGCACCGTCAGGGGAAGGGAAATCGTGCCTGACTCCGCACTCCTGTAAATAATCTCCAACTGCACTTGACGCCAGAGATTCCGCAGCAGGTCGACCGAACGCAGGGTACCTGCTGCCTCAGCCGCCTTGCTGAAGGCAGACCTGCGGACTGTAATCTCCTCGGCGACTTGATCGCTCGCGAACCGTGTCCAGACGGGATCGGCTGGTTTCCGTTGGGTCGTCCCATCAATCAGGAATTCCGGCCGGCCAAGCAGTGCAAAGACCTCGGGGTTGGCGGGTTGGCAGAGGGTGTGGTGCCAGAACTCCGCGCTGCTAAGAATCTCCAATTGATATGCCCCGTGGGGGAGCAACAAGAACAGAGCCACTCGCTGCCGCAACCCGGGAGCGGCCTCAAGTTGCCGACGGCATAACTCCCTGATCTGGTCGACGGTCGGCAGTTTCGACGGGTTTACCTCGATCATCAGCACCAGGTCGTCAGGATAAAAGAAGGAAAGGCTTGGAACGACGGAAGCGGAAATGTAGCCGGGCCATTCTTTGCTGACAAGGGAAACGACCCCGTGCAAGTGCTGATGAGAGGATTCGCAGATCATCATATCCGCAGCCGAAGCATCCAGATCCACCGCTTCGGGGAGCGGCTGAAAGGTGAGAGCGCCCGGCAGTCTTTGATGGATGCGCTCCATGAGCCCTATGAGATACCGAAACGCTTGCTCCTGGGCATTGCCCTCAAAGTTGAGGAACCGGTGATCCGCACTTCGCTGAAGTCGTAGTAGAAAGCCCTTCTCTTCAGCATCTGAAGTTTGATTTATGACAGCCTGGATGACTTCCTTACGAGCCCCCGTTATTTCGCTCCCTTGAAGGGCGAGATCCATCTTCTGAATACCAACAACCGTCTTGTAGGCAATGCTATTGCGAAAAATTTCGTCCCTTGACGTGACCCCAAACCCGAAGGCGCTGTCGACGAACTGTTCCCACCAGAGACGGACCTCGGAATAATATCCTCCTGCCACTTTTTCCGGCGCCAGTGGAGGAAGCAGGGTAAACAGGTCTTCCCCATAAATTCGCTTCCACCGGGTACGACCAAGATTCAATCGAAATTGAAAGAAGTAGTCGGTCTCATACATGGTGATCAGCGAGCTGATAGTGTGAGCATTTCCTCCAAGTTGCGCGTCGTAAAGAGGCGACAAAGCGCTGAGTCGGCGCATGGCATAGGAGACTCTCATCTGCTGTTCGTCGTTCCACTTGCCAACGACTACGAGGTCTATGTCACTGATGCCGGGAACCATGTCGCCCGATGTCATGCCTCCGGTCACGTAGATCGAGTGCACGCCTGGAAACTTGCTTAGAACGCGAAGGGCATATTTCAAATGCAGCTTGTAAATGCCGACGTAGAGGTAGGACAGAGGGGCTACCGAAGTCATCACCACTAAGCGCCGGATGGCCAAACGGATGCGCGCACGAAGCGGGTCAGTTCGCATGACTGCAAACCGGGAGGCGTCCAACTGATCGAGCAGCGTTTGTTCACGAATGTCAGGCATAGGTAACGGGCAATGCTGTGTAGGAGGAGATTCTGAGGAGTGGCGGGTTTGGCGGGCAGATAAGAATGAATCAAATCCAGCGAGAGCGGTTAGCGTCTACACAATATTAACGCGGAGTGAAACTGAGGTTCCACGATGGATGCTCCGTGCCGGCGCCGCGTTCCAAAGAAACGTGCTCAGCCGGAAACGGCGTCTGAGGCGTTGTCATCGCGCTCCATGAAAGCAATAAGAGTCTCAGCATTGACCTTGTGATTCCGACCGAGTATCAACTTCTGAGCAGAGGCTTTTCCGCACAGCACCCAGCAGTTCCTCGATCGCGAAAAGGCCATGGAAAGTTTGGCAGCGACAGCGCCAGCACTTCGGTTGAACATGAACTCCATTCCCTGAAAAAGTCCCATACCGACGATGCAATTCGGCACCAACTGGCGCAAGGCTGCGAAGCGGGAGACAGGCACGATCCGGCAGTGTTCACCAAGGCTTCTGCGGCCAATGAAGATAAACGAAGCCGGAGCCGACTCAACAATACGGTGCTCGAAGTATTCGTGGCGTAGGAGGAGCTTTGGCCCGAACTCCATGCGCTGGATGCATCGCAGGTCTTCCGGCTGGATGTCGCCTTCACTCCCGGGCAGCAGCCCAATCCGCAACGGGAAACACCACAGCCGCCCCTCGCGATCCACCAGTGGCGAGTCGTCCGAGAGAATCTTCACCGAAGGGTGCTGCAGCAGGTGCGTGCCCAGGGTACTCTTTCCTCCCCCCATCGGGAGCAGCACCAGAGCCGCCTTGCCCTTGACGCTGAAGCCCAGGGCGTGGACCCGATGCATACCGCGCTGGTCCAGCGATTCCCCTAACTGGGAGAGCAGAAAGAGGTATGCAGCTTCGTAAAGCAAATCGCGGTCCGTGCTGAAGATTCGAATTGACTTCAATGTGTCGTCGAAGATCGCCAGCGCCCTGCCGGAGTAATCGATGTATGTAACTTTCCCATTGTGAAAGGAGATATTGCGGGGGGTGTATACGCTGGCCTCGGTCGGGGGTACGGAGTCATACGGAGGTGGCTGAAAGAGCAAAGATACTTTGAGCCCGGGGGTGATAGCTTCAGATTCAAAATGGGCGAAGTCTGCACGAAGGTTGGCCAGCGCAGTCTCGTCCTCTGAATGGACCTCGACGCCGATTCCAAACACATTCAGCTTCAGCACCAGTTGTTGCAAAATCTCCATCCCTCAGGCGGACCCCTTGATCAAGCCTACTCGAAGAGGCTTTTGCCTGTTGGAGCTGGGGTCCTTGCTCTTCGCATGGTATTCCGCTACGGCTATGAAGCCGAGAAAGAAGCATGTCGTCCAGAGCAGCGCCCACAGGTCAATATGGGATGCAACCTTGATAGACATCGCAAGTCCTGGCCAGGGAATCCGGCCGGCTACGCCTCGATGTACCCCGATCAGAATCATGATCAGCCCTGCGGAGGCCAGGTTTCGAAGCAGCCTTTGTGCGCCCGTCCGCGCCCGTGCCTGGCCCGCGAGAAAAGGCGCCATGGGAATGAGAAAGATGAGGCGGTAATCGTAATTGGTGCTGAGCAAGAATGTGCCTGCAAAGATACTGGCGCAGAGCACGAAGGCGTGACTGCCCGCGAGCCCTTGAGTTTTCGAATCCTCTGGGGTGCGACTCGGGTTAAGTGCGAAGTTCCTGCGCCCCCAGATCGCACCTGTTGCCAGACCGCTACAGCAAAGCAGACCCAGAAGAGAGTCCCAGACCACACGAAACGCTTGCGTGTGAGCTGTGAATGAGGAGCGTAAGTAGTGTGGTGCCCGGCTCATCACGAGGTCAATTTCTTTGAAGCCATATCCATGGGGCACGCTTGTATCCTGCAGGTCTACTGCATGGTGCTGTATCACGATGCCCGCAGCTCCGAGCACAAGAGCCACAACCAGCAGCCTTGTCTTCCACCCCATTATGGCCTCGGCAAGCAAAGCGAAAAACGGGTAGACCTTTAGCAACGACGCCGCGAGCAGGAACCACAATCCGCCTCGATTCACCAGCTCTGACGCGAGCACAACGAGACAAAAAACGAAGAGGTCTGTATTGCCCCGCTCAATTGCAAAAGCTGTCGCGCTGGAGCAGGTCGCCAGGCCTATAAAGAGCGCGGCCAATCCATCCTCCTGCTGCAGGATGAGCCATGAGACAGCTAATAGGAAGCAGGCAGCGAGTGCAATTCCCGTAGCGACGATGCGGTGAGGAGTGATCCTGAGAGCGGCAAAGGCGTACAGCCAGACTCGCGGATAAATATATGGCCGTTTTGCCATATCGTAGGGGTTGGTGAGGTATGGATCGAGACCGTGCCGGGCGGATTCCACTGCTGCCGTGATTTGAGAAAGATCGGCGAATGGACCTGCCATCGCGGGCACTCCGAACAAACGTGTCCAAATCGTGGCGTCGCCGCTTGATTGCCGGGCGAAGGTAATTACAAAAACGAGCCAAACAATAGCTACGATGGAGAAACGTAACCATCGTGCCTTTACGCCGCGTTTGTGTTCCTGCATCCAGGAGCCTCGGTTGGTCTTACGCGCAGAACTCCCTCGCTCTGTGCGGGAGTCTCTGCAATCATCATGCGCTGTACGCCACGAAAAAGCCTTGATTCAGTGCCAAGATCATCCACCCTGTACGATTTCGGAGAGGCGGCGTCTGAGCTCCCTCATGGGATGCGATCGGTAAGACCAGCAGAACAGACCGAGGACGAAGGCTACACCATTGTAAAAGTAAAAGAACAGATGCAGTGCTATGGCGTTTGCAGTGAAGAGTGGGCCGCGGCGAACATACAGGAACCTATAGAAGGCACGATTGATCACGACTACAGCCATCAACATCCCAAATGCCGCGGTCAGAGCAGCCATTCTCAGCGAGGACGCTGCGAAGAGTCCAACCACAGCAAGGCTGAGCGCAAGAAAAACGCCTATGACGCTCAATCGTTGATCCATACCGAGGTTCAGATCGGCAGGCATGAACCTCTCCCTGAGAATCAATTGGGTCCAGGGTATCCCGCGGTCTCTCACATCGGTTTGCATCATGGAGCCAAAGGTCCAGCGTTTGAGGTGCTTTACCCTAATCTCCGAATCCATCAGGATCTTCCTGCCCGCGCGCGAAAGCCGGTAGCCGAACTCAAGGTCTTCGATGGAAGGACGCAAATAACTCTCGTCGAACCCATTGGCGGCCAAAAAGGTTGATGTCTTGATTGCTCCGCAGCCGCTCCAGAAGGTCGAGGCCTGCCGCTTTGCGCTTCGGTGCACAAAGCAGTGCAGCAGGTTTCGGAACTGTGAAATTGTCCCATGCGCGGCGGGCTGGTCATCGTAGGCCCCAATCATCCCGTCCAGTCCATCGTCGCAGCCGAAGGCGCGAGCAATCTTCTCCAGCGCACCGGTCTCGAGGCAAGTGTCCGCATCGAGGAAAAGCAGAACTTCCCCTGTCGCCAGAGCCGCGCCCATATTACGGGCATGAGCGGGGCCGGCGTTGCGGGTCATTCGCAGCAAGCGAACAGGGAACTTCGAGCATATCTCCGCCGTCTTGTCGGTTGAGGCATCGTCAACGACGATGACCTCGAGGCCCTCAAAGCTGGTAGAGCAGATTGCTCTCAATGCCTGTTCGATTGTGCACTCAGCATTGTAAGCGGGCACAATGATCGAGATGGAGGGGGATAATTTCAAACGTGGTCCCGGCTCCTGGGAAGTGTGTGTAAGTAGAACATTCTAAAACGCCTAACTTCTCGTGGAGCCAGAAGCAGGGCTTGCGGCTCCTGCCCTCATTGTAGAACCTGGGCCGAATCCGGATAGCCCCCGCGTATCTCGCGCTTCCTTGAAGTTAGCCTAGCCACAGGTTATAAAATAGGTATAGGTTCTTTGCCGCGCCCACCACCTCTCCCTATGAAAAAAGCTTTGATTACAGGTGTAACCGGCCAGGACGGTGCTTACCTGGCTGAGCTTCTGCTGGCAAAGGACTACGAAGTCCACGGCATCAAGCGGCGCACTTCCCTGCTGAACACCAATCGGATCGACCATCTGTACGAAGACCCCCACGAGTCGGGCCGTCGTCTGATCCTTCATTACGGCGACCTGACTGACGCCTCCAGCCTGATTCACGTCGTCCAGGAAGTACAGCCGGACGAAATCTACAACCTCGCAGCTCAAAGCCATGTGAGAGTTTCATTTGAGCAGCCGGAGTATACGGCCAACGCCGATGCCCTCGGCACTCTGCGTCTCCTCGAAGCAATCCGCATACTCGGGCTTGGCCAAAAGACGAAGTTTTATCAGGCATCGACCTCGGAGCTCTACGGGTTAGTGCAGGAGACGCCCCAGACCGAGCGGACCCCCTTTTACCCGCGGTCCCCCTATGGGGTTGCAAAGCTTTACGCCTACTGGATCACGGTGAACTACCGCGAGGCGTACGGCATTTATGCCTGCAACGGCATTCTTTTCAATCACGAATCGCCTATGCGGGGAGAGACCTTCGTCACTCGGAAGATCACCCGTGGTCTGGCGCGAATCAAACTTGGGCTCCAAGACAAGCTTTATCTCGGCAACATCGACTCCAGGCGGGATTGGGGCCATGCACGGGATTACGTCGAAATGCAGTGGCTGATGCTGCAACAAGATGTGGCGCGCGACTATGTCATCGCCACGGGAGAGCAGTACAGCGTCCGCGAGTTCATCACGCTGGCCGCCACCCACGTCGGCATGGATCTCAAGTGGGTGGGCGAAGGCGTTGATGAGGTGGCGCTTGACCGTTTCGGCCGAGAGATCGTCAACATCGATCCAAGATATTTCCGTCCGGCAGAGGTCGAGACACTTCTTGGGGACGCCTCCAGGGCCCGCATCGAGCTTGGATGGGTACCGCGGACGAGCTTCGCGGATCTGGTGGAAGAAATGGTGCGCGAAGATGTACGTATCGCAGAGCGTGAGGCATTGATCAAGGTCCACGGCTACGAAGTCGCGGCGCAGCACGAAATGTAAGGTTGTCATCCTTTCAATCTGGACGTTTTTGGAAAAGGCAGGACAATGGATAGCAATAGCCGGATTTACATTGCCGGACATCGCGGTCTCGTAGGTTCTGCCATACATCGCAGCCTGGAGCGAGGGGGGTTCGGTAACCTTCTTTTTCGTTCCCACTCAGAGCTCGATCTAACGAATCGGGACAGTGTTTTCTCTTTCTTCTCCGGAGAGAGGCCCGACTACGTCTTCCTGGCCGCAGCGAAGGTTGGAGGGATTCTGGCCAACGATACTTTCCCGGCAGATTTTCTGCGGGAAAATCTGTCGATCCAGATGAATGTCATCGATGCTGCCTACCACTTTGGTGTCAAGAGACTCCTTTTTCTGGGATCGAGTTGCATCTATCCCCGACTCTGCCCACAGCCGATCAAGGAAGAGTATTTGATGACGGGGCCGCTGGAACCTACCAACCGCGCTTATGCCATCGCAAAGATCGCCGGCATCGAAATGTGCTGGTCCTACAACACGCAGTACAGCACTAAATTCCTGGCAGCGATGCCGACAAATCTTTATGGGCCCGGCGATAACTACGACCTGAAGACTTCGCATGTACTCCCAGCCCTTATACGGAAGGTTTTTCAGGCGAAAGCAGAGGGAATGACGCAGCTTTCGGTGTGGGGCAGCGGTACTCCCCGGCGCGAATTCCTCTACAGCGATGATCTCGGCGACGCGTGCGTCTTCCTGTTAGGCCTCCCCGCCTGGGAATTTGATAAACTACTGTCATGGGGAAATGCGCCACTGATCAATGTTGGAGCCGGCACTGACCTCTCTATTCGGGACCTTGCAGCACTGGTCTGCAAGACTTTGGACTTCAAGGGCGAGCTGGTTTTCGACACAAGCAAGCCTGATGGCACTCCGCGAAAACTCCTGGACTCAAGCAGGATGAATGGGCTGGGTTGGAAGGCGACGGTCTCTCTCGAGAGGGGGATCGAACTCGCCTACCGGGCAGCAGAGCCGTACCTTTACGCATCAGACGGGCAAACGCTGATGGCGCACTTAACAACTGGAGACACACCTTAGCATGGACATGCTAGTTACTGGAGCCGCCGGATTTCTGGGGTCACACCTGACGGACCGACTGCTCGGCGAAGGGCACCATGTGATCGGTGTAGATAACCTTTCCAGCGGGTCCCTGCGGAACATCGAGCACTTAAAGGGCGATGGGCGTTTCACCTTCCTGGAACATGACATCTGCCAGCCCATACCTTGCGGGCCGGTGGACTACGTTTTCAACCTCGCATCGCCGGCAAGTCCTCCCGAATATCTCAAGATAGGTATTGAAACCCTGCTGGTAGGGTCGGAGGGAACCAAGAACGCTCTTGATGTTGCGCATCGCAACGGAGCAGGATTTCTGCAAGCCTCAACCTCTGAATGTTATGGCGACCCTACGGTCCACCCCCAGCCAGAAAGCTATTGGGGCAACGTGAACCCCATCGGCCCTCGTTCGGTCTATGACGAATCCAAGCGGTTCGCTGAAGCGCTGGTCATGGCTTACCACCGATATTTGAATGTTGATACGCACATGGTCCGTATCTTCAACACGTATGGCCCCCGGCTTAGGCCGGCGGATGGTCGCGTTATATCGAATTTCATGGTTCAGGCTCTTCGCGGAGAGCCACTCACGGTTTACGGCGAGGGGCGTCAAACACGGAGCTTCTGCTATGTGGATGATCTCATCGAGGGCATCTACCGGCTCTCACGATCCGATTACCACGAACCGGTGAACATCGGAAATCCAGGAGAATACACCATTCTGGAGTGCGCCAAGGTCGTTCTTGAGGTCACTGACTCGAGCAGCGAATTGGTATTCATGGATCTGCCTCAGGACGACCCTGTTCGCCGGCGGCCTGACATTACTCTGGCAAAACAAAAGTTGAATTGGCAGCCGGAAATAAGCCTTCGCGAGGGGCTAAGGCGTTCCTTGTCATACTTCCAGGAAAGCCAGACCCAATCGGCTTCAGTTTGACTTCAGTCACAATCTTTGCGGCCCGTGCGGAAAAGCGGGATGCTCTCCGCATCTGAGTAACAGTCGGCGGCACAGCGAGTCTTAAGAAAAGCGGCTGCAAGTCTCAATGCAGTGACACTGTGTAAACGGAAAGCCGAGCAGCCTGGACATTTGAAAGCTTTCGGGAGAATGGAACGGATGAAGATCAAGGGCCTGAATGCCGTCGTCTGCGGGGGGGGCGGGTTCATAGGCGGCCATCTCGTAAAGAGCCTGTTGGCGGCTGGCGCGGCCAGCGTCCGGGCGGTCGACTGTAAGCCTCTTGAAGAGTGGCACCAGCAATTTAGCGGCGTTCAAAACTTAGTGCTCGATCTGATGGAGAAGTCGAACTGCTACACCGCCTGCGATGGCATGGATATTGTGTTCCAGCTTGCTGCGGACATGGGAGGCATGGGGTTCATCGAAGCGAACAAGGCGCGCTGCATGCTCAGTGTCCTGATCAACACGCATATGCTCATGGCAGCAAAAGAACTCGGCGTCCAGCGGTTTTTCTACTCATCTTCAGCATGTGTTTATAACGCAGAGAAGCAGTTGAGCGCGGACGTGATTCCTTTAAAGGAAGAAGATGCATACCCTGCACTGCCTGAAGACGGGTACGGATGGGAGAAACTCTTCGGGGAGCGGATGTGCCGCCACTTCGAGGAAGATTTTGGGTTGGAGTGCCGGGTGGCACGTTTTCACAACGTTTACGGGCCATATGGAACGTGGAACGGCGGGCGGGAAAAGGCCCCTGCGGCCATCTGCCGCAAGGTGCTTGAAGCGGCGAGTTCAGGGCGCAACGAAATTGAAATCTGGGGCGACGGGAACCAGACCCGCAGTTTCATGTACATCGACGATTGCACCAAGGGAGTATTGGCCATCCTCGAAAGTGACATCCGCGAGCCCATCAATCTGGGTAGCAATGAATTGGTCACGATTAATCAACTGGTAGACGTGGTCGAAGACATCGCCGGTATTCGGCTAAGAAGAAAGTACAACCTAAATGCCCCGCGCGGCGTCAACGGTAGGAACAGCGATAACACGAAAATTTTGGAGTACCTCGATTGGCAGCCTTCCATTCGGCTGAGAGATGGCATGGCAAAGACCTACGCCTGGATCGAGAGCCAAATGATGGCAAGTCTAAAATCATGACAGCAGCGGCCAATTCGAAGCAGCGCTTTCGCCAGATACTCGGCATCCGTTTCTTCACTGGTGATGTCTACGAGGCGATCTCCATGATGAAGAATGGCGGCTTGCTGGTGGTTCCCGCCGCCCCTGCTCTGAAGAACCTTCCTCAGGATCCTGAGTACCGGGACGCCCTTTTGAACGCAGATGTCGCGATCACCGACAGCGCGATGATGGTGATGGTCTGGAACATGCTTCAGGGGGATAAAGTCCGCCGGCTTTCAGGCCTTGAGTATTTCGCGGAGTTGGTGAAGGAACCCGAGCTACAGGTCCCGGGCAGCACATTCTGGATTATGGCGAACCGAAATAGCGCCTCGACTAACATCCAATGGCTGCGGGAGCAGAACCTCGCCGTGTCGGAGGACGATATTTATATTGCGCCCTTCTATCCGGGGCCCGTCTCAGACCCTGTCCTTCTAAAGATTCTCGAAGAACGAAAGCCAAAGAACATCATCCTCACTATCGGCGGCGGTAATCAAGAGCGGCTGGGCCTCTACCTTAAGCGCAATCTCGGGTATTCGCCGAGCATTCACTGCGTTGGGGCAGCAATCGCTTTCCTAAGCGGGGACCAGGTATTTATTCCCATGTGGGCAGACCGGCTCAAGCTGGGCTGGCTTTTCCGTTGCGTCTCCTCGCCAAGCCAATATCTTCCCCGGTACTGGGGGGCGCGCGCCTTGTTAGGCCTGCTTGTTAAGTACCGCGACCAGCTTCCGCTGGAGAGCTAGACCTGTTGCCGCCAATTGTTCCCTTCGGCGACCTGAGGGGCGAGACAGAGGCATGAAGCCTTCAGTCATCGTTCTTACTTACAACTCCAGTGGCTCCTTGCCTGCGACTCTACAGAAAGCGCGGGAGGTTTCCGACGACATTTTCGTGGTCGATTCTTTTAGCCGGGACGGAACGGTGAAGATAGCAGAGGATGCGGGCGCAACGGTACTTCAGCATGAATTCAAAAATTATGGAGACCAGCGTAACTGGGCAATCGATTCGATAAAGACCCGCTACGAGTGGCAGCTTCACCTGGATGCGGATGAGCTCCTCACGGCTGAGTTGGTTGCTAATATTCGCGGCCTTCCAGATTGTCCGCCCGAGTCGGGATTCTTCCTGGGGCGAAAGATCAGATTTCTCGGAAGAATCCTGCATCATGGCGGAATGTCGCCTACCTGGCACATGAGGCTGTTTCGAGGCGGCGCAGGCCGATGCGAGCAGAGACTGTACGACCAGCACTTCTTTCTGACAGAAGGGGCTTCGCGACAACTGACCGGCACTATGATTGACGATATTCAGATGTCACTTTCTGAGTGGACACTCAGGCATAATCGCTGGTCCGACGCTGAGGTGGAAGAGGTCCTAATCAACACGGCGGCTGCGGGGCGTGTTCGCGGGCGCGCCTTCGGAAACAGCGTCGAACGGAAACGCTACCTGCGCGAGCTTTACGATCAGTGTCCGCTTTTCCTCCGTCCGTTCGGGCTTTTTTTTTACCGGTTTGTGATTCGACTCGGCTTTCTCGATGGTCTTCCGGGCTTCGTTTTCTGGGTGCTTCAGACCTTCTGGTTTCGCTTCCTTATTGACGCTAAGCTGTACGAGGCAAGACTGCTCCAAAGGAACAGACGGGGCACAACAATGTAATTGGCGGATACACGCGTCAGCAGTAAATAACGCTATCAAGGGACGTGGATTTGCGGATACTACTTACCGGTTCGACTGGGCAGGTTGGCGTCGAATTCATAAAGGCCGGGGCGCACCTTGGTGAGCTCATCGCTCTGACCCGCGCTGACTGCGACCTTGCGGATCCCGATGCAATCCGGTGTGCCGTTCGCGAGATTAAGCCCGATGTGATTGTCAATGCGGCGGCGTATACGGCTGTCGATAAAGCGGAGAGCGAACCGCAATTGGCCTTTGCGGCAAACGCAACCGCTCCGGGTGTGCTGGCGGAGGAGGCGCGTGTGCTGGGAGCGCAGCTGATCCACTACTCGACAGATTATGTCTTCGATGGTTCGAAGAATTCGTCTTACGTGGAGGAAGATCCGCCTTGCCCTGTCAGTCAGTACGGCCGTTCCAAGCTCGAAGGAGAGAGGCTGATCCTGGCTAGTAAAGCGCGAGCGATCATACTCCGAACGAGCTGGGTTTATGGCTCGCATGGCAAAAACTTCCTGCTCACCATGCTGCGTCTGGCGCAGCAGCGCCCGGAGCTTAGGGTCGTCGCCGATCAATTTGGGTCGCCGACGTCGGCTGGGGAAATTGCCAGGGCGACGGTCCGAATCATCGGGGCGCACAACGGCGCTCAGGTCGAAAGCGCGCATGGCGCCGTCTATCACATGACTGCGCAAGGCGTGACTTCCTGGTGCGGCTTCGCTCAGGCGATCATCGACCAGGCAGAATTGCCTACGCCGCCCAGAGTTACTCCGATCGCTTCTTCCGAATACCCTACGCCCGCCCGCCGGCCCTTCAATTCCGCATTGGCGAATGACAAGTTCGCAGTTCGTTTTGGGTTTCGCCTTCGCCCCTGGCAAGACGCCCTCAAAGACGTCATGGTCGAAATCAGAAAAGCTCAGATAAAGCCCGCAGCGGCTCCACTCCATTAAAAGAAAGCGCGCCTATGAAGGTCATACCTACCGCTATACCTGAAGTACTTCTTATTGAGCCCCGCGTCTTCGGAGATGCGCGCGGGTTCTTCTTCGAGAGTTACAACCAGCGCGCGTTTGCGGAGGCGGGAATCCCGGACACCTTTGTGCAGGACAACCACTCCAAATCGAGCAAGGGCGTACTGCGCGGTCTTCATTACCAAATGGTGCATCCTCAGGGAAAGTTAGTACGGGCGGGCAGCGGAGAGATATTTGACGTTGCTGTGGACATGAGGCGAGGCTCTCCTACATTTGGCCGCGCAGTAGGAGAGATACTCAGTGCTGAAAATCGGCGGATGCTTTGGATTCCTCCGAAATTTGCACACGGATTTGTGGTGTTGTCAGACTCGGCGGAACTGCTGTACAAGGCGACAGACTTTTACGCGCCTGAGGGTGAACGCAGTCTGCTCTGGAGCGATTCCGCGCTGCGCATCGAATGGCCCATCGAGGGGGAACCGGTATTGTCGGATAAAGACAGGCGCGGGTCTCTGCTTGTGGATTCTGACACCTTCGACTGATCGAGGGTCTGGCAACGTCCGGGCAAGTCTAACGATCGCGCAAGCGTGTATGCAGACGACTAGCGTTCCTGCTTCTTAGCGTAGAACCGGGTGAACGTGCCGCGAGCCGATCATGAAGGGTGTTGTAATTGCGCCGCCTTGGTCCGAGTGATGATGGGGAGCGAGAACTCAAGCCATAACTCTCATAACTGAACCCGAGCGGCTGTATTGACGACGCCATCGAGGGAGCTGCACCACTCAGCACGGGCGAGACCTGTCCAAAAGAACCGGGCGGCGGTGTAAGGTCAGGGATGTCGCTCTTCATTGAGGAAGAACCAGCAAGACTATCCTTGTCCGATCCACTGGAAAAATAAGAGAGCGGAAACGGGGACAGATCATTTTCGCCCCCTTGCATCCTCGTCTGGCCAGGTGTTGAGGAATCCTGACCAAAACGCCGGCTGTTTCGCATAGACAGATCGGACCGCGTACTGCCAAAGCGAGAGCTGCTATAGCCTTGCCGCGCTGCGGGCGACTGGAAACCGCTGGCGCTCCAGGTCGAGGATGCGGGGCTTACTGGTGAGGAACGCCCGCCCTGCGAATACTGCATCGAGCCTTCCGAAGTCGAATCGAGCGCACTGAGCACGCCGGCGTTTGAATCGGATACCGAAAGGTTAGTGAGGTTGGCCGGAGGGGTGAATAGAAACGTGCCGGCAGGTACGCCGCCAATGCGCTGGGTCTCCGCACCCGGCGGGGTGGGAAGGGAAAAATCCTCAATCGCCGGACCGGTCGGAATTCCGGGCAAGTCCTGCGCCGAGGCATACCCGGCTGCCAAAACCAGCATTGCTGTGGCGGCAAGATTCCTGACCCGTGAAAGCTTCATCACCCTATATTGTAAACCGCGAATACTGGTAGTTCGTAAGCGGGTACCACGGGACCATGTCGCGCACACAGCATTCACCGCAGGTTCAAGAGGGAGCGCAGTTCCGCGCCTTTTTCCACGATAGTGGCCGCCCAGCGTTGGGGAGTGAACTGCCCGGCCAGCGTTCGACTGCCGTCAGACATCTGCTGCCAGCGGTCTGCGGGAAGCCGGCTTATTCTACTCAGCGCTGCCTGAAGCTGATCGGCACCCCCTGCCTCAACCAGGAGGCCGTTATAGTTGTCCTGGACGAGGTGTACCGACGCCCCGCACTGCCTCGTGCAGATGATAGGCAGACCTGACGCCGCCGCCTCCTGCACGACGACACCCCAGTTCTCCTCCAGGCTAGGCAGCACGAAGCAAGTCGCTCGCCCGAAGAGCCGCGGAAGATCTGCGGGCTGCACGAAGCCAAGCTTGATGAACCCCGGATGCCTCAACAACGGTTCAAGGGGGCCAGTTCCGGCCACAAGACACTCCCATGCGTGGAGGCCAGAAGCTTCCATCGCAGTCGCGTAGGCTTCATAGGCCGTTGCAAGAGCCGCTACACCCTTCACGGGAACAAGCCGCCCCGCAAACAGAAATGCAGGATCGCTAAGATCACGCTCAGCAGCCGCTGCGGAGAAGGTGTCGACCTCCGCGGCATACAGGCCTCTCCAGATCTGTGGTTCCGCAAAGCCCATGTGCCTTGCCCAGATCGCCTGCCTCTCGCCGGCGACAAAGACTGCGTTATAAAACTGCCTGAGATGCAGGTAGGAGGTAGCGGCCGCAATACGCTGGCGCGAGTTTCCGTGCCACTGATTGTCAGCGCAGGCCACACGCACTGCGCTTGGTTTAAAACGAGCGCAGGCAGATTGAAAGGCCTTCACGTGCCACGAAGCAATGATAATGTCCGGACGGAAAGCGTCCAGTTCTCTAATCAACCGGGCAGCGTCAGGCCGATCCTTGTATTCATAGCGGTCCGGAATCCACTCAAAATGCTCGCTGGAAAAAGGCGCATCAGCCCCGGCGGCCTGATTGGCAACATAGATTTCGACGCCCGGAAGAGACGCGAGCGCACGTAGGGATGCGTTGAGGTAGCCCGAGAGGTGTGTCCAGAGGATTGCGACCTTCACGATCCGCTACGCCCCCTCTTCTGCTCGGGCACATTCGAGAGCCCGCGTCGAAATGCTCGTACTCAAGTGGAGGCCTTCTCAGCCGCAGGCGCGGCGAAGATCCGCTCGCGGACGCGAGATACAATGATGCGCGGGTCTTCCAGGTGCTTGAGCACTTGCGCGGCTATTCGTGCGACTGGCAGCAATGCTCCAAATCGTTCTACATGGGGGCCCAGCACTCGTCGTTCATGGGCAACAAACTTGTCATTGGTTCGGCCGCTGCCGGTGATTGACTCGCCATGAATCCTGAAATAAGACCAGTATTTACGAACGTGCTTGAGCTTCCCACCTGCGAGCGCGACCTTGAAGAAGAACTCCCCATCCCACCACGTGCGGTTCTCCAGATTGAAACCCCCAATGCGCCGAAACCAATCAGCCCGCCAGAAGCTGGACTGCTGCATGATGATGGCCCCGCCGAGCGCATATCTCCACACGGAGTAGGTATTGGAAAAACACCGCCGGAGGATCTTCCCCTGGGAATCAATGAAGTAGCCATCTCCGTACACCACGGCTACGGTGGAATCTTCAAGCACCTTCATCGCACTTGAGACGGTACCGGGCAAAAGGACATCGTCGGCATTGAGATAGGCGAATACATCACCCGTCGCATGTGAGAATCCATGATTCAGCCCCTCGGCGGGGCCGTTATCGGGCTCGTAAACTATTTTGGTGATGCGGTCGCGGTAGCGTTCAATAATGTTCCGGCTTTGATCGGACGAGCCTGGATCGACCACGATGTATTCGATTGAGGGATAATCCTGGCTTAATACGGACTCGATCGCCTCTTCAAGGTATTCAGCCTGGTTGAATGAGATGGTGACGATCGATAGCTTTAGCATAGGCCTCTGAGATGAGCGAATAGAGCGCCGTGGCCGGGTGGTGGGAAACATCTAGACCAAGAGCCAGTGAATCAATAACGGTAGAGCAATAGTCCGGTTGCCGTTTGGATCGCCGCCTCGATGCCGCGGAAGGCAAGATATTTCTTTTCGCTGGCTGGGACGTAGAGTATGTCGCCGTCCTGCAGCATGAGGCTCTGACTCTTCCCTTCCATCACTTTCTTGAGACCTATATCTATCTCTACCCGGCCGGTCGGAGTAGTACGAATGAGGCGGCTATTGTTGAGCCCAGCGGTCCGGTTAGGACCGCCTGCGAGGGCCATAAGTTTTAGCAGGTCCAGGCGATTATTGTTTTCGACCAGAAATCCACCAGGGCGCCCAACGTCCCCTACCACATAGACAACGCCCGAGCGCGGCACCGTGATTGTGTCTCCTGATTGGATGACGGGGTTCCGCGCCGGCGTGACCGTCACATTGTCGATGGGGATGACCTCGGGATGCTCAAAGTCATCACGGTGCTGAATGCGAATGTCACGGCCCGCCGTCACAGCGAGCCCGCCTGCACTCGCCAGCACGTCCATCAGGCGGCGGCTGCCGAGGATCGGGTAGACACCGGGCGCCTTGACGTCGCCTACAAGCGTCACCCCCTGCGACGTATACTCCAGCACAAAAACTTCGACGATAGGGCTCTTTACGATGTCCGAACTCTTCAGGCGCTGTTCAATTTCGCGGGCCGCAGACTCCGCGTCCAAGCCCTCTAAATGTACCCGGCCGGTCACCGGCAAATCGATGTCTCCGGCATCGCTGACACGAAAACGACCCGACAGATCGGTGGCTCCGAAGACCGAGACTTCTACCAGGTCTCCAGATCCAATACGAACACTGGATGCAACTGCGGGCGTGCCTGCTGTCTGTGGTCCCGCAGATTGTGCTTCCGAGGATGACAACGGGGCCGATGTATTCTCGCGCGATACAGAGGAAGACGCCGGCATTGGCGCAGGTGTCTGAACGGCGGTAGGATCTGTATTCGCAGCGGGCGGCGCGGGCGCGGGCGTTTGGGCGACAGCGGCCCCGAAAGCCAGCAGCGGGAGCAGAGCACAGAGGAAAAGGTGGGCCTTCGATGGAAAAACTCTCATGTCTTAGCCCTCCTTCTCCTCGTAATAGTTGGAACCGTAACTGTAGTTGTACCCATAACGGCCGCTGTAGGTATAGAAGTTCTCAATGCGCAGATCGATGTCGTTGACGACTATACCGGCAATGCGGGCATGCACCCTCATCAGCAGCATGCGGGTACGTTGAAGCGCTTTTTTACGGGTGAGGCCAGCGCGTACAACGAGCACTACCGCATCGATGATCGAGGGCAGGTAAAGGGAGTCGGCAACCGGCAAGATCGGCGCGCTATCGATGATTACGTAGTCATAATCGCGCCGCCACTGCTCTACTGTGTCGACCAGTGTGCGAGATGATAGCAAGGCGCCGGGGTTTGGACTCTGCGGGCCGCAAGGCAGCACTGTAAGGTTCGGCAGCTCTGTCACCGGATTGTAGTAAGCCGACTCCCCCGCCTGGCCGGACAATACCATTGACAGCCCGTTCTTCCGCTCCATGCCGAAGAAATCGTGGATGGTGCCGCGCCGGAGGTCGGCGTCGACGAGCAGCACTCGCGCACCGTTCTGGGCCAGCACCACCGCGGTATTGCTGGCGATGGTCGACTTGCCTTCACCCTCGAAGGAGCTGGTAATCATGATGGTCTTCAGGCGGACATCTGCTCCTGAAAGCAGAAGCGAGGACCGAAGCAGTCGAAAAGACTCCGTTGCCCGGGACTTAGATTGATAGAGTGTGACAAGTTTTTTACGGCCACCCGGCACATTGGTCGCTCCCGCGCTTTTGCTGGAAAATACCTGATGAGGCACCACGGTCAGCACAGGCAGCTTCGACACCTGCTCGACACTCTCCGAGGTGCGCAGGGTGTCGTCCAGCGCTTCCAGAACAAAGGCCAACACCATGCCGAGGAACAATCCGACGCCAAAACCAATGGAGAGGTTGACTACTCTTCTCGGCTCTACCGGATATGCGGGAATTCTCGCCTGATCGACGACATTGATCGTAACCCCGGTCAATCCTGCTGTAATGCTCGCTTCCTTTAATCGCTCCTGCAGCGCGTCGTAGAGGTCCTGAGCAGATTGCACTTCGTGCCTTAGGATTTCGTACTCCGCGGTGCCCTGGCTGACGTCGTAGGCGCGCTGCTTCTGGGCCTCAAGCTGCTGCCGCAGTAAATCTTCGGTCCGCGCAGAAGTGTCGTACTCCTCTTGCAACCGCTTCGTGATGTTAGTGACTTCGCGATCTATGTCGCTCTGGACTTTAGCCAACTGGTCCTGCAATTCCTTGAGCCGGGGATATCCTGAGCCAAAGCGCGAAGACAGAGCGGCATATTGCACGAGCAGCTCCGCGTGCTGCGACCGCAGGACGTTCAGCGTGGTGCTGGGGGCCACTGCGGAGATAAGCTCGGGATTTCCCGATTGACTTAGCTTGAGGCGTGCCTCTTTAGTGATGCGGTCAGCTTCGGCCGAGGTCAGTTCGACATTCACTTGCCTGAGGGTGTCAGCGACCAGTCCCCCCGTCTCATCGATACCGATCAGATTGTGGGAACGCTCAAAGTCCCCTAGCTTTTTCTGACCTTCCGTGGCTTGCTGCTTGATTCCTTCCAACTGGCCGGAGAGCCAGGTGGAAATCCGCATCGTTCCTTCATAACGATCCTGCAAGTTATGGTCGGCATACAGCTGCACCAGCTTGTTAGGAACATCAGTCGCAACCTGCGGGTCCTGGTTCCGGAACCGTATCTCTATTAGTTTGGTGTTGGGCACCAAGGTGACAGTCAAGGCGCTGTTCAGCATTTCCAGAAGTAGCTCTCGCTGGGCAGGCGTGAACTCGCCTCCCTTATATCCGCCGTCCCGTGCAAATACATCGGAGAAAGGCTTTTTATGGGGCAAATCCATGGTCTTGATGACGTCGAGCAATACGGTATTGCTCTTGATGACCATCGCTTCGGTCTGAAGCTTTTCGATGGTGTCGCCCATGGCTACGTCAGAAATCACACCGGCGACTCCTACATCGGTGGAGCGGCCCGGATCGATATTGACGAGCGATTTTCCCTCATACTGAGGTGTAACGCGGGAGGAATAAAACATTGCAGCCAGCACACCAAGCAGAGTGACTCCGAGGATGGCCAGGAAACGCTTGTGCAGGATCTGAAGCAGATCCAGCAGGGACATTTCATGTTCGTCAGGACCACTCCAACCCCCGTCCGGGTGAGCATTTTCCACTGGTGGCGGGTGTTGCTGGACTACTCCACTTGACATCTAGAAGCTGCTCCTCGGTCCCAAAATCTGCCCTATTTCTCTTTTTGCGCCCGCTACGCTAGCCGTTAACAGCGGCTTAGGGCTGCGATAAGTATCAGTCGTACGCCATAGGGCATCTCGAGGAGCCTGGCGAGAGATGAAAACCGTTCTACTGGACGAGTGCGCAAAGTAACGGGGACTAACGGCCCCTGCCACGCACGGCTTCGAGTCTTGCACCTTGGATGTGTGGAGAAATTCGCGGACCGATTCGAGCAGCCAGCGCTTGATCGCCGCGTTTCGCCACCCTAGAGGCACAAAAGGGCCGACCAAGGACTGACATACAAATGCAAGCTGACACTGCTCCAGTCTACCAGAAAGGTGCAGGCGGCCCTCCCATGAAGGAGAGGCGCCAGGGCCGGAAAAACGTAGCTTTTTCATCGGATAAGACGCATTTGTTATCGCTGCTATGGCGGGGACCTTATGAGAAACTGAGTGTGACCCGGCAGTAAGATGCGGGCTGCGATGTTCGGGCGGAACTGAAGGTCAGGGCCAAAGAGGCGGATGAAGATTTTGCAGGTCGTTGCATCCACAAGCCCCTCCGCCGGAGGCCCCATTGAGGGGGTCCTGCAAACGTCCAGGTGGTCTACAGCCGCGGGGAATTCTGTAGAACTGCTTACTTTGGACGATCCCGCCGCTCCTGAAATAGCGACGTGCGCCCTCCGCGTCAATGCAGTCGGCCCCGTGAGTTCCACATTCGGATACACCAAGAGCCTGCTTCGGTGGCTGAGGCAAAACGCCGCCTCATACGATGTGGTGGTGGTAAACGGGCTTTGGCAATATCTGACCTATGCGGTATGGAAAGCTCTGAAAACAACGGGTACTCCTTACGTGGTATTCCCGCATGGGATGCTGGACCCCTATTTCAAACAGGCTTCTCCCATAAAGCATTTAAAGAAGGCCATTTACTGGAGCCTCATTGAACGCAAAGTACTTCAAGATGCGGCGGCAGTGGCCTTCACTTGCGAGGAGGAACGGGCGCTCGCCCGGCAGACTTTTCCGGGCTTTTCCGTTAGAGAGGCTGTCGTAGGCTACGGCACCTCTATGCCTGAGGTCGACCTTGCTGGCGCAGGAAAGGCATTCCTGGACGCGTATCCACGTCTCACGGGCAAACGGCTTGTGCTCTTCATTAGCCGCATCCATCCAAAGAAGGGATGCGATCTGCTATTGAAAGCATTCGCGGCCAGGCTAGCTGCGGATCCGGCCTGGTATCTGGTGATGGCCGGACCCGATCAGGTCGGATGGCAGGCTGAACTGGCGAAACTTTCCACGACCTTGGGAATCGAAGACCGCGTGGTTTGGACCGGTATGTTGCGTGACACATTGAAGTGGGGAGCATTCGCGACCGCTGAGGTCTTTGCGTTGCCGTCTCATCAGGAGAATTTTGGCATCGCTGTCGTCGAGGCTTTAGCCTGCGGGCTTCCCGTGCTCATCTCCCATAAAGTCAACATCTGGCAGGAGATCATGGCTTGCGGAGCCGGACTGTGTGCAGCGGATACTGTAGAAGGTGCAAGCAGCATGCTCAACGAATGGAGCGAGATAAACGCTTCGCAAAGGGAAACCATGAGGGCCGCTGCTCAACTATGCTTTGAGAGGCATTTCGAGGCAAGAGCGACATCTGCCGCGCTGGATGCGCTGCTGCTGAAATGTGTTGGTGAGAAACGCAGCGGTCCCGCCCAAAAAGCCCCCCGGAGTCATCAGACTGTCTGATCTGAATAGCCGCAAATACGCGTTGCAGGAGGCTTATGGAACAGGAACTCCGAATTGGCTTCGTCTCGATACAGGATGCGACAGACGTGGGCCAATGGTCAGGAATCCCCGCGCACGTACTCTCAAGCCTGCGCCAGTTGCCTGTTCATCTTGAGCTTTATAGCCCGCTAAATCAGCGAAAGAAATACCTGCTTACGCCCATCAAGCTGCTATCGAAAGTACGGAAGTCCAGCATTTCCCTCGACCACTACCCGCTCATGCTTAACTCGTATGCCAGTCAAATTTCCGCATACTTAGAGAAGCGGCCCGTGGATGTCATTCTGGCTACGAGTTCCATACCGGTGACGGCTGTTGCGTGTGCTCAACCGATAGTTTTCTGGACCGACGCCGTGTTTCACGGAATGTTCGACTACTACGACGGCGCATTTGCCTCAATGCCCGCGAGCGCTGTCGCCCGCGGCAAGCACCAGGAAGAAGCGTCGCTGGCAAACTGCACCTTCGCCGTGTATTCCTCGGAGTGGGCCGCCTCCAACGCGCGGAAACTCACAGACCCTCGCAAAGTACAGGTGATCCCCTTCGGGGCAAGTTTTTCCATCGAACAAACCCGCTCCGACGTTGAACAGTGGGCCCGGCAGCGCAGAGAACTGCGGCCCGGCTCCTGCGAATTGCTCTTCATTGGTGTGAACTGGGAAAGGAAGGGCGGAGCGATTGCGGTTGAGACTGCCAGGATCCTGAATGAGTCCGGCGTTCCAACCAGGCTGACGGTGGTCGGCTGCGAGCCGCCTCAGCCTTTGCCAGATTATGTTCGCAGCCTCGGATTTATCAGCAAAGGGTCAATGGAAGGACAGTCTCTCTTGAAGACCCTGCTGAGAGAGGCAGACTTCTTTATTCTTCCTACCATTGCGGAGGCGGCCGGAGTCGTGTTCTGCGAGGCAAGCGCATTTGGTCTGCCGGCACTGTCTTATGCGACCGGCGGCGTACCAGACTACGTCCGCACCGGCATCAACGGGTTTTGTCTCCCCGCCGGAACACCGGCTTCTGGATTCGCTGAGGCTATCCGGGGCGTACTGCATGACTCCAAAGGCTACGAGGCGCTCTGCCTTAGCGCCTTCAGCGAATATCAGGGCCGTCTCAACTGGGAAACTTCGGCGCAATCGCTGGTGGCTCTCTGCCGTCGTGCAATAGAGGAGAAACGAACCGGCCGACGTTGATCGTTCAGGGACAATCCTTCGATTGTTTACGCCGCTGTTAGCCGCCGTAGCGTGCGGTTGAGAGCGATAGTCATAGGGATGACCAGCACAAATGTCTCCGCTACCACCGTGCCCAATACGGCTCCCACGACACCAAACCACTTCACGAAAATAATTGAGAGTGCGATGTTGACCACCGCCATCGTCAGGCCCGCGATGACCTGGACCTTCAGTTCGTTGACGCCGTTCATCAGGAAATTAATCGGCTGGAGATATGCATTTAGCACGCAACGGATGCCAAAGATCGTCAGCAGCAGTGCTGACGCCTGAATCACTGGAGCATGCGGCCCGCCTCCACTAAACAGGTTTACCCATACCGCGATGATACGGTTCCCGAAAATAATGAGGACCGCAGTCAAGGCCGCGCTGACTCCAACGCCAAAGATGGTTGTTCTCACATAGCTTTTGCGTATCCATGCACCGTCGGATCGGGCCTTCGCGTCGGCATATGCCGGCCACATTGCGCCCGATACAAGGGCGAGCAGGCTAGCCACGATGTTAAAGAGCCGTGCAGGAATGGCATAGGCAGACACAGCGCCAGCACCCATGATCTGGGCTATGACCACATTGTCTGACTGGTAAGCGATAGAGATGCTCAACTGAAGCAGAAAAAACATCAAACCCATCCGCAGCAAGCCCCGCGCAGCTGGAGCGGAGAAGAAGCGAACACTGGGGAGCAGCGAGGGTTCCTTCGACGAAAAAAGCTGAGCACCGTTAAGCAGCAGCCCGAGAATGGGGCCTCCTGATAGTCCCAGGATGAGAGCGGGGAGGCCCGCGTGAAAGTGAATCGCGAGCAGCAACGCGCCTAAGGAAAAAAAACTGCCTGCAATGGCCCAGAGATTATTTACAAAACCGTTCTGTAGCCCCGTCTGAATGTTGCCGATTACATTGAGCGGCAGGTTGACGGCGACACAGGCGAGGAAAACCATCAGGGCCGGCCCGGACTCACTTATTGCCAGCGCGGAATGGACGTTAAAGAGGCGGTTCCATGGGACGAAGGGATAAGCAACTGCCGCGACCAGCACGATAAGGAAGGCTATACTGCTGAGCATCCAAAAGGCGCTTGAAATGGCCCGGCGCGCTTCTTCGCGATCTTCCCGCCCCATCGCATCCGCCACCAGCGTGATGAGTCCATTGCCCATGCCGAGGTCGGCGGACCCAAGCATAATGACGATTGAAGTAATCGTCATCCACATGCCGTAGCGCTCCACTCCCAGATAGCGAAGGGTCAGCGGCACACTGACCAGAGATGTTCCAAGCCCAATAACGCGCGTCGCAGTAGCGGCCAGCCAGGTAAGCGCAACACGGCGATAACGCTCGCGGGACCGGCCCTCAGGAGTGGCAAGGTCACCCGGGCTGAGCGACAGCAGCGACCGGACCTTGTTGAGTCCTTCGGTCAGGGGAAGCAAGACTAACGGCATCCTTGTATCGCTCTCCGGCTAAACGACACTAATCGCATCCGTGCGATGCATACCCGCAGTGAGACTAAGCACTGCTTCTTAATCTGGCGACCGTGCGATCAGAGATCGTGATCGCCTCAACAATAGTCAGGAAGGACCGGCAAAGGCTGGACGAGTAAAAAATCTCGCGCTGCCTTTACTTCGCAACTCCTGTTGTTCTCGCTGATAGTTGATCGCCAAGGCAAGCGCCACGAAGAAGGTCACTGAAAAACGACGCTCCGCGCCATAAGGGGAAAAGAGGATGTCCCAGATCAGCAATGAAACCTGAAACATGACAAGTGGCAGGAAAGGCTCATCGCCAGTCAGCGTCACGAGGAACCGGACCATCAGGTATAAGATGTAGGCCCAGAACACAGCGCCAAGGATGCCTGCGTCGACCCATGCACTCATGATATGAGAGTGGGTCGGGATACCGGCATTCTCCGACTCGGCCTGGCGTTCTGCGTTGTAGCCACGGCTGCGGTAACCGAGAGCACTCTGCCGCTGGATCATGATCCACAGGTACTTCGGATCTTTGGACCATGAACCATGACCGATGATGGGCGAGTCGGCCACAGCGGCGCTGGACGCAAGAATTTCGCTTCGTCCACCCAGCAAAACTCCGCCTGCGCCGTTCACTTCCGCTTCGTACTTCTGGTATGAAGTCTCGCCCAGCCAGAGGTGAGAGGCCGCATAGCCGTAGACCCAATTCACGGCCACGCCCGCAAGCAGAACTGCGAAACCCAGCGTGAACAGCCTGCGCTTTGAGAGGGTATGCCCATTCTGGCGAAGACTTTTGAATCCATGGGTGACGACCGCAGTAATCATCAAGATGAATGCGTGGCTGCGAAATCCTTCGTAGACATTCAGCATCGCAAGCAGCGCGATGGGGATAAGGAAATAAACAGAGTACCGTTTGCGCATCAGAAAACTAACCAGTAGAAGCACTCCGATCGCGGCCGGAAAAGCATAGCCGAATTTCCATGGGTCCAAGAGGAAAAAGGCGCTCTTGAAGGTCACCGACCGGAACACTGTAGCCAGTGCCAATCCAGACACGTAAAGGACGGCCCGCCGCTGCGAGTTATGGACAAGAATCCAGATCACACAAAACTGCGCCATGGTGAAGATAATCATTAGCCAGCCCCGTGCGCAGTCTTTTGCATCGGTGTGCCTTATCAAGTCGGTAACCATCTGTGAAAAGAGCCAAAAGGTGCTCAGGATGAGGACCCATTTCACGGGCTTGTAAAGCAAAAGCTCATATCGGGTGGTGAGAAGTATGGGCAATCCGAGGATAAGCATGAAGTCGGAGCCGAAGAGCGTACCGCCGACGTTGAAGCTGAGCCATCCGCTAAAAGCCAGAAAGAAGGCATACCAATCCCACACGGAAAGCCTGGGAAGGTTTAGCTTCCAGACTCCGGTAGTTCTGGGCCCGACATCGACCATTCGGAATGTGCCGTCGAACTGGGTCACTCGCGATGAGGTCCTTGGGTGATGAGTGGCCAGGAAGGTTAGGCTGGTTAGCAGTTGCAGCCCGGTCGAAGCACGCTGCGTAATTCATACTGTCAGTCAGTGGAACTCAAAAAAAAATGATCACAGATCTGCGTTGGGCGGAGCTCGATCTGCATCGCCTGCAATTCAAATTTTACCATGCAGCCTCGCCGCATAAGGCACAGTGAAGCGACTCGCACGCCTGAAGTTCCGCGCCAAAACACGGACACTCCAGTGGATGAGGCACGGAAGACCTAGCAGCAAGACTTTGCCTAGACCACTGGTCTGCACTAAAATTGACGTAAAGACTTCTCTCAACTGCTTTTTTCTTACCTCCCCGCAAGTCCACTTTGGTCTGATAGGAGAGCACCTCTTAATGAGTAAATCCGTCTCGATATGCGTAGTCGGTTCCGGCTATGTGGGCTTGGTAGCGTCGGTCTGTTTTGCCGAGATCGGTCACAAGGTAATCTGCGTTGATAACGATCAGACCAAGGTGGAGCGCCTGCGCTCCGGCGAAGTGCCAATCTTCGAGCATTTTCTTCCTGAGCTGCTTGCTCGGCACCTCAACAAAGGAGTCACCTTCACTACCGATCTGGGCTCATCGGTCCGCGCCTGCGAGGCCATTTTCATTGCCGTAGGCACGCCCCAGAGCGCCACGGGCAGCGCCGATCTATCGTATGTTGAGGCCGTAGCCAGCGAGGTTGCGCGCAGCATCGACGGCTATAAGGTGATCGTAGAAAAAAGCACGGTCCCCGTTTACACCAATGAATGGATCAGGAGAGTGCTCGAACGCCATGGGGTGCCTCAAGAGCACTTCGACATCGTCTCGAATCCTGAATTTTTACGCGAAGGAACTGCCGTCGTGGACTTCCTTCATCCCGACCGCATCGTGGTCGGAGCTGGTTCGCCTGCGGCACGGGATGTGATGGAACGCATCTATGCTCCACTCACCTCCGGAACTTACTACGATCGCACAGACTCGCTGCCCGGCCCTCTCTCCCCTTCGAATCCTGCGCAGATCTTAGTAACGTCGGCACAGAGCTCGGAGATCATCAAGCACGCGTCAAATGCCTTTCTCGCGCTGAAGATCTCTTTCATCAACGCAGTTGCAACGCTGTGTGAATCGGTAGATGCGGATGTAAACGACGTGGCCAAGGGAATGGGAATGGATGGGAGGATCGGTCCAAAGTTCCTGCGTGCAGGGGTGGGCTACGGCGGGTCTTGTTTTCCGAAAGACCTCGCGGCCTTTCGATGGATCGCCGAACAGCAGGGTGTGAATTTCAATCTGCTGGCCGAAGTGGAACATATCAATTCACGTCAGAAGCTTGCGTTCTTCAATAAAGTGCGCGCCGCGTTATGGACTTTACGAGGCAAGCGCATTGCGGCGCTCGGTCTCGCATTCAAGGGGGACACGGATGACATCAGAGAGTCCCCGGCGATCGACCTCATCAAAATGCTGCTTGAGGCCGGCTCGATAATCGTGGCGCATGACCCGGCTGCCATGGAGCGCGCCCGCCAGGTTCTGCCTCCCGGACCGCAACTCAGCTATGTGGAGGACCCCTACGAGGCCGCAAGAGAAGCGGACGCGCTGTTAATTCTCACTGACTGGCAGGAGTACGCGACCCTGGATCTGGAGAAGCTGCACTCGGCATTGCGCTTCCCAATTGTCATAGACGGACGAAATCTCTACGAGCCCGACTTCATGCTTGAACAAGGTTTCACTTACCTCAGTGTCGGCCGTCCGTCAGTACGAGCAGTGCGTCAGGGCCAGCGAGGAAAAGCTTTACTTACGTAAAGATCATGAGGCGCTATGTTGAGTTGACACAGCGACTCATGATCGAACGCGCGCCGCCTTAAACCGTTTATTTGTTGACGATGATGTAGTTGTAGCATCCCGGGTTAGTAACTGGAGCACCCACAGTGAAAGTAAAGCTGGTACCGGCGACTCTACTCGCAACATATGGATTAGTATTGCCCGCCGTATAACATGTAACACTGAGCCGCGATCCAAGTCCGTTGTCCTGCTGGACGATGATCTGGCTGTTGGCTCCTACGGCGGTAGTGTTTACGGTTTGAGTTGTTGCGCCGGGCGGAACAATTGCAGCACCACCCGACGCCGAGCCGCAGACGGCCGGCGAAGATCCTGAGGCGCAATTTGTAGCAGTGGCAAACGTCGCCGCAGTTGTCTTTGCGAAGATAGAATTGCCGCTCCCGTCATCTAGCGTGGTCTGCGGAGTAGTAACTGCATTTGTGGTATTTGTTATCTGCAGCGCACAGGTGCCGACAGCAAACGTATTACTCGGCGAGCTCAACATGAGGCAAAGATTTTTCTGGTAGGATGCTTGCATTATTGCCTGGCCGCCACCGAAGCCTGCGAAGTATCTCCAATTAGCCAACGCGTAAGATCCGCCTATACCAATGAAGCTCGAGTTATTCGCTCCTGATCCCACGCTAAGGCCCGGCAGCCCCCCGGAGTCAGCTACAACGTCCAGGCCTTCGCCTCGCTTGTCCCTGCCTTGATAATCCTCAAAGCCATAACCAGAAGTAATATTCGACAGGCCCTGGAATAAATTAGGGTAACTGGCTGTGGCCAGACCTGCCAAGCCTAACCCAGGCGCCGAAAAGTCATTGTAGTAGCCGCTGGTCTGCGCTGTTATCAGGCTGTTAGTTACATTGAGATAAAAGCCGCCATCCGTCTGAGTCATAGTCGTACTTCCAGTGGTCCCGGCGAAGTTAGACGTCAATGTCAACGTCAGTCCATTCGCTGCCACTGACTGTACAATGTAGGCCGTGCTTCCGATGAGTACTCGAGTTCCGGCGGTTAACGTTCCACCTACAGAGAAGTCGAAGCTCTTGATTGAGGCAGTTGCGGGGTAGCTCACATAGGTTATGGTGGGGGAACCGGTTGCAGCCGTCACGTTGAATACGAAGGAGCCATTGGCGATGGGCTCCAATCGTCCGCCAGTCGCCCCTATATACCGCGCCGTATCCACTCGGAAGATTGCTTTTCCGAGGCCCGGGATATTTAAGGCAGCACCCTGGTAATAGACGTCTCCAGCCAGGAACACGTGCACCAGGTTGTAGGGTTTCGCGATATATACATTCGCATATGTCCCATCACTCTGCAGGATCCTGCCGCCACCTTCGACCTGAAAGTTCGCCGTGTGATAGATCAACCTCGGCCCGTTCGTTCCGGTATGGTTCAAGTTCGCAGTACCGATATACTCACCGACGAAGTAAGGAAAGACTACGTGCCCATCGAAACGAAGGTTATTATCTTCGTCGGATCCGACTGTCCCCGGCGGCGTGTTGATCACGAGAGAGGCTTGTCCGGTAGTGGGTTCGCCGCCGTCTCTTAGTTGCAGCCCCCAGAAATCGCTTTCGCGGACTACATTCGCCCCTTCCGACCCTCCAATTACTAACTCGCTGCCCGCAATGTTGTCGGCGCGGAAGTGATTAATGGGCAGAGTGTCCCAGGCATCTATCTGTAAACCTGCTACACCTGTCAGGCTTCTATAAGCAGGGTCGGTGAACCATACATTCCTGATCTCGCCGCCGATCATCTGGCCCTGGTAATTGTGCAGGGCAGCTGCGTTGTAGGTATAACGGAGGCCCTTCTTCACCGTTACCGCAGTGAGAGGCGTACTCCATGAGCCAGCCGTCACTGTCAAGGCCTGGCCGTTAGCATTTGTTGTTGTAGTGGCGGCGGAAAGAGTTAGCCCGTAGCCCGCAGTGTCCAGCGTACTGATCGTAGTGCCTGTAGTAACTCCAGAGCCCGTAATTGTCTGGCCAACAACGAGGCCCGCAACACTGCTCAAATTTGTGACAGAGTTGGTGGCGCCCGTCGTTCCGTTTACTACAAGTAGCGGGTACTGGGACAATGTAATTGTGGATGCGCCGGTATTTAGTGCCGAAATGATAGTGTCGGGTAAAAGGCCGGTCCCGCCAATGTGCTGCCCGACCGCCAGTCCAGTCGTGCTCGAGACAGCGACTGTGAGGCTACCGGCCGTGACAGTTCCGGTTACGTTTACCGGAGTGGAAGCCAGGCCGCTTGATAGCACCATGGTAGATCCGGAAAAGTCGGTCACGATCGGTCGGTCTGCCACTCCACCTACGCCGCCTGAGCCCCAGGGATGGTTACCCGGCACGCACGCTCTGACCTCAGTCGGGGTAAGCAGCGACTGTGCCTGAACGGCAGCGTTGTAGCCCTGCGCGTAGTCTCCGGCCATAGCAGAAGTCAGATAGTCTTCGAGGCACACGTGCGCGATATGCTGAGTAAGTGCGGCCGTACTTGCCGTAGCCGCGGCAGGCGCAATGGCGACGGCGGAATACTTGATTCCCGCGCCCGACGTACTTGAGTCTAGTTCCGTGTAGGTGCCAGATGTCTGCCCGCTGAAGTCCATTGGTAGCTGGCACGCGCTCCACAAGGTCGTCCACGAGCAAGTCCCTGTCTGACCTCCGACGGTATAAGTCACGGTGGTCGGAGCATCTGCCTTCGCCCATAGATTGAGCGTGGCTTTCATAGTCGGAACAATCTGCCCGAAGACGAGATAGTTAAACGTGCCGTTAAACCTCTTGGCAGTTAGGGCGGTGCCTATAGGGACATAGATATAACGTTGTGACACAGGGGCGGTGGGATCAGGAACAATAGGAACGTTTGAACCAAAGCTCTGGCCAACCCCTGCCGGTGTCATCATCTGCTCCGGTGTAAACAGGATATCGTCGAGACTCTGAAAGAATGGGCCGCCAAAGGTCAGCCAATCGGGCGTCAATTTATTGCTGGGCAACGCTCTGACTGCGGCGTTTATAAACTTGCTGGGTGAATTGCTGTTACTTTCCGTGGCGGAAAGCACTTTGTTTCCGAAGCCGTATTCGATAACATCTCCCGGGCCGTCATTATCGCCCGTGTTCATGCCACTCGTGCTGATGAGGTTCCTGTTTCCGAAAATCTGCATGTCCGAAAAGGTACGGTCGCCACCGGAAAAGCCGAAGTTAGTAGAGACGTTGTCGTTGCCGGTGATAACAATGATTCCGCCGCTGCCTTGCTTTATATGTCCTGTCTCCATCAGCACACCGGAGCCGCCGATTTGGACTGCCGGCACATTGACATTCTCAGGGGTGGCGCCACTGCCTACGTGGGTAGTTGGGGTTGTTCCCATTGCGCCGCGGGTGACCCCGGTAAGCGTGCCAGCGGGAAAGGCGCCGGGAGTTATGCCAGAGTAGTTAATCCACTCACCAGACCCGCGTGTAATTGAAATGAAGAGGGTGCCGCCATTTGGAAAGAATTGCCGGGTATCACTTACCGGTATACTGGCCGCCGTGGCAGTCAGGTCCGCGGTAAGTACCGCATTTGTACTAAGGCAGCCAGGCTCATTGTAGATGGACGACATCTGTAGAGCCTGCACCCCGTAGCCACCGGCCGCCGGCGGCTCAATAACAACCGCCGCTGAACGTCCATCTACGCAGCTGAAGCTTGATCCGCCGACGATAGGGTTACTCTGGTATTTCCCACGCGAGTACAGATGAGCATCCGTGATAGAACCGTGCTGGCCCAACAGGATATCTATTCCCACGGTGGTGTGGGTCTCGAAGTTACTAATCACGTTTGTATCGGAGGAAGTATTCGGGTTAGAAAAATATGCAGCCCAAATGGTCTTGTCGACGGGGGGTAATTCCATGACTCCGAACTCTGTCTGCTCAATGGTCACATTGGTGATTGCCACTGCATAGGGCAGCGATTGGAAGCAGAAGCCAGCGGTACCACCCACCCTATTGGGAAGGTTAGGCGCTACGATGTGGATGTTCGCAAAGACGGTGCCATTTAGCCCGCCCAGTGGCGCTTCAGTGCTAGGCATAGCGAACGCACAGGCACCGATCTGCCAGGCCGGCAGAGCCGCCGGTGTATAACCAACCTGGTTCGGCGCGAAGACAGTGTTGTATCCGGCGCTTCTGTTATATCGCCCAATGCCATTGAGAGAGGCGTCAACGGAGTTGTCCATCAGGATGGTGAAGTCTCCAACATAAGCGCGGCCCACGAAGGAGGGCGGAGAAGCGCCTGCGTCAGGCATCTGAAACACGTCAAAGCCAGGATTTTCTTTGAGGAACGAAACCTCACGACCCTGGCCGCGCATGGAAACGCCATTCCACAAGACAGGCGCGGCAAGATAGCAGGTGCCTTTAGGAAACGAGACCCCGGCGCTGTTCGCATAGGCCCAATTGACGGCGGATTGGAAGGCGGGTGAGTCATTGGTCACCCCGTCGCACACTGCGCCAAACTCCAGAACACTGCGAGGGGCAATCGCCCTAACGAGCCCGGTTGTCGCGGCCTGCAGGTCCGGCGAAGTGAAGGTCGGAGTGGCATACAAATTCAATGCGCCGGTCAGATTTCCTCCGCTCAGCGTGAATGCAGACGCAGACAGCAGGTCGACATAATGCTTGGTCGCGGCCTGGTTAGCGGAGACGGGATCTGCTGCGAGCAGCAATGGCCCGCTCAAAGTACCACCCCCGGTCGAGAGGAAGCCACTGCTGCCACCACCGCTCAGCGACGCTATGGCATTGTCTACATATTGCTTTGACACGGCCTGCAGCGCGACATTCGAGGGCACCAGTTGCGCCCGCACCGAAGCGATCGTGGTGCTTGCAACCGCTGGCACCAGCCAGTATTCCTTGCTCACTGTGCCGTCGCTGAGATGATAGACCGCAGTGTAGTAAGTGCCGGCAGGCAGCGCTCCACTGTTGGGGGCGAGGTTGACTGAAACAGCACCGTTAACGCCGATGGTCACGGTCACATTGCCTGCGGCTACGGCCTGCCCAGCGGCGGTCGAAAACGCGGGCCAGCTGATGATCAGAGTACCTGCCGCGAAACTGCCGTCTGCACGGTAGACAGTACCCTGCACCGTTGTGGTGGTCACTGGCGGCGCCTGGGCAAATGCATGCATTCCCATGAAAAGCGCCAGGAGTCCAATGCCAAATCGGATACAGAGTTTGTTGATCGTTGCCTTCACCGCGATATCCTCACTCAAGTCCTGCCTCTTTCATGCTGCTGCATCGGTCATGCATTTAAGTCGTGTTCGTAGCCGGAGAGCCATCTTCTTCTCCGGTTGAGCGCCGAGATTTGCCTGGGGAGCGCGTCGCTCTTGTATCACTCTTACGCGGTCGCAATGTATTTCAACCTAAGCGACCTAAAACAATGAGGAGACGCTTATGCGCCTCCTCATATCGTTACCCAGGTGCTTAGATTTAGAATATCAATTCAACTGCGTTCACTACGCCACTTGAGCAGCCCGCGATAAGCCCAGCCTAATCAGCCGCTTAGGGGGTGGCTGAGCAAGTGCAGCTCTTGACAAGAAGAGCGCCGGGGCCGGGCGCGGGTGTCTGACACCGTTAAGGAGACTCAGGAATGCATCACGCAGAACACGCGGCGATCGACTTATCAAAGTACCGCAATGAGCGAAGCTGGGGCTACCTCGCGATGCGCGTGCTCTGGGCCTGTGTCCAACTGCCATTCTTCCCCAAGATGCCAAAGTATCTCAGCCCCTTGCGAGTGGGCCTCCTGCGGCTCTTCGGAGCGCGAATCGGGAAGGGCTGCATGATCTCGAGCGGGGCGCGTGTCTGGGTGCCGAATAACTTGAGCATGGGTGACAATGCAGTTCTCGGCGAGGGAGTGCGAGTCTACAATCTCGCTCCGATTGCTCTAGGGAAGAACGCGGTTGTTTCGCAGTTCAGCTATTTATGCTCGGCCACGCATGACCATACCGACCCGGCATTTCGCCTAGTGACCAAGCCTATTGCGATCCATTCGAGCGCATGGATTGCGGCAAGTGTCTTCGTATCGCCCGGCGTCACAGTGGGTGAGGGTGCGGTGGTTGGAGCCTGTTCGGTTGTTACCAAAGACGTGCCGGCGTGGATGGTTTGCGCCGGCAACCCTTGCCGGCCCATCAAGCCGCGGGTGTTGCGTGGGGCTGATGAGGTCTAGTGTTGTGGCTCGGATATTTGCGGCATTAACTCGGAAGGAGCAACCGCAGGTCTTTGGACTCTGTTGGCCTGAAATGGCCCAACTCCGCTCAAGATGACGGCGCTATTCATGACGCTGGATTTGGTGACAGGACATTTGCAGACAGGAGATTAGTTCGCTGGGATATCCGCTCGACTCTCGCCGTCCAATCAGCCCCGAGTGTTGCGTGGGTCCAATGAGATCTAGTTATCGGGAAGGCGGCCAGGAGTCGGTCCGGGAAGCGAAGGGATTGTGCTGTCTGAGCTGATCACGATCTGCGGAGCACGTTCCGCGCCGGCTTCGTCCCGCACTTTATGCTGCGGGAAAGAACCTTGACCGCACGGTAGCGGTCAACCGGTGGGCCTCCGTCCCAAAGGCCTGATTGTCGCCCGGTTACATCGAAAATCTCACGAAGCGATAAAACTAGAGTTGAGAATTTTCTTGACAACCCTATCGCAGGTCGTCGATTATGCAGCCCGTCGGCAGATTTAAGTAAACGTTTAGGTAAACGAATAAGGTGATCACATTGAGCGCCGAAATGTATCACCGGCAGTCAGCCTTCACTTCGACGAAAAACCACTCTACTGCGAGGCCCCAAATGCTGGACCAATTGTTAAAACGAAACTATAGTTTCCCGGACCGCGCGCTAAACGTTTCCGGTCCCGGGAATAATCCCAGCGCTCCACACTCTGCCTCTTCCCGCCTCCAGTTCGTGCTCGTCTTCATTCTTGGCCTGGCGGGGCTGCTTACCATGGGCCCAATACGTTCCTACGCGCAAACCGATACTGGCACGTTGAACGGCACGGTCAGCGATTCGAGTGGGGCGATGGTTCCGGGCGCGACCGTAACCGCCACTAATCAGGACACGAACGTGGATCGTACCGTCACCACCAACGATGCGGGAAGTTATTCGATCCCCTCCCTTACGCCCGGCAATTACAGTGTCACGGTCGCAAAGAGCGGTTTCGGCAATTATCGTGAGTCGGGCCTCAACCTGCAGGTCGCGCAAATCGCTACCGTTAACGTCATACTGAAAGTGGGCGCTGAGTCGCAGACTGTTCAGGTATCGGCGGCCGCAACCGCAATCGACACTACCGACACTTCGCTGGGTACTGTGATCTCCGAACAGCAGGTGACTGATTTGCCTCTGAACGGTCGCCAGTTTTCTCAGTTGCTGCAGCTTTCGCCTGGGACGGTGCCGCTCGACGTCTCACAGAATTCCGGCAAAGCCCCGAATTTCGGTGGCGGCGGGTTGAGCCCTGCCGTGGACGGGCAGACCAACCGCGATAACCTCTTTTTGCTGGATGGAATCATCGCCTCCAATCCATTCTTCGGAGGTTTCTCCTTCAGCCCTTCCGTCGACGCGATCCAGGAGTTCAAGGCGCAGTCGCACACCGACCAGGCCGAATATGGGCAAGCGACAGGAGCTGTGGTGAGCGTGGTAAGCCGCAGCGGTGTAAATGCGATTCATGGCGCAGCGTACGAATTCGTACGCAACAACATCTTCGACGCCAAGAACAAGTTCGACGCGGTGAAACTTCCCTATCACCTGAACCAGTTTGGCGGATCGTTCGGCGGCCCGATTCTCAAGGACAAGCTGTTCTACTACGCCAATTACGAGGGCGGCCGGCAGGTCATCTCCTCTTCCTCTAATTTCTCCACCGTCCCCACCGATGCTGAGCGCATGGGAGACTTCAGTGGGCCGTTGCCTGGCAACGTTTCCCCAATCATCTACGACCCTACGACGTTTAACCCGGTTACCTTCACGGAACAGCCGTTTCCGGGCAATGTGATTCCCATGAGCAGGATTAACGCAGGGATGCTGGCCTATTTGAATGGCATCTACCCTCACGCCAACCAGGCTCCCAATTCGTCCAACGAAAACAATTATCTTGCCTCAACTAAAAACACGACGACCGGCGACCAGGGGTCAGTCCGGATCGACTACACCATCGGTGAAAAGGACTCAATCAACGGCCGGTACAGCCAGAACAAGGCCACACTGTCGTCTCCAAGCTCGCTGGCAAATCTCTTCCAGACAGGCTTCAACGGTAAGAACACAGGGGCAACCTGGACCCACGTCATCAATTCCAGCCTGGTCGCGGAAGTCACGGGCGGATACAACAACCTCAACATTCCCCAGGCCATCTTCACGCCGGTGAACGAGGCAGCTCTTTTCACCGCCGCCGGGCTGGGCGCAGGCTTTAATGCGAATCCGGGCGGGACGCCGGTCATCGAGGTACCTGGATATAACCTGCAAGGAGGAAACTACACCGGCTACTGGAACGGCGCTGGGCCGATAGGTCCGATGAATATCGTTCAGGCCGGCGGATCAGTCAGCAAAGCCCATGGCACTCATAGCCTGAAGTTCGGCGCCTCTTACTACCACACCTGGATGTACACGAACTGGAACGGCAATGGCGAGGATTTTTCAAACAAGGGAACGTGGAATGCCGCTTGTCAATTTGCAGCGAGCAATCCCGCGGCGCTCGCTCAATGCCCCACCTATAACGCGACTGCGGGCGACCTTGGCGCGGGTGGCGATCCGGTGGCTGCAATGCTGCTGAGTCTTCCGGTGGACGCGACCCGGAACCTTGGCAACAGTGGTGTCAACCTGATCGAATCGACTCCCGCCGCGTTTGCTCAGGATTCATGGCGTGTGAACCCCAAGCTCACTTTGAATTACGGGCTTCGCTGGGACTACAGTTCGCCGATGAAAGAGCGTGACAATCGTCTTGCCACCTACGATTTCTACAACCATCTCTACTCGGTGGTGAAGGGCGACAAGGACCTTCCCTCAGGCGCGCTGCCGGCGAACGTAGTTGTATTGGACCGCAGCAGTATCGTGACGGCCCATTACGGGGACTTCTCTCCCCGCCTCGGCATCGCCTATCAGTTCACTCCGAGGACCACGGTGCGAGTTGGGGCAGGGCGCACGTTCGCCGACTGGGGACTGCCTTTGCAGGTTGGCCAGCAGAACCGGGGAGCGTGGCCTTCGGGGTTGCAGCAGCAGGCCAGGGTCAATGGTTCGACGAATCTCAACACCGTAGGAATTTCGGTCAAGCCGGACGGAACTCTCGTAACCGGACAGAACCCCTTCTTCGGCCCAGCGGTATTAGGCGCTTCTCCGCTGCCAGCTGGTGGGCTCGGTTTTCAGGACACTAAGTGGGTCCCGGCCAGCTCCCTCCAATGGAACGTCGAAGTGGAGAACCAGCTGGGTGGCATTGGGGACCTTTCCCTGGCATACGTCGGCTCCCACACTGAACATGAGACTATTCTTCAACCGTATGACACCGCTTTAGCATCGACGACACCCTTCTCAGACGCAGCGGTCCCTGACCAGGTCTTCGGCGGTCCCGGCACGATTCTCAGAAGTGCAGGCAACTCGAACTATGAGAGCTTCCAGGCGAAGTTGACGAGACCCTTCACTAATGGCCTGGCCTACAATGCCGCGTTTACCTGGTCCAGCACGCGTGCCTTCTCGAGCTGCGGAGACTTCTCAACGGTATGCATTCAGAACATCTACGACACGAGCCGGGACTATGGGCCAGCCGAGCTCGACGTGCCGCTCGTGTTCACCTTCAACGCCACCTATGCGCTTCCGTTTGGCAAAGGCAGGCAGTACCTGGGTAGCGGCGCAGCCGGCACCATCCTGGGAAACTGGCAGGTCAACACCATCTTCGTCGCGCGCAGTGGTACGGTCATCAATCCAACCAACGGAAGTAACGGAGACACGGCCAATGCAGGAGGAGGCGCACAGCGCATCAGCTTCACCGGCGATCCAAACAGCGGTGCTCCTCACAAGCTGGGTGCCTGGTGGAATCCGAGCGTCTTCGCTCTGCCGGCAAGTGGGACCTATGGCAATGCCGGGATCAATTCTCTACGTGGTCCCGGATATTGGGACAGCGATCTATCTGTCTTTCGCGACTTTCCATTCACTGAACGCGTCAAGCTGCAGTTCCGCGTCGAAGCGTTCGACGTGTTCAATCATCCAAACCTCGGCAATCCTGGCGGGTTCTCCGGGACGCATCTGAACTCTACCGGAAACGTAGTCTTCAATGGCAACTTCAATACCATCACCAGCACCGTTTCGACAGCGGGCCCCGGCGCAAATCGGGACTTGCAACTGGCGCTGAAGCTGTTGTTCTAGTTCGACGACTAAGTGCAGGAAGGACCAGCGTCTGACATGCTCTCATCCCGAGGCATGTCAGACGTTTCTCAATGAGAGCCTGAGCTGATGATCTTCCGTGCGCCTGAGTCTCGCCGCTCACTTCTGCTCTCCCTTAAAATTGTCTCTAAAAGAAGTCAGGAAGCGGCGCACTCCCCCAATGATCCGATCTCCTTCGTCGACGAGTCAGTCCAAGGGCATGAACGAGATCTCTGCGTTCTCCCGGCGGACTTTCTTGTGGGCAGGTGGCAGCTTTCTGGTGCTTCACGCCGCCCGGCTCAGGGCCGCGACGCCAGCCCAGCCGCCGCCCACTACTCCCCCACCGTGTTTGCTCAGTTCGCGGGCGTCGTATCCGCCGGCGCTCGCTAAGTTTATAGAGAAATTGGATCCGGCTTTAGATGTTTTCCCTGCCGAGATTTACTTTGAGCAAATCGATCGCGTGTTGAGTTCCTGGAGCGCGTCGCTTATCAGTTCGGCCCACAACCTCGACTTGATTGAGCGACACCTTGCCGAGGAAATCAGGGCATCTTCCTTTTCCGCTTCGCGCACTGAACCGCTGCGCACCCATAAGCCCCTGCTGATAGAGAGACGGCACTTTGACGGGCCTGAAACTAGGGAGCGCAGTGCGTTCCTGTCCGGGCTCGCCGGTTGCCTTAGTCCATGGCCGCGACTTGAGACGGTGGAGTTGCAGGTCTACGGCATCCGCATAGTCGCCGAGTCGCCGCTGATGGTAGAAACGGACATTCGTTACGATCTGGTGGGGATGGGGGGCGACGGTTGGCGGGAACAGTTGGTGGGCGCCTGGCATCTTTCGTGGATAGACACGAGAGCTCAGACAGGGGTCGAGCCCGAGTCAAGCAAAGGCGAGCAGCCGCGCTGGATTGTGCAGCGCTGGAAATGCGATTCGGCACTCCATAGCAAACTCCTCGGCCCCGGCTTCACCGAAATCACGGGAAGCTGCATAGCCGCGGATTCACCAGGGATGGCGCAACTGGTGCCCGGCATCGACGACTGGCGCACGGCATTGGAAAGCGCCACGGGCATCGATGTCTATGGCAATCACGGTCTCGCCGTCGGAGATATTGATGGCAGCGGTTACGACAGCTTCTATGTGTGCCAGCCCTCCGGCTTGCCTAACCGGCTCTTTCGCAATCGGGGCGACGGCACCTTCGAAGACATGACGGAGCATTCCGGAACGGGGATCCTCGACGGCAGTGCGTCGGCGTTATTCGCGGACTTTCAAAACCGAGGCATGCAAGACCTGCTCGTCGTCCGAACCGGCGGCCCATTGCTATTCGCAAACATGGGCAGGGGACGCTTCGAACCTCGCCCGGACGCCTTTCGATTCGCGCGTCAGCCGCAGGGCACCTTCACCAGTGTGGCCGCCGCGGACTACAACCGCGATGGCTTCCTGGACGTCTATCTCTGCGTCTACAGCTACTACCAGGGCTTGAATCAGTACCAATATCCCTCGCCCTATTACGACGCGCAAAACGGGCCACCGAATTTTCTCTTCAGGAACCGCGGCGACGGCACGTTTGAAGACGTGACCGTGCAGAGCGGCTTGGACCAGAACAATAACCGGTACAGCTTCGCGGTCGCCTGGTGCGACTACGATAACAATGGCTGGCCCGACCTTTATGTGGCGAACGACTTCGGCCGCAAGAACCTCTATCGCAGCAATGGCGACGGCACCTTCAAAGACGTCGCGAAAGATGCAGGCGTCGAGGACTACGGGCCAGGCATGAGCACCTGCTGGCTTGACCACGATAATGATGGCTTCCAGGATGTCTACGTTGCAAACATGTGGCTGCCAGAGGGGAGGCGAATCACGGCGGACGATCATTTTCTTCCCGGCGTCGATCCCGGCATCCGCGCGCTTTATCAGAAGCACAACGCCGGGAATTCCTTCTACCGGAACACTGGCACGGGGGCCTTCGAAAATAAGACCAGCGAAGCGGGCACTGCAATGGGGCGGTGGTCATGGTCCTGTGCGTCGTGGGACTTTGACAACGATGGCTGGGCGGACCTTTATGTCGCCAACGGTTTCGTCTCCGGCCCCAATTCTAAAGACTTGCAAAGCTTCTTTTGGCGTCAGGTTGCGCAACGCTCCGTGACGCCGGCGGGTGCTTCGCCTGAATACGATCTCGCATGGAATGCGGTGAACGAGCTGGTGCGCTCCGACTTCTCCTGGAGCGGATACCAGCGAAATGTTTTCTTCCTCAACAACCATGACGGCACCTTTTCTGACGTCTCAGGCGTGCTCGGCCTTGACCTGCGGGACGACTGTCGAGCGTATGCCTTGAGTGACTTCGATCATGATGGGCGCATGGAGTTCGTGATTAAAAATCGTACCGGCCCACAGTTGAGAGTTCTTCGAAACGACCTCGACGGCATCGGCAACTCTATCGTCTTCCGTCTCACAGGACGAAAAAGCAATCGCGATGCGATCGGCGCGACCGTAACCATTGCGGCGGGCGCGACGCGGCAGACCAAGTTCGTCTCCGCCGGCTCCGGCTTTGCGTCGCAGCATACCAAGGAGCTCTTCTTCGGACTCGCAGAGGCGCCAGGGCCGATTTCAATTTCAGTCCGCTGGCCTACCGGAGTGGTTGATCGTTACTCTGGTCTCGCCGTCAATCAGCGCGTCGAGATTATCGAGGGCGAGCAGAATTTCAAGGCTGCGCCTTATCAGCCGCCGCAGCGCCGCCAAGCGGCAGCGGCTTCCCCGCCAGTTGGAAGCACGCCTGACAATACGTGGCTTGTAGCTCCGCTGTGGGGGCCCGATCTGCAGCTCGCCGATCATAAGGGAAAGACCCAGCGGCTCAGCGCCCTGCGTGGACGCCCCGTGCTGCTCACCTTCGTCCGGCCCGATTGTGGCGACAGCCGGAAGCAGCTCGATCAGTTCCACCAGTCGTCCGGTGCCCTGGCGAACGCCGGACTATCGCTGTACGTTGTGGCTATGTCTTCAGACCCCGCAGCTATCGAAGACCTGACGCATTCGGCAAACTTGCGCTTTCCCGTCTACATTGGGGACGAACGCACGACCGGAGCGTGGAACATTCAATATCGTTATCTCTTTGATCGCCGTCGCGATATGCCTCTGCCCATGTCGTTCCTCCTTGATGCGAGTGGCGCCGTCGTCCGCATCTACCAGGGCGTGGTCGCGACGCAGAGCGTGATTCATGATTGGAACATGGCGCCGGCAACACCCGAGGAGCGCTTTGCGCGGGCCATGCCATTCCCCGGCCCCTACTTCGGCGCGCCCATGAAGCATGACTACCTTACGTACGGCATAGCGTTCGCCGAGTATGAATACATCGACGAGGCCCTTGGCGCGTTCCATCGAGCAATCGATGCTAACCCGGCGCAGGTAAGCGCCTGGTTCAACCTGGGGACAATTTATCTGAGCAAGAAGATGTATCTCGAGGCGCGCAAGTATATGAGCGAGGCGGCGCGCCTCAATCCGCATGACGCCGACGCATGGAACAACCTCGGCATGATTTCCGGCGAAGAAGAAAAGTATGATGAGGCGCTCGATGAATTTCGACACGCCGCCCTGCTTGACCCAAATCATGAGCTCGCAGTCGAGAACATGATGCGTATCTACCGTTTCCAGGGCCGTGCTGCGGACGCACAAAAGGCCTTGGAGGAGCTCATAGCCGAGGCGCCACGCAACGCCGGCTTGCACCTTGCATTGGCGATGTCCCTGGTAGCGCAGAATGATTTGCAGCGCGCTCGCGATGAGTTGGAAACATCAATTCGACTCAAGCCGGATAGTCCGGACGCGATTAACAACCTCGGCGCGGTGCTGCTGCGGATGGGACAAACCGGTGAAGCGCTCAAGCAGTTTGAGGAGGCACGCCGTCTGGCTCCGGACTTTGACCGCGCCGCTATCAACGCTGCCCTCGTCTACAACAGTACGGGTCAGGCCGCTAAGGCCCGCGAGGTGCTGACCGATTTCCTCGCCCAGCACCCCGGCAACGCCGAGGTGCGCAGCGCGCTCGGGAAAATGGGGCCGCCGTGAGATTACCTCGCCATCGCTTCCCTTCTTTTATGCGACTACTTGCTTCGTTCTGCCTCGTCGCTTGGCCCGTTGCAGTTGTCGTTGCGTGCGTCGCCGCCCCGCTGATGGCCGCCCAAGCGACCGAAGTCGCAAGCTCAGTGAAGGGGACAGTGCGCGATGAACAAGGCACGCCGCTCCCCGGCGCGACGGTAACGCTTACCGATCATCAGGCGCCCGGAACAACGAAACAGACAAAAAGCGGCCGCGACGGCGAATATAGTTTTTCTCAAGTCTCAATAGGCGAGCAGACAGTCAGTGCTGCGTTGGAGGGTTATGAATCGTCGTCAGTTGCCATTCCTCGGCTGTTAGAGTCTAGGACCAAATCTGCGAAGGTCGACCTGACCCTCACCCATGCATCCTCAGCAACTAACTCTTCAGCCGCTAAACCCAACTCCGCGTCTCGGCACCCTCCGCTCCAATTTGAAGCGTCTGGAATTCATGGGCTGATCGACCCCGGCGGCTACTCCGCATCGGCCAGCGCAGATGCTGCGCCGGGTATGTTGCGCGGCATCGCCGATGTCAAACGCTCCGGTGGAAACGTTGACTCCGCGTCTGTAAACAGCTGGCCGTGCGAGCTTGAACCCAAACTTCTAAAGGCAGTTTTGGACAACCCCGACCACGAAGAAGCTCTCAGGTCACTCGGTCAGTTCTATGTGGCGCACCATCAACCGGCCAAGGCCCTTCCGCTCCTGGAGCGCGCATCGCAGATCAACGCCACCGACTACGAAGCTTCACGCGACATCGGCGTTGCACTGTTGCAGAGCGGCGAGTTCGGGGCGGCGCGAACGCAATTCGCCTCGCTGATCGAGCGAAACGACCGGGCAGAGTTACATCAACTACTAGCGAAGGCCGACGAGGGTTCGGGTATGTTCCGCCAGGCCGCCGAAGAATACAAGAGATCTAACATGGCGAGCTCCAGTGAAGAGGCACTTTTCGGCGTGGGCTATGAGTGGCTCCTGGCGGGGTCTCCCGCCGAAGCGCTCAACGCCTTCGAGGCTGGCCTCGAAAAGTATCCCCGTTCCGTTCCTCTTCATATAGGCACGGGTGCTGCGCAATTTCTGCTCAGCCAATTCTCCTCGGCGGTTAACAGTTTCCTCGGGGCAGTCGACGTCGATCCAGCCGATCCGCGTCCTTACTCGTTCCTGGCAGCCGCATCGGGCCTCTCGGCTGATCAGCATGATCGAGTACGCGAAGCCTTCAGGCGATTCTCTGAAATCAACCCAAACAGCGCGGAGGCGAATTACTACTACGCGCTCAGCCTTGTTCGACAGGTCCCAGCCTTGCAGGACCATATTCATGGCGAAGCGGCAAACCCAGAGACCCTGCTAAAGACCGCGATCAACCTGGATCCGGCGATGGCGAAGGCCCATTTGGAACTGGCAGATGTCTACGTCGCGCGCAACGACTACCAGGCTGCGTTGCCTGAATACGAAGCGGCGGTACGCCTTGACCCGGCCCTCAGCGAAGCGCACTACCGGCTGGCAATCGCGTACAAACGCGCGGGACATCCTGGGCAATCAGCGCGCGAGATGCAACTATTCCAGAACGCAAAAGCCGCCAAGCCATTCAACTTCGCCAATCAGGATTTCGATATCGCCCAGTTTATTTCGGTGATCGACACGCCAACCCGGCACGCCTCCGAAACGGAATGCAAGCAGACCGTCCGCTAACCGACGCTGAAAACATCGTGAGATACAACTCCAAAGCGGTCGTTAGATTCCTGGCTTTGGCGCTGGTCGCTCCGGTGGGGCTGTTGATATCACTTGGCACAACTCCGGGCCTTCCCAGTTCCGCGGGTCATTCTAAAATTCGCTTCACGCCATCACGGATTGCCTTTCATTTAGAGCCGGACGAAACCACAGACCGTCACGTGCCGGCAACTATGGCGGGCGGCGCCGCAGTGTTCGACTACAACAAAGACGGACGTCCTGACATCTTCTTCACCAATGGCGCAAATATCGAGACGCTCAAGAAAGATTCTCCGAAATATAGCAACAAGCTATTTCGCAACGACGGCAATGGTGTGTTCACCGATGTAACTGCCCAGGCGGGCCTGGCGGGAACCGGCTACGACATCGGTGTCGCCGCGGGCGACTACGACAACGATGGCTATCCGGATCTTTTTGTCACCGGAGTCCATCACAACACCTTGTATCACAACAATGGGGACGGCACCTTCACTGACGTCACCGCGAAGGCGGGACTAGATAAGCCGGATACGGAATACGGCCCGCTGTGGTCGGTCGCAGCTACGTGGGTCGATGTAAACGGCGATGGCCTACTCGATCTTTTCGTCGTGAACTATCTCCAGTGGGACTATGCGACAGAGCCGCTCTGCAAGTATCACAACATTTCCGACTACTGCGCGCCGAGCTATTACAAGGGACTTCCCAACCAACTGTTTCTCAACAATGGGGACGGCACCTTCAAAGATGGCTCCGCGGAGTGGGGCGTCCGTGCGCAGGTTGGCAAGGGAATGGGCGTTGGCATGGCGGACTACGATCTAGACGGCAAGCCGGACCTGTTCGTCACTAACGACGGCTACTACAATTTCCTGTTTCACAACAGGGGCAACAGGTTCGATGAAGTGGCAATGCAGGCCGGCGTCTCTCTACCCGACGACGGAAATTTTATTTCAGGCATGGGGTTGGACTTCCGCGATTTGGACAACGACGGCTATCCCGACATTGCGTTCGCAGCGTTAGCGAACCAGACGTTCCCTCTCTTCCATAATCAGTCTGGAAAGGAATTCCACGAGGCTACCGCAGACGAAGGAATGCGCGAGGCGAGCTTAATGCGCTCCGGGTTCGGCCTGGGGATTTACGATTTCGATAACGATGGGTGGAAGGACATTTTCGTGACCGGCGGCCACGTGCTATCCCTGATGACCCTTGGCACAAACGTCGACGAATCCAATTTTGTCTTCCGCAACCCCGGTCGCACCGGCAAGTGGACCGCACTGGCAGCCGACGCCGGATTGAACGCCCTTCCTCCCGGCCGCCATCGCGGCTGTGCCTTCGGCGACTTCGATGGCGATGGCCGCGTTGATGTCGTTGTGACCGCGCTTGGCAGAGACGCGGAGATCTGGATGAACCGAAGCGAATCGTCTGGACACTGGCTCGACGTCGCGCTTCAGGGTACGCGCAGCAATCGCGATGGCATCGGCGCTCGCATCAAGGTCACAACGGCCAGCGGCGTGCAATACAACCATATGACCACGAGCGCCGGTTACGCCTCGTCGAGCGACGGCCCGGTACATTTCGGACTTGGTGTCGATACTCGGGCGAGTGCAGTAGAAATACGCTGGCCTTCAGGAGTCGTGCAGATCCTCAAAGACGTGGCCGCTGACCGCGTAGTCACGGTCAAAGAGCCGGCGCATTAAACCTTCCGCATTCACCTTCGAATATGTTCCGCCTCGCTATCGAGAACTAAGCTCATAGAGCACGCTCGCGTGCGCGGCAATTGAAGTGTGGACTCCCTTGCTGTCCGCGACGTCCTTGTTTGCCTCGGACTTCTGCCACAGGTCCTTCACCTTGAACGCAGGCCCCGCAACCCCCACCTCAGGCCACGCAAGGTCAACCCGCGCGACCGCGTCGGAAGCATTGAAAACCGCCACGTACCGAACGCCCGCCGGCCCATCAGCAGTCCACGCAATAACACCGTCCTTGCGATAGGACTCGTGTCCATGGCTGCTGTGCTGATTCACCGCCAGCACGTCCGCATTGGTAAGCAGCCGGATGGTGAAATCATCGCTGCTGGGAAGGTCGCCGCCAAACATCAAGGGCGATCGAAACATCGCCCACAAGTTCATGAGCGTGATCTGTTCGTCGTGGGTGAGCAGGCTCTTGCGGTCGTCGCCGCGTTCGCCGCGAATGGCGATATGTCCGAGCGGCAACATGTCGGCATCCGGCCACCCGCCGGGGTGGGAATCATTCTCCCAGTCACGCGCGCGGTCGAACTGCTCTTTTATATCGATCCAGCGGTCCCAGAAATCGTTTGAGATCCGCCACATTTGTGAGTCCGCCTTTAGCTCAGGATATTTATCGATCGGCGCAGGGCCGGGCGAGAGGCTGAGCACGATCGGCCGTCCGGTCTTTGTCAGCGCAACACGGAGCGCATGTATCTCGGGTCCGCGAAACGGCCGGCTCATATCATCGGCCTTGACGAAGTCCACCCCCCACGACGCATAGAGCCGCGCAATCGAGTCGTAGTACTCCTGCGCCCCCGGCTTGGTCATGTCCACGCCGTAAGTGTCTTCCATCCCTTTCCACTTGCAGACGTTGACCTTGTCGGCGACGTCGGCAGCGTGAAGCGCCGTACCCTCAATGGGCAGGTTTTTGTCGACGGCCTCGCGCGGAATGCCGCGCATGATGTGGATGCCAAACTTCAAACCCTTGCTGTGAACATAGTCGGCCAGCGGCTTAAACCCGGTATCGCCAGCCGCAGACGGAAAGCGGTTCGGCGAAGGAACAAACCGGCCATACTTATCCATCGTCACGCGACCGCGCGCGATGTATCCATGCGCATGCGCGTCAGGCTGGTACCATTCGATGTCGACAACGACGTAGCGCCAGCCATACTTCGCCAGCTTCGCCGCCATGAAATCCGCGTTCGCCTTAACTTCGTCCTCGCGAACGGAAGGCCCAAAGGAATCCCAGCTGTTCCATCCCATAGGTGGGGTCGGCGCAAGCATGGCAGCCTGCGCGTGGCATAGCAGCGGCGACACCGCACAGCAGCTCCAGACCGTGGCCATCGCGGCGAGATGAAATAAAGCGTATCGACGTGTCATCTTGAGGCAGTCCTTTCCAAATCCACACTTGGCGCTAAAGATAGAAATCATTTCCCGCCTTTCTGAAATAGCAGCGGAGCAAACAGATTCAGATCTCGCCGCCAGGTCTGCCATTCATGCGCCGTTCCGGGAGACTCATAAAACGTAACTTTGATCCCGGCCTTATCCAAAGCCTCGTGAAACGCCACCAGTCCGACGTGCATCCGTTCTGGCTCAGCTGTGCCCACCCCCAGCCATAACAGATGCACCTTCTTATTGAACGCATCCGGATCGGCAAAGGCACCGTCGTAGGCCGTCTTAGTGTCCAGCGTGTTGTTGCCGGAGACGAAACCCATGCCCGCTCCGCTGAATCCACCGATATAAGCAAAGGTGCCGAGATGAGTCAGGGTCACCTGAAAGGTCTGCATGCCGCCCATTGACAACCCCGCCATCGCGCGATGCTCGCGGTCCGGTACCGTTCGGTAAGTTGAGTCGATCATCGGGATGACAACGTGGAGCAGATCGTCGCCGAAAGTCACTGCGGCGGCCTGCATGGCCTTCATGCCGGCCGGCGAGCCAAACGGCGCCGGAGCCGGATCGACCGGCCCGGGCCGGCGCGCATAGCCGTTCGCCATCACGATGAGCATGGGCTTCGCCTTACCCTCTGCGATCAGGTTGTCGAGGATGAAGTTCGCGTGCCCCTGCCTGATCCACCCCGTCTCGTCCTCTCCACCGCCGTGCTGTAGATAGAGCACAGGGTAGCGCGTCTTCATGCTCTTGTCGTAATCAGGTGGTGTGTAGATGAACACCCTCCGCCACGCGCCCGTCACGTCCGAGTGGTACCAGTGCTCTCGCACTTCTCCGTGGGGGACGTCCTGCACGTTATAAAAATCCACGCCCGGCTCGGGAACGTCGATCCCCGTTGAATCCTTGCCCACGCCGTAGAAAGCGCGGCTCGCGGGATCATTGACCGTCACACCATCGATGTTGAAGTAGTAGTAGTGAAAGCCCGGCACGATGGGCGGCGTAGTCACCGTCCAGACGCCATCCTCGCCCTTGATCATGTCCATCGCTGGCGTCGCGCCCACCTGCACCTGGACCTTCTGCGCGTCGGGGGCCTTGAGGCGAAACTGAATACGCGAATCGGGACTGATCCGCGGGTATTCCGCGTTGGGCACGTTCGTCGAGGCCGGCTGAAACGTGTCCGGCGCTTGAGCCCAGCAAACTCCGGTGGACAGCAACACCAACAACAGGGCTTTCTTCATCGCATTCTCCCTATCAATTTCTTTCCTTGCAATTCGCTTCAAATCTCTAGCGGAAAACTACATCGCCAACAACTCCATCGAAGACCGGCGGCTTACTCCCCGGCCGACCCACCGCACCTTCCAAGTGGAGCTTGCCGTTGTGAAGCGTGCCCGTAATCGCCCTGCGAGGGCCTCCTCGACCGACACTGGTGACCACTTCACCCCGCTGCTTGAGCTCGAGATACGATGTGCCGCCGTAGGGTAGGCTGAACTTCCAAAAGCCGGTCATGTCTGTCTGGACGAAGCTGCCTGCTGAAGGAGCAATACGGCGAGAATTCTCAGAAGCCCTGATATTTTCATCGCGCGGATGTTCGTTATCATGGGTTAAATTTCCAGCGAAGAGGGCAATTCGGTCAGTCTTGCTAATCGCTAAAGGAAACGTTTACTGTTTATAGCTAAACTAGATCGAAAACCAATATACACAAAGATTGCTTGCTCCGGATTTCAATAAGCCTGAAGTAGCGAAAAGCGATGGGGTTTCAACCGTCAAATTGGACATCGAATTCTCGCAACAAGGCACCATCACCACATGCGAAGTGACCCACGTGTAGTTTTACAAATAACAGGAGTACGGAATGAGTTTCGAAACGACCCGGCGGCGCTTCATCGGCCTGCTCAGCGCAACAGCCGCAGCAAGCAAATTGCAGCGTAGAGCATTCGGGGCGACCCCACGAGCCAACTCCCGCCCGTTGAAACCAAAGGCCGCCGATGTGCTTGTCTGGTTTGAACAACCGGCCCCAGAGTGGGCTGCCGCCCTGCCGGTGGGCAACGGAAGATTGGGGGCGATGGTCTTCGGGGGAGCGCAGCAGGAGCGTATCGCGCTCAACGAAGACACCCTGTGGTCAGGCGCGCCGACAGACTGGAACAATCCCGAAGCCGCCAAACACCTGCCTGTGGTGAGAAAGTTGCTGCTCCAGGACAAGGACTATCAGGCTGCCGATGTGGAGTGCCGCAACATGCAGGGCCCTTACAACCAGGCTTATGAACCGGTTGGCGATCTCCTGATCGATTACGATCACGCGGCTGTAGTCAGGGGCTACCGGCGCGAACTCAATCTGGATACTGCCATAGCTACTGTCACCTATACCGTTGGCGATGCTACCTATAGTCGCGAAGTATTCGTCTCCGCTCCGGCGCAGTTGGTCGTCGTGAAGCTTTCGTGCAGCAAACCGGGTGGGCTCGATTGCAAGGTGCGCCTTGCCAGCCAGCTACAGTCGAAGGTCGAGGCGGTGAATGACAGAATTCATCTGACCGGGAAGGCGCCAAACGAATCGGCGCCGAATTATCTGTTTTCCGCGAAGGAGCGGTCTCCATTATTTTTTCCTCCGACAGCTCCCGCCCCTGGGGCTGCCGCCGCTCCCCCACAGCGGGACAGAGCCGCGCCCGCGATGAACGAAGCCGAGGCGGCAGCGCAGGTAAAGTCTGACCAACTCGCTGCGAACCCCATCCAGTACAGCAACGTCGAGGGGAGAGGAATGCATTTCGCCTGCGTGCTGCAGGCAAGTTCTACGGGTGGAAGGATCACAGCACAGCCGGATGGAAGCCTCTCCATCAACGGCGCAACCGAAGTGGTCCTGCTTGTAGGCATGGCGACCGGCTTCAAAGACTACGGTGTATTGCCCGACGGCTTACCTTCAGCCGTCTTTGCAGCGGCCACCGCGCCGGTATCGGTAGCGCGCCGGGTCCCGTATACCCGCCTTCGAGCTGCAAACGTGACCGACCATCAAAGGCTGTTTCGACGGGTACGACTTGACCTCGGTGAAGAAAAGAATTCGCCGCCACTGCCTACCGATGGGCGCGTCTCGGGTACGGCGACTAATCCCGATCCTTCGCTCCTCGCGCTTTATTTCAACATGGGACGTTATCTGCTCATCACGAGCTCAAGGCCGGGCACCCAACCGGCCAATCTACAGGGAATTTGGAACGCCGAGATACGCCCGCCCTGGAGCTCGAACTGGACCGCAAACATCAATGTGCAAATGAATTACTGGCACGCGGAAACCACCAACCTCTCCGAATGCCACATGCCGCTGTTCGACATGGTCACCGGTCTCAGCAAGAACGGCGCGGTCACCGCGCGCGTCAATTACAACGCCAAAGGATGGGTATCGCACCACAACGTCGACTTATGGAGGCAGTCTGCGCCGGTAGGGATGGGCACCCTCTTTGCCGATCCAACCTGGGCAAATTTTTGCATGAGCGGGCCGTGGTTTTGTCAGCACCTGTGGGAGCACTATCGCTTCACCGCCGACCAACAATTCCTGCGCGAAACAGCCTACCCTGTGATGAAAGGATCGGCAGAGTTCCTGCTAAGCTGGCTTGTTGAAGATCATCAAGGCCACCTCACCACCTGTCCGTCCTTTTCGACTGAAAACAGCTTCTTCGCGCCCAACGGGAAGCCGGCCAACGCGAGTATAGGTTGTACGCTCGATCTCGCCCTGATCCGGGAACTTTTCAGTAACCTCATCGCCGCATCGCGCGATCTGGACATAGACCACGAATTCGCTGCCACGCTGGAGTCCTCCATCAAGCGGCTGCCGCCCTACCAGATTGGAAAATATGGCCAGTTGCAGGAGTGGTCCGTTGACTTCGATGAAAATCAGCCCGGCCAGCGGCATATGTCTCATCTCTACCCGGTATATCCCGGGTGGGAGATCACGTCCCAACACCAGCCGGAGTTATGGCAGGCTGCGCGGAAGTCCCTGGAGCGGAGACTGGCCAATGGTGGCGCCTACACCGGATGGAGCCGCGCCTGGGCCATCGGCCTGTGGGCACGGCTGCTGGATGGCGACATGGCATGGGATTCGCTCAAGCTGCTGATGGAACACAGCACAGGTCCGAATCTCTTCGACAGTCATCCAGCGCGGAATGGAAGCATCTTCCAGATCGACGGCAACTTCGGAGCGACGGCAGGGCTGGCCGAGCTTCTGCTGCAAAGCCATGACGGCGAAATCGCGCTCCTGCCTGCGCTACCCAAAGCCTGGCAGCAAGGCTCCGTGCAAGGGCTGCGAGCCCGCGGAGGGTTAGAAGTAGACGTCGCCTGGGATGGGGGGCAGCTTATCTCCGCAGAGGTATATGCGCTCAGGGACGGGGAGCATCAGTTCCGCATCCCCAAAGGCGGCAAAGTTAACCACGCCATCGATACAGGCGGGGTGGCGCAACCGTTGAAACCGGGCGCAACTCCGGATGTTTTCTCACTTCTGGTCAAGCAAGGCCAGACCTACAGGTTTTCATTCGGGGAGGGACCGGCAGGCCTCGCCTAGCAGGGCAAGAATTTTCCATGCAACACTTAAGCCATTGATCTAAATGGTAGGCGAGACAGGGATTGAACCTGTAACCCCCGGCTTAGAAGGCCGGTGCTCTATCCAATTGAGCTACTCGCCCACGGGCTTCCTCCGGGCCTGCGCCGCAGTTGAAGCCACATCGCACGGGATAGTTTCATTGTAGCGTCAGTCTGCCGCGGACAAGTATTGCTGATCGCAGATTGCCTCAACGGCAGCGGCCAGAGCGGCTTCCCACGAGAGCGCGGCAGAAACGCCATCCGGCCCACAACCTATGGCATAGAAACTGATGCCAAAGCCTTCTACTCCCCTGACCTCCGCCTGCCGCAACACGAAGTCAACCCGGACCGAGCGAAGCGCGCTCTGCCGCAGATAGTCCACTACTCGCCGCATCCATCTCTCGTGCGCGTCAAAAGACGCGAAACGCGCCGCGTCGCGAAACACGAAATCAATGTAAGAGGCTCGTCCCGCTATCACAGGACCAGCGGCATCGAGTTCGTAAGAATCGATCTCACCTGACTCCAGTGTCCAGAGATCGCATTTAGAGGTGAAGACGGGGGAACCGGGCCCGTTCAACCGAATCAGCCCACTACAGAGCGCCGACTCATCGCGCGCTTCGGGAATTCTCGCGATTGAGGCAGACAATTCGGGCGCGGCCAGCAAATCTATAAATTCGCAACTGCTGCCGGGACCCCAATCCTCGCCGCTCCACGGTACGTCAATACAATCCAGCCCTGCGCCGATCTCGACCGCCCAATCCGCTTCCACTTTAAGCGCCGCCGTCTATCGTTGCCCGCAAATAGCCAAAGAGCGTCTTCTCCGCCCAGTAACCATCGTTGCCGCGCTCCTTAGATAAGAAGGCGCAATGCCCACCGTGCTTCGTCTCGATCAAAGTCACACAGGGATTGCTCTCGAGCTGTCGCCGCGTTTCTGAGAGCATCCTGATAAAAGGGTCGTCAGCAGCGTGCAAGATCAGCGTCGGGACGGCGATCCGACTCACGAACTGCGAACTGGACACCTGTGCATAGTAGTCATCCGCACTTGAAAACCCGGCGTATCGCGCCACGATGTGCTCATCAAAATCGCGCATGGTGCAAATCGATCGCGGCTCGTAGGCCGGTGCGGGATATACCTTCGGAAACAAGTGCGACTTCCGTTCAAAACGCCGCAGCATTGCGCGCAGAAACCTTCGTTCGTAGAGCCGATTTTGCAGCTCATGAAGCGCATCTGACGAGGCAGAAAGATCCATGAGCGGCGATACGCCAACGATGGCACGCAACTCCGGCGGCGCGGCTTCGCCAAGCTCACCCGCCAGCTTCAGCACCATGTTGCCGCCCATGGAGTAGCCGACGAGCGCAATTGCGGGAAGTGAAAGATGGCGGACCAACTCCATCACAACCTTGCCGACATCTGACGATCTGCCGGAATGGTAAAGCGACGGCGACTGCTCCTCCCCACCACCGCAGCTCCGCATGTTCATTCGGACGACATTCCACCCACCTGCCCAGGCGCGCGACGCGTTTCCCAGTACATATTGCGAATTGGAAGAGCCTTCTAATCCGTGCAGCAACAACATCGTGGGGCAGGCCGCCGGCTCACACTGCCAGTGGCACATGCAGGCCACCATCGTAGGCCCGTGTCGGTGCTCTTCGCCCGCCTCCACCTCGATCCACCGGGCCTCGGGCTCCGGCAAACTATATTTCCTGGGAAGAAAATTGCCCACGATGGTCTGCAGGTGGCCATTGCGGAGGTACCACGGCGGCTCAAACTCCTGTAGCCATGAGGGCGTTCCCTCAAGTACGCCCCCGCCTGCCACCGCTGGCGCGCCGGCTGCATGGGTTCGAGGCTGCACCTCATCTTCAGCGGAAAGCTTCATTACGTCACCTTGTTCTGCGGCAATGAGAGCGATCGCAAAACATGCTCAGCGCTAAGCGCTCCGGTTGGCTCATCTTCATGTTTGAAGTAAGCGAAGACATCCCCTTGGCGCGCCCGTTGGCCAAGCTTGCAGGCGATCGCCTCCAGGTCAGCCGGCTGGTAACCGCTTCGCCTAAGGCGATAGCAAGAGAAAGGCGCCGTAACAACATCCGGCGTTTGGAGATCATCGCTCTCTGCGACACAGAGCGCGACCTGATGCCGACGCATGATCTCAAATGTCTCATCCGTAAACCACGATCTATTTCGGAACTCAATAGCCATGCGCATCGCGGGCGCGTCACAGGCAACGTGAGTCTCGTCCAGAAAGCGGTCAAGCTGCGCCGGGTCAGCCTTGAACGTGGGCGGAAGCTGGACCAAGACGATTCCCATGCGTCCCCCATCTATGACTCGGTTGAATGCCGAGGAAAATGAGGACATGATTCCGCCACAGTCCTTTAACTTCTGAAAGTGGGTTACGCGCTGCGGAGTCTTAAACGAAAAGCGGAAATTTTCGCCGGTAGCAGCCAGCCACGACTCGACCATCGCTGCCGAAGGGAGTTGGCGAAAGGTATAGTTCACTTCAACGGAATTCAGCCTAGTAGCGTAATACTCAAGGAATTTCTTCGGCGAATGCTTTGCGGGATAAAATCCCGGCTTCCACGTTGAGTAAGCCCAGCCTGACGTACCTATAAAACAGTTATCTGGCCATGTTACCGGGCTTGCGTCGACGCCAGTGGGGCCGACCATCCCTTGCTTCGAGCCGTCATTCGCCACTGAAAGGTGTTTAAGATGGGGGGCAGGAGTCAAGGCTTACTCGCAGATGTCCGCGCAATTGCGGTGCAGAAACTGAGAATTGGGAGGGCTGGATTGGGGCGGCTAGTGGGGGTCGAACCCACGACATCCGGTGCCACAGACCGGCGTTCTGCCTCTGAACTATAGCCGCCGTATAGTCTTCGATTGTAGCATTCGGCACACGCCACCCGGCCCGCCGCCGCGTGTGCATCTCATTGAATGACATACCGGAAAGTCTGCTCTTATGCGTGCAAACAGCCGTCCCGAAATCCTGCCTCCACTCGACACTCAAGTTGTTCCCGTGGGCGATGTGCCCCAGTCTGTGCCGCACCGCACTGACCATGGGCAGGTGCTCTTCAGCGACGAAAATCTCGACCGCCTTTCGCACCTGCTCGACGACTGCTTTACCGTGCCGGGAACATCGATTCGCTTTGGCCTGGATGGCATCGTCGGCTTTGTCCCCGGCCTTGGCGATCTGCTCGGCGGCCTTGCATCGTGCATCCTCTTGATCGCGGCATGGTTTCGTGGCGTCCCTTACGTGACGCTGGTCCGGATGGTGGCAAACGTCGCCATTGAGGTCGGCGTAGGCGCCATTCCCGTGTTCGGAAATCTGTTCGACATCGCGTGGAAGGCCAACCGCCGTAACTACGCCCTGCTGACGCGACATCTCGCGCAGCCGCACCGGCATACGTGGAGGGACTGGGTATTTCTCAGTCTGCTCGCGCTGGCTTTGCTGGCCGTAGTTTCAGCTCCGGTCCTCTTGCTGGCGGCGGTTGTGTGGCGTCTGCTCACGGTACGCTAGCGGCTTTCTCGCTGCGATACAATTTCATTAGTCGGGGCGTAGCGCAGCCTGGTAGCGCATCTGCTTTGGGAGCAGAGGGCCGGGGGTTCGAATCCCTCCGCCCCGACCATCGGCCGTCCTTACGGCCTCAGCACTCCCCTCACTGTGCGCACTAAGCCCGAAAACCTTTAAGTAACGTGAGCTTCGGTGTCCCGCTTTTGGCGATTGAATGCGCCCTTTCGTCTCTCCAGGCATCTAATTTGATTGGATTGCCAGCCGACAGAGCTGTTGCGCGAAAGTAATGGAGGAGGCCGGAAAATGCGTGTTATCAGGGCAATATTGAATTTCTTCTACGAAATTCTCCTGGGCTGCCGCCACGAAAAGCTCACCAGGCCTTTTACTTTGGAGCAGCAGACTTACAAGGTTTGCCTTGATTGTGGACGGCAGGTCTTCTACTCCGCGGAGAGTATGAGGCCATTAAGCGCGGGCGAAGTGCGCCGCATGAAGCTGGCCCAGAGCCATGACAACGTCGTGCCACTCACCTCGCGTCGTCGTACAGAAGCAGGCTCGCGCTCCAAACCAAGCGTCGCAGCTTAGCGGGTCAGATTTGAGTCCGCTTGTGGTTGTTAGCCATTGCCTGGCCACGACTCCTGCCAACGCCTGCCACTGTGGCGCCTGAGAAAGTGTCCTTAGACGCGGCCACGAAGCCAGCGTTTATCTTTACTGTGACCTCATTGATCGATGGAACCGGCCCCTCTCCGGGATTCCACTTCGACAAACTTCAAATGAGGTCTGGACATGCAAACTATATCCGCAATACCAGCCGTATCGCAGCGCTTCCGCTTCTGTTTAATGGATCAGATCGTAATCGTGCTTGCCTGGGGCCGATTAGCGCCAGCCTTTGTCGCCTTGTTGCTCGGGCTGGCGTTCCCGTTGAAATCCTTGGCGGTCGAGTCAGGCGAGGTCGCTTACACAGGCGGCAGCCTGACCACGGTGCCGCTGGAGGTGACCGGTAAGTTTGATACATCCTTGCCGACCGCTATCATCTTTCAATTTCGTGCGAATGGACATGCCACTGAGATCAAAATCCCTTACGGGAACATCACGGGCTTCAATTACCACACCGAGGTTGCGCATCATCTTGGAGTGTTGCCGGCGATTGCGGTGGGGCTAGTGAAGCGGCGGGAACGAAAGCATCTGATTTCAATTAGTTTCAGCGATGACGCCAATGTTGCACAGACAGCGATTTTCGAAGTCGCGAAGCATGACCCGCCCAGCCTGGTCGCTATCCTGCGTGCTCGCGCGCCCCAGGCTTGTGGCCGGAACCTACAAGCTTGTACTACTTACCGCTTCAATCCTACAAACTAAAACTAAACTGGCGCTCGGCGAGGATTGTGGGATGAGGAGGTTGGAACCTGGAGCCAGGCGCTTCCAGCCCATAGTGAGTGGGCCTAGCATGAATAATCGTGGCGCAGGCTCCTGGTTGGAGCCCGCGCCGCGGTGGTGGTCGGTTTGATTAATGGGCCGGTTTAACGCGGATGATCGCCATCATACCGTTATCTTCGTGGCCGAGGATGTGGCAGTGGTAGACGAAGTCGCCAACCGTCGGACCGCGGAAGTCCATGCGCACCTTGACGCTGGGATAAGGACCGGTCCCCGTCCAGTAAGGGACCTGGATGGTGTCGAGGTATTGCCCATTTGAAACCAGACGGCCATTCTCCTCCAACTGCAGGAAGTGGATCTGATGGATGTGAAATTCATGGTTTTCTTCAGAGCGGTTTTCGATGGTCCAGTCCTCCACCGCGCCCTGTGTCGTGACTATGGCGGGCGGATTGGCGGGATCGAAGAGAACTGGCGTCGCGCCATCAACCGTGATGAAGAAATTCGTTGGGCTGCTTGGGTCGCTGGGGTTGGAGAGCACTTCAGAGAAGTAGAGTTTGCGACTGGTGGTGGGTACAGCTCTGTCCAGGCCGCTGAAACGCTCCAGTGGCAGAATGCCGGTGTGGGCGGGCATGGTCATCATTGCCGACTTGACGGGCCCCTGACTTGAAGCCTTGATGAGGGCGATGGGGCGCTCCGGATCGTTATCGCCGAAGGGACCCGTATCGATGTTCGCTGTATAGAGCAGGGCCGTCTTCACCTTAGTTGAGGGTCCGGTCACTACGAACTCAGCTCTTGCCCCCGGCGGCATGAGGAAGTGCCAGGCCGTATAAGACTTGCCTCGGCCCGTGCCGTCCTGTGAGCCCACCGGAACGCCATCAAGCCCTACCACTGTGAATGGCTGAGGGACGCCATCGTAGCGGAGCTGCAAGTCATATATGGTATCGGCTGCGGCATTCACTACCCGCCAGAATTCCCTTCCCTGGGCCTTCATGGGAAGTACAACAGGGGTGAACGAGGGATAAGGGATGGGGATGTAGTTGAGGGAGATGTCCCAGGCAGGAACCGGGCCTCCTGGGGTTGGATTGCCGGGCACTACGTTGTCGCGGAGGACGAAGGTGCGCTGGGGCAGTCCCGCGACGATCGGATTAGCATTCTCTATGCCGTCAACAACGATCGCGCCGGAAGCGCCGCCGAGCACCGCGCCCTCTGCCATGCCGTGAATGTGGGGGTGGTACCAATACAGACCCGGCGGCTCGTCAGCTGGGAAGCGCAGGTCATATCGGAAGCCTTCGCCCGAGTTGATGACGGTCTGGATAACCTCATCCTGGTGGCATACGGGGGCAACATTAGTGCCGTGGAAGTGCATATTTACCGAGGTCTCGTTCATCGGCTTGGGGCCACACTCAGTAGGAGGGCCGACGGTCATGGACATCGCGGGCATCGTCCGCATGTGCCGGGATGGAGATGCGCCGTAAGGAACGACATTGGTGAAATTGATGATCAGTTCGTCGCCGGGGTGGACATGGAGGGTGGGAGACTGCGTTCCATCTTTAGTAACAAAGCAGTAAAGAGGATTGCCAGAGGAATCGATCTGGGTATGGTAGGAAAGGTCGACCGTGAGTTTGCCGTCGGTGCTGTAAAGCGCCCTGGGCTCGGCAAAGGTGCTGCCGACCGGGTAGCGGGTGCAAAAATTTCCTTGCGCGAATGCCCCGAGCTGGAGCACAGATAATGCGGCTGTAGCGAATAGTAGCTTGCTACAGAACTTGAGCGTGCGTGGTTCCATACGATCCTCCGGGACTTGTTTGGGGAGAAAAAAACTTGGGAGGCAGATAACCTCTGCAACAGTAGGGTCATCGGCGCTTTACGTCAACAAAATAATGACAATGTTCTTAAGATTAGTTTAATCCTATTGTGTTAATGCCGGGTTCTGGAACAGAGTGGCCTAAAACGAGCCGATGTGTTGGCGACGGACGTGTCGTCGTTCGGACAGAAACTCCGAGGTTTTTACGATGCCGCCTGCGACATCGAGAGGGGATCGGATGACGACAGGCCAGATAACTCTGATGGCTGGCTTGTATCTCGCTGCCCTGGTGGCCGTGGCCTACTTGACGCGCGCCGGAGTGCGCCGAATCGAGGGCGCCATAGCGGGCGGAGCCGTTTTCGGAGTGGTGGCCCTGCTGGCGGTGGCGCTGGGTGAAGCTCGGAGCTGGTGGCAAGCGCCGAAGGCCAACTCTCCGCACATAGTGCTGCTGCTCTGGCTCGGGGTCGCTGTCTCGTGCGCGCCCGTCTACCTGATTACCTGGAGGGTAGTCCGGCGCTTCGGCGGGCGCGGACTGGCTGTCTGTGTCTTCGCTGTGGCGATCATCGGCCCGGTTCGCGACCATTGGTTCGCCGCAACTTTCCCGGCCTGGATGGTTTTCTCAGCAGGCGTCGCGCCGGTGGTCGCCGACGCTACAATCTATGCCTTGCTGGTGGTTGTGGGCCATGCAGTGATGCGCCTGGTCGCTGGGCCGGCTCAAGGGCGCGCCTGATAGTCGCAGTCCAGCCGCTGTGTTCCGAACTGCTCAGGCGGAGACAGTCCTCGAGACATTTCGTGGCCCCAAACTGAGAATTAGCTTGCGGCTGGAGGGGCGCAGTGCCCAGGACGCGACGACGATTGCGGTGAATACCAGCGGCGCGATCACGTTCCCGGCTGGCCCTCCTGCTGCGGCGTGCGCGACCGAAGCGCCAGTCAGATCGATGACGATGCCTGCGTAGGCCCACTCTTTGACCAGGGCGAACCCGGGTAGAAGAATCACGATCGCGCCGAGGATTTTCCAGACGCCGAGCAGTATGGAGAAATGAATTGGATATCCGAGATGCGTGATGCCGGCGGTGGCCGCGGGGAACCGCATTGCCTGCATGAAGCCGCCGGACAAGAACAGGACTGCGATCACAACGGTGCAGGCCCAGTAACCAATTACCTTTGCATTCATCTTCAGCCTCCTTTTCGACAAGCCACAACTACAAGCCACCTCTACAAAAACACCTGTCGGGAGCGGCACTATGCGAGCCCCGAGACAACTCGCTCCAAGCCACCGATAAACCGCTGCCAGCCGTAGTTCGCGCCCTTGTAGGCGGCGTCATGATTGGGGCCGAAGCCGGAGTGCTCCATGCGCACGAGGGTTCCGCTGGCGGTCTGTGTCAGCGTCCAGACGACGACGCTTGCGAGTCCTAACGTGCTCCAGGTATAGGAGAGTTTCTTGTCGGGTTCGACGA
>DASWUZ010000223.1:0-3016 GCA_036401395.1 Acidisarcina sp.
GCACCGTTGAGTTTTCCTTTAAGGATAGAAGCAGGCAAAGGTTTTCACACGGTGACGGCGGAACTGGTCCGCGATGGAAAGCCGGTCCGCATCTATCATTCCGGATTTTGGATGCGCGACCTCGGATACCTCGCATCGGGCTCGAAGCTCGGCGTCGGCAGCGACTTCTTCACTCTCGACGGCGCGCCGTTGCCTGTCGTTGGCACTACGTATATGTCGAGTGATGTGCAGCGACTTTTTCTGTTGCGGCCGAATGCCTATGTATGGGACAAGGACATGACGCAGATCCACGGAGCGGGCTTGAACATGCTGCGCACAGGCCTTTGGAGCGCGTGGGACCGGACGCTCGCTCCCGACGGCGGCATGAATGAGGCGACGCTGCGCAGCATTGAGGCGTTCCTGATGTGCGCGCGCCATAACAATCTTCCTGTGCAGTTCAATATCTTTGCGTTTCTGCCGGAGGTGCTCAGCGGCACGGCGGGGTACACCAACCCGGTCGCGGTCCGTGCGCAGCAGCAGTTCACACGCTCCATCGTGCAGCGCTTCCGCGACGTTCCTTTTCTGGCTTGGGACCTGGTGAATGAGCCGAGTTTCAATGCCAACCTCTGGTCGACGACGCCGATGCCGGATGACCCCTATGAAGCGTCGGCGTGGCGCGCGTGGGTCGCGAAGAAATATCCCGACCAGGCTGCGCTCTTCGCGGCGTGGGGCGCTCCGGCCTCGGGCACTCGGCGCGCTACCTTCCCTCAGCAGCAGGTTGATACGCCGGCTCAGTTTGCTGTTGATCCGCTTGCGTTGCCGGCGGCGAAGGATTTCTTGCCGGACAGTGTTCGCGGCGGCGCCAATCCGCTGAAGGTCTACGACTACTATTTGTTCACGCAGGACGCTTTCGTTGATTGGGTCGCGAAGCTGCGCGGGACGATCCGCGACACGGGGTCGAAGCAGCTGATCACGGTTGGCCAGGAGGAGCGCGGGCCGGGGGAACGGCTTTCGCCGGTGTTTTATGCGGACCAGATCGACTTCACCGCCGACCATACCTGGTGGAGTACGGACGCAATCCTGTGGGCTTCGCTTGTGGCGAAAGTCCCGGGCAAGCCCATGTTGATTCAGGAGACGGGCGAGCAGAGGCGTGTCGAGCAGGACGCGCATTTGCGGCTGCCACATGAAGTAGAGGCTTGGCAGGTAGAGCGGAAGTTGGCGCTCTCATTCGCACAAGGCGCGGGGGCCATTGAGTGGCTCTGGAACGTTAACGCTTACATGCCAAACGACAATGAGATCACCATTGGCGCGGTGCGTGTCGACGGCACGGAGAAGATGGAAGCAGATGTCTTCTCGGGCTTCGCGAAGTTTGCGGGGGAGCATCGCGAGGTTTACGGCGTGATCACGCCGCCGGAGACGGTGGTGCTGATGCCGCAGGCAATTCAGTATTCCGGGATGAACGCGCTCGCCGGGGATTCGCAGCAGCGGGCGATTCGTGCGCTATGCTACGCGGACCACATGCCCGCGCGAATGGTCGCGGAGAACCGCATCGGCGATTTGCATAGCGCGCAGTTTCCGGACCCTAAGCTGGTCATTTTGCCGAGCCCGCAGGCGCTTCGGGAAGATACTTGGCAGGCGTTGCTTGCTTACGTTGATCGCGGCGGGCACCTCGCGATAACGGGGCCTGTAGGGCGAGACGAACATTGGCAAACCGTTGATCGGCTGAGCGCGCTCGGCGTGGCTGCGAAAGAAAGCCCGTTGATCGTGGATGAGACGGAATTTACCATTCCCGGGATTGAGGCGCCGGGCAAGACGGCCTCTGCGGGGACGGGGGCAGTTGCGAAGGCTAGCTACTCCTACGCGGTGCAATTGCTGCCGGTTGCAGTGCTTGAGTTTGGCGACGGCCAGCGTGTCCACACCCTCAGGCATGGAAATGGCGAAATTATCTGGGCGAGCGACCCTCTGGAAATGGCGAGTAACTACGAGGCTGCTGCGGCCTTCTATAAATATGCTCTTGCCAGGGCTGGGGTGGCGCCCGTCTTCGATGAGGTCGGCCCGCTTAGCGAAGGGGTGGTCGCGTTTCCGACTATTCTGCCTGATGCGGTACTTTATTCGTTTGCATCCGATTCGCTCGAAGATCACGCTGTCGACATCAAGGACCGTATGACGGGGGCACACATTGCATTCACCCTGAAGGCGCAGCGCGGCGCGATGGTCTTGCTGCGGAAGAGCGACGGCCAGGTTTTGGCGAAGTATGGCTATTGACGTCCGGCCCAAGGCTGGCACGCGATCAGAAGGCACCGGGCGGTTGAAAGCCCTGAAGCCACCGCGTATCGGACGCATTCAGTGGGTAACTCTTTCGTTCTTGATGCTCGCGGGAGTTATCAACTTCCTCGACCGCAGTTCCCTTTCGATTGCCAACACTACAATCCGAACGGAGCTACACCTTAGCGGGACGCAGATAGGCGCGCTGCTATCCGCGTTTTCTTTGGCTTATGGGCTGGCCCAGCTTCCGACGGGGCCGCTGCTCGACCGGCTCGGTACGCGGCTCATCCTCGGCGCTGCGATGGGGGTTTGGTCGCTGGCGCAGATGGCTACGGGACTCGTTCGCAACTTTGGGAGTTTTGTCATGCTGCGCGTTGGCCTTGGGCTTGGCGAGGCACCCTTCATGCCTGCTGGCGTCAAGGCCGTCAATGACTGGTTCGCCATCGAAGATCGAGGGCGAGCTATGAGCGCGGTGAATATGTCGTCCACTGTTGGGCTTGCCATCGCGCCGCCGCTGCTCACCCTGATCATGCTTGAGTTCGGCTGGAGGCGGATGTTCCTCATTATCGGCGGCTTGGGGCTGGCGCTTGCTGCGGCCTGGTATCCGATGAACCGTGACCGCGAGCAGGCCGAACTGACGAATGAAGAGGTGGCCTATCTCGATGCAGGACAAGTCGGGTCGGGGCAGAGCGGGACGGGTATTTCGTTCGAAGAATGGACCGGCCTATTTCGCCTGCGCACCATGTGGGGGATGATGCTGGGATTTGGCGGC
>DASWUZ010000224.1:0-21705 GCA_036401395.1 Acidisarcina sp.
GGTTATAGACGAATTCCCACTGGTTATAATGCGTCTGGTTTTTATAAGTCCTGATGGACTCGCGGGTGCTGTTGCTTGAAACGCCGACAATAAACCCAGTGCTTCCGCCTCCCGTAGTTGAACCAGATGGGGATGTGGAACCGTCCGTCGGACCAGCACCCGTTCCGGGAGCCCCAATTCCCGCTCCGCCGCTCGCGAGGCCACCCGCCGCCCCGGCTCCCCCCGCACCTGGGGCATCGCCGGCACTTGTCGCGGGCACCGAAGGCTGGCTCGTGTCGCCGATATTGCTGCCGACTGCAGCTGCGGGATTGCCCGCCGTTAAGGGCTGTCCAAAGAGCCCCATCGGTGGCACCTTAGCTTCTCCCAGATGAATCAGTCGCCATTCATCCTTTCCTGTTATCGGGTCTTTATAGCGCCTGCGCAGGAACCGGATGTCGTTTGTATTCTCCAATTGGTCAATCGAAGTGGGATAGTGGCCCATCTTCCGCACATAGAGCTTTATCGCACGCTTGTATTGCAGCCCTCGATGGTAAAACTCGGCTTCGCGGTCACGCCGGATATCTTCAACGACACGGGGTGCGGCCACGGCAAGCACCAGCAGAATCATGGCAACGAGAAAAAGCACGCTGATCAAAACGAAGCCACTCTCATTTTGGAGGGCTTGCTCGTAACGTAATCTGTTGCCTGAATCTGTTTTCATTCTGCGCGCCCTGAAGCGAAGAGTCACCATATCGAAGGCCTGGACAAGAATTCCTTTCCCACAATCAATGATATCCCTGCAGAACCGGTGGTACAGCCTGAACACTTACACAGTGCAGTATCAAGCTTATATTTCCGTTGAAAGGCATCGCACTATTGGACGATGTTGAGGCTAAATTTGTCCTAGTGGACTACTGAGTCTGCTGCTCCGGTTGTAATGCGCGCCCTAGAAGTTTTTTGTACACTACCTCATAATCGGCCGCCATTCTCTCTGCGGAATACAAGCTCGCAGCAATTTCTCTTGCTCGCCTGGTGCGCGCGTCCCGCTCGAACCCCACATCGCCCGTGGCAGAGAGCGACCCGATTGCGGACTCTATGGCAGCCGCAATCGAATCCGCATTATTGGGCTCGCAGAGCCAGCCACCGCTGGTGTTTTGAATCACCGAAGGCACTCCGCCCACACTTGTAGCCACTGCGGGTATACCCGATGCAATGGCTTCGATCAGGCTTAACGGCAAGGCCTCAGAGTCAGAGGTCAGGGCGAAGACATCCAGGCCGCTCAAGAAAGTGGGCACATCGTTGCTGTAACCGCAAAAGTCCACGACATCATCCAGACCAAGATCCTGGACCTTGGCCCTCAGTTCTGCTTCCAGCTTTCCACCGCCCAGAATCCTGAGGCGAACATTATCGTGCCTGCGATAGACCCGTAAAAATGCATCGATGAGTACTTTATGGTTCTTTTCGAAAGACATCCGGCCGGCAGTGCCAATGACGATCAGCTCGGATGGGGCCCGGACAGGCACGGCAAGAAAAGGCGTCATATCGATGCCATTCCTTACAACGAAGAACTTCTTTCCGGGAAGGAAGAACCGCTTGCGCAGAAAGGCGCCCGATTCATCGCTTACCGAGACAAGCCCATGCGAAAGCATGGCAGCAATGCGAAACTTTCTTCTTCCCCGGCTCCCATAGCCGGGATAGTCAAACATCACCGTAGCGTGCACCGTCTCGATAGTTTTCGTGTGACCGGCGACGCGTGCGGCTATGGCTCCAAAAAGGTAGTAGTGGAAAGGATTGTGGACGTGGAGAATGCCGGCTCCTCCCGTGCCCATGAGGGCCTTCAGGCGCAGGATCAGCTTTTTCTTGCTCTGCGTAACTGCCCCGTCTGGCTCGCGGCGAGGATATACCACCTTGACGCCTGCCTCTTCAAGCTGGCGCTCGGCCTCAGGGTGATTATGAAAGTTACTCCACGATGCAATGGTGACCGTGTGGCCGGCTCGCCTCTGATGGAGTGCCAGTAACAAAACTATTTTTTGCAGCCCGCCATAATTAAGATTTGGCACCAGGTGCAGGATTCTCATTCGATCAGTCCTCGTGCTTACTGCCCGGCCCTCAGCTCTGGCGTCAGAGCCTGTATACGCCTTTAAAGAACTCCAGGCGCGGCGCCTGCGGCGGGGGCAGATCCGGGAACAAGCGGAAGAGTCACCCGCCTCTGATCGATGGCCGGCCCCTGGAACATTCCAAGCCGGGCGGAGTAAAGGTCTTTGGGCAGGCCCTTGAGGTTCAACGCCACTTCGCGAATGACGTGGTCCTGTTCAACGAACTGCAGCGTGATTCCGGGTGGAAGGCCCGAAATGCCAAACGTATCGTCGGAAGTCCGCTCAAGCTGAAATGCGGGCTCATTGTTGATCAATACCATCAGCTTTCCATCGATCAAGCGAACCGATCCGACCGCGCCCTTGATGAGCGTGGACAGTGGCTTGCCGATCACGAACATCGGCATGAATTCGCCGGGGATCTTGAAGTCGGAGATGAAGCGCCGCAGGTCTGCTTCGGAAGACGGCGCTGACTCGCGAGTCATCGAAATGCCCTCTCTCTTGCGACGCTCGACAAAGTCTTCCGGAAAAAGACTAAGCAGATAATCGTTGATCTGCACGTCGATCACGATGTGGACACGAACGATCTGGCTATCGTTCTTCACCGAGTGGACTTTCGAAAAATCGCCGTACCAAAGTTCTCCTGCCTTCCAGTTCATGCGCTCGCCGTCAATGACGAAGGCCACGGCAGGGTCGGTCAGAATCGGAATATGCAGGCGCACCAGGCCGAACTGAAAGCTGGTGTGAAAGTCGAAGTGGTCCTTGATGTGCCCACCGGGTGGCAGGAATAAAATGCGCACTACTTCCTTAGGGCACTTCAAGTCGTCCAGGATTTGCTTGAAGTAAGGCGTCCTCGCCAGGTTTTCCGTCTGCTGATATTTGTCCATCCCCGGCGAACTCGGAAACACGGAATCCTTCCCGCCCATGGAGTGCAGCGCGATGCCCGTCCACTCGCCTTTATGGTAGGGGCCAGGCTGCGGGGCAGTCGGAACATCGCGCAACACCTGCAGGTCCCTCAACAACAGGTCTACATTGTAAGTGATCGGCAAACGGACTGCGGCATCGGAAGTTATGGTGGTCATTTATCTGCTCCTGGATCAAAAATATTGGTTTCCAACGGCCGTTATCCAGCCTTATGAGTTTAAGCCGGAAGAGCTCCATTTAGCAGCCATTTGTCATCGGCATCTTCGGTCCACATGGAATCCATGGAAGACCTCAGCCCCGGCGGCTAGACTGCGGCCTTTCGCTTCACTTGCCTGAGCTTCTTTTGGCTTGATGCCTGAAGTTCTTTTTGTATCGCCTCCCGTTCGGTGCGCTCGGTTGAATCGAGAGCGTCTCGCAATTCACTGAGCTTGATCTCTGGGGCAGACGTGGCTTCTCGCAATATTTGCGCGTAAAGTTTGGCCATTCGCTCGATCGAAGAGGCGTTGAACAGATCCGGGTTGTACATCCAGGTGGCAAATGGAAGGGTGTCCGGGTCGTTGATAAACAAGACAAGGTCGAACCGCGAAGAACCATGCACCCCGAGGGGGCTCAGGGACAGCCCGCCGAATTCCTTGTTCATCAGCGGCGTATTCTGCATGACAAAGAGGACCTGCACCAATGGATTATGCGTAAGGCTCCGCCCTGGCTGCAACTCCTCTACGAGTTTATCGAACGGAATATCCTGGTGCGCATACGCACCCAGTGCCGCCTCTCTAACCTGCTCAAGTAACTCAACAAAAGTCTCATCGCCGTGAAGCTTAGCGCGTATCGGTAGCAGGTTTACGAAGAAACCTATCAGCCGCTCCGTTTCTAACTGAGTCCGATTTGCGAGGTCTGTACCTATAACCACGTCTTGTTGTTGCGCAATACGGGACATCAAAAGTTGGAAGGCGGCCAACAATGTCATGAAGAAGGTGACGCTATTCTTCCTGCTTACACTACGAACTTTGGACACAAGCTCTCGCTCGAATGCTTGCCTGTGAGTAGCGCTGGTAAAATCCTGGTTGGTCTTGCGCGGCCGATCGACAGGCAATGATAAGAACGACGGTGCTCCGCGAAGATTGTTTTTCCAATATCGCAGCTGCTCCTCGAGCAGTCCGCCCCTTAAGAACTCCCTTTGCCAAACCGCGTAGTCAGCATACTGAATAGTGAGCTCCGGCAAACTAAAGGGCTCACCCGCCACGTTTGCCTCGTAAAGTTTTCCCAGTTCATGAGACAGCACACTGAGAGACCACCTGTCACTGATGATGTGATGTGTATTGATGATCAGGGCATGATCTTCTTCATCCAGCCTGTACAGGGAAGCACGTAATAACGGCCCGGTCTTCAAGTTAAAGGGACGCCTTATCTCCTCTACTACCAGACTGCGTGCCTCTTCCAGGCGTCGCGGCTCCGCCGTGACCGTCAAGTCAGTGATAGCTACCTTTACTCTGACTTCGTCGTGTATGACTTGGATTGGCTCGTCGTCGAGCATTTCGAAGGTCGTGCGGAGACTCTCGTGACGCCTGACGATCTCGTTTAGGCTCGCTTCAAGGGCTGAACAATGCAGCCGACCTTTCATGCGGACAATGTAGGGGACGGCATACAGTGGGCTATTTGGTTCCAATTGGTCCATGAACCACAGCCGTTGCTGTGCAAATGAAAGTGGAGGTGGCCCGGTCCGTTCGATATGTGACAACTGCAAGGTAACGGCCCCTTGGTTCTGGAATTCAATGACACGTTTCGCCAAATCAAAGATTCGCGGATTTTCGAACAGCGCGCGCAGAGGTAATTCCAAGTGGAAAGCCTGTCGCATCCGCGATACTACTTGTGTCGCGAGCAGCGAGTGGCCCCCAAGTTCGAAGAAGTCATCTTGCAGGCCAACTTGCTTGAGGCTCAGGACCTCTTCCCATATCGCCGCTATCACCTCTTCAGTAGGTGTCCGTGCCTCTTCAAAGCCACTTTCTGACTCTGGACGCACATACTGCGGCGCAGGTAATTGCTTCCGATCAATCTTTCCGTTAGGGGACAAAGGTAACCGATCCATTTGAACCCACGCAACGGGAACCATATAGTCCGGCAGTCTTTCCTTCACCCAACGTCTTAGTTCAGAAGCATCGAAGCCAGCATCTACAGTGGAGACAACATAGCTCACCAGGCGTCTATCTCCTGGCACATCCTCTCGCGCAATTACAACGCAGTCCTGCACTGACGCATGGCTGCCCAGTACGCTTTCGATTTCGCCTAATTCGATTCGATAGCCCCGAACCTTTACCTGGTTGTCGATTCGCCCTTGAAATACGATCCTCCCATCCCTCAGATACCGGCCCACATCACCTGTCTTGTACATCCGCGCGCCGGCCTTCTCAGAGAATGGATCCGAGACAAACTTTTCAGACGTCAGGTCGGGTCGATTCAAATAACCCTGAGTTACACCGTCGCCACCGATATGAATCTCGCCCGGCACGCCGATCGGGACAAGCTGTAGATTCTTGTCCAGAAGGTAGATAGAGGTATTATCCAACGGCCGCCCAATTACGATCGGCTCCTTCGATGAGAGGAAATGGTGAAACGCAGACCACACCGTTGTTTCTGTAGGACCATAGAAGTTATAAAGCGAATTGTCTTCGGTAAGCAGCCTCGTACATAGGTCACGCGGCAGCGCTTCTGCGCCAATTGCCCTCTTCAGACCTATTCCACTGAATCCTGCTTCGAGTAGTAGCTGCCACGTAGTTGGCGTAGCGTGAACGATCGTCGCGCCATGATGTCGCAACATGGCGGCAAGCTCCTCCCCGTTTGAAGCCAACCCGCCACTTGCGATGACTGTCGTACCGCCGCTGACCAGGGCCAAGTAGAGCTCAGGAATGCACATGTCGAATGCGAACGACGCAAGAGCGGGAAAGATGTCGCCTTCTCCCATCCGCATTTCTTTCTTCATGAAATTAAGCAGGTTTACGACTGCGCGATGCGGTACCTGCACACCTTTGGGCCGCCCCGTAGTGCCAGATGTGAAAATTACGTAGACCAGGTTATCCGGCCGCACTCCGCTGTTAAGGTTCGCTTTGGGACGTTTGGCAATCTCGACCCAGTCGCTATCCAGGCAGACTACATCCACCTGATCGTCCGGCACGGTGCCAGCTAGACTCTCTTGTGATAGCAGGACCGACACTTGTGCATCTTCCAGAGTGAAGCGGATTCGGTCAGAGGGATACCCGGGATCGAGCGGAACATAGGCAGCTCCTGATTTTTGAATAGCGAGCAGCCCCACCATCATCTCTATTGATCGTTCAAGATAGATGCCAACAAGGTGTCCGACCCCAACGCCCTGATCTCGAAGTAAGTGCGCCACCTGATTTGCTCGTTCATTGAGCTGCGCATAACTTAGCCTGACTTCCTCACAAACACAGGCGATCGCATCAGGAGTCCGCGTAACTTGCTGTTCAAACATTTCATGAAGGCAGAGTTGGGGGTAGTCCGCAGTTGTCGCGTTCCAGTCGAATAATAATTGCCGCCGTTCATTGTCCGTCAGCAGAGGCAGTAATGAGACTGGAACCGAGGGTTCTTTAACAACTGCCTCAAGTAGGACAGCATAGTGAGTCAGCAATCGATTGATGGTCGAACTATCGAAGAGATCGGTCTTGTATTCCAGTCTCCCATGCAATTGCCCGTCGCGTTCGGACAGCGAGAAGTATAAGTCACCCTTCGCCGTCTTCGAGTCAGTCGGAATAGAGCTCAGCTTCAAACCTGCGACATTAAAACCCTCATGCGGGGCGTTCTGTAGTATGAAATAGACTTGAACCAAAGGATCGTAACTAAGGCTGCGAACCGGATGAAGTTCTTCAACCAGCCGTTCAAATGGAACATCCTGATGTGCATAAGCAGCAAGAGCCGCGAATTTCGTGCGGGCAAGAAGCTGTTTGAAGCTTTCGTCGGCTGGAACCTGCACCCGCAGCGGCAACGTATTCGCAAACAAACCGACCAGACCTTCGACCTCAGAATGATTACGACTCGCAATGGGCATGCCGACAACGAGGTCTTCTTGCCCGCTGTAGCGCGCCAGCAACACCCCAAAAGCGGCCAGCAGGGTCATGTATAGGGTCACTTCATTGTCACGGCTGAGCGCATTCAGTTTGTGCGTTAGTTCAGTGGGCAGCGAGACCAGTGCCGCTTCTCCGTTTAAGGAAGCAATAGGAGGCCGCGGTCTATCCGTCGGCAACTCAAGCACCGCCGGCGCTCCCTTCAGTTCCTCGATCCAGTAAGCGACCTGCTCCTTGAAGTCCTCTCCCTGCGAAGCCTCCCGCTGCCACGCTGCAAAATCGGCGTACTGCACCGGCAAGTCCGGTAACGGCGAACTCTTGCCTTGTCCAAACGCCTGATGCAGCGTTGAAAGCTCTTGCAGCAGGACCGTCACCGACCAACGATCGCTGATGATGTGGTGTATGTTCAGCAGCAGAATGCTCTCTGCGGCCGATAGTCTAATCAGGAAAACGCGCAACAAATGATCATGGGCCAGATCGAATGGCCGTGTGGCCTCAATCCCTATCACCCGCTTCGCCTCACGTTCGCGCTCGCCCGCATCGAGGTGATTCAGGTCGATCAACTGCACCGGAATCCGCACCCCTTCGTTGATGGTCAACACGGGCTCCCCATCCAGCTCCGAGAAGTTGCTGCGCAAGGTCTCATGCCGCTCGACGACTGCATCGACCGCTAGCTGCATCAAGTCGGCGTCGACATGCCCCTGGATTCTCAGCGCGGACGGAATGTTGAAGAGTGCCTGGCCCGGTTCAAGCTGCTCAAGAAACCACATGCGCTGCTGCGCGAAGGAGAGCGGCAAGGTTCCGCTGCGGCCGGTTCGTACAAGGGGCGGCGCTTCAAGCGCATATTGACCCCTCTGAAGTTGGTCGATTTTTTCCGCCAGCTGGGCCAGGGTGGGCGCCTCAAACAGAAGCCGGACCGAGATCTCTATAGAGAAAGCACTCCGCGCTCGGGCAATAACTTGAGCGGCTGAAAGCGAGTGGCCGCCCAGTTCAAAGAAGTTTTCGTCCCGGCCTATCCGCTCGACATGCAGCACATTCGCGATGATTGCAGATAGCATCTCCTCGCTTTGGGTGCGTGGCGCAACATAACTGTCGCCGCCCTCGACGGCACTTGAGTCGGGTGCTGGAAGCGCTTTGCGGTTTATCTTCCCGTTCGCCGTGAGAGGCATTACATCGAGAACCACGAACGACTGCGGAACCATGTATTCCGGAAGCTTCGATGCGAGCAACAGCCGAAGTTGTGGGACCAGTTCCGCCGCAAACATTTGTCGCAAGGGATTGTTCACATAACTCCGCAGCGGCAGAACTTCCAGCGGAGCGGCGTATCGCGGCTCGTGCAGAGCCACGGTCGCGCCTGGCGTTACTCGGCGCAGTATGACGTCGAACTCCGCTTGAGAGCCACGGCGCGAAGGGTGGACTTCAATCTTGTAAGGCAACTCACTTTCTAGAGCCCAGAAGTCTTCCGGATCGAGCGCCGTCTCGGCGCACAAAATCTCTGCTGCCTCTTCCCGGAGTTCCGCGGCAGTCTCCGAATGATCGGCAGCATGAAGCAATTTCGCCATTACCACATCGGCCAATGTGCGTACATTCGGGACGCAGCGCAGGCATAGCATGTCCGGCCCGGTTTTCTTCAACTTATCTTGCAGCGAGTCGAGCGTAAGACGCTGCTTATTCCAGTCAATCGTCTCGCACTCGATAGCTTCCGCGCGTTTCGCGCTCACATGGATCGTCACATCGTAACGGAAGCAGGTAAGCTCGTTCTTATCCCGGCCACGCTTCATTTGGATTTCGACCCGGCTGATAGACGGAATACGCTCACGCACAGCATGAAAAAATTCTGGATCGATCAGCAGTTCGCTTTCCTGCGAAATGGCCCTGCTCACATGACGTTTCAGCTCACCAGCCGTTGTCGTATCGGAAGCGCGAAACATTTCGACTGACGTGCGGAACGTATCCAGCAACGGAAGACTCCTCAGATCGCCGAGGAACACCGCGCCCCGCATGTCTACCGAGGCCACAGCGTTTTCCAGCACTCCAAGGAAGTAATCGGAATTCGGAAAATATTGCGCCACCGAGTTGATGACCACAAGGTCAAACTTCTCACTCCTCCTCACAATTTCGTGGGCTGGCGCGCAAGTCAGCGAGACCTGGGGCAACTGTAGGTCCGTCCTCTTTAACTGCTGCTCCAAAAAGCTTATGGCCGCCGCTGAAACATCGGTTCCCCAATATCGACCGCAAGAGGGCGCTATGCGGAACAGCAACAAACCTGTTCCGCATCCGATCTCCCATACGCTGGTCGGTTCTAGTGAGAGAATCCTCTCCACTGTGCTTTGTACCCACAGCTTCATCTGCTCCGCTGGAATCGGCTCTCCGGTGTAGCTGCTGTCCCAACCCTTGATATTGAACGTCGCGTCTTCGCTATCTCCGCCGCGCAGATAGGCTTCATCAAAGGCCGCCGCCCATTTCTCAACCTGCTCCGCCAGCGAGACGATGACCTTCGGCACCTTATCGTCCGGAAGGTTCGCTCTCAATGCGCCGGCCTTCTGCTCGGCCAGCAATGGCTCTACGCCAGCTTTTTCCGCCGAAATCGTGCCCTCACCGGCGACTACAACATAGGCCACAAGCTGTTTGTTCCCAGGCACGTCTTCGCGGGCAACGACCACGCACTGCCGTACTTCAGCTTGCCTCGAAAGGAGCGCTTCAATCTCACCAAGTTCGATCCGAAAGCCTCTTATCTTGACCTGGTCGTCAGCCCGTCCCATGCATTGAATCGTTCCATCCGGCAGGAACTTCGCGAGGTCGCCCGTCCTGTACATTTTTGCCCCGTCCATCTTCGTTCCCGAAACGAACGGGTTAGTGACGAATCGTTCCGCAGTCAGCTCCGGTCTATTCCAATATCCGTTCGCGACGCCTTCTCCGCCGATATACAACTCCCCAACTACCCCTGTCGGCACCGGCTTCAAACGTTGGTTCAGCACGTACATCGATGTGTTTGCAATAGGTCGGCCAATCGTAATCTGAGAAACATTCGAGGCGTCGATCAGCGACACCGACGACCAGATCGTCGTCTCCGTGGGCCCGTACATGTTCCAGAGCTCGCCACACTTCGAGACTAGATCGGTAGCTAACTCCTGCGGTAGCGCCTCCCCGCCGCAGAGAATCTTAAGACGGGAGTCACCCGCCCACTCCGCCTGCATCAGCATCAACCAGGTTGCGGGAGTGGCCTGCATCACCGTGATCTTCCATCGATCGAGCAGATACATCAGCCTGGCTGGATCACTCGCGTCTGCCCGCGAACTCAGCACCACGCAAGCACCGGTAATGAGCGGGAGGTAAAGCTCGAGCCCGGCAATATCGAACGACAGCGTCGTCACCGCCAGCAACCGATCCTCTGTAGTCATTCCCGGCTGGCGCTGCATACTCGTCAGAAAATTAACGAGGTTACGCTGCGTAATCTCCACACCCTTCGGCTTACCGGTCGACCCTGACGTATGAAGCACGTACGCCAGCGCCTCTGGGCCACCCGCTTTGGGAGGGTTCTCGCTTGACGCCAGCGCAATAGCGATGGAAGCCGTATCTACACACAGAGTGTCTCCCTCGAGACCCGGAAGTACATTCAGGACGGCTTCTTCGGTCACCATCAGCCGCGCCTTCGCGTCGTCGAGGATAAAGTTCAGCCGTTCCTGTGGGTAACTCGGATCGAGTGGAAGGTAAGCCGCGCCGCATTTTCCGATCGCGAGCAATGCGACCAGCATCTCCTCAGTACGATTGAGGCACACGCCGACCAGGGTTCCGGCCTCCACTCCGCGAGCCAGTAAGTGATGGGCCAGCCGATTCGCCCTTGCGTTCAGGTCTGAATAAGTCAGCTGTGCATCACCTGAAATGCAGGCCAAAGCATTCGGCGAACGCAGAACCTGCTCTTCAAAGAGATCAACCAAGGTCGCATCCCTACGGTAATCCTGCTCCGTAGCGTTCCACTCAAAGAGCATCCGATGCTCTTCTGCTGCAGCCAGGAGCGCGAGATCAGCAATTCGCGCCTCAGGGTGCCTCAAGAGGCTGGCATAAGCACCTTCCATCAACGTCTCAAAATGTCCCACCATGCGCGAGATGGTCGTCTCATCGAAGAGATCCGTCTCGTATTCCACCCGCAGCAAGACGCCTTGGGCATCTATGAATAAAAACCAGCTCAAGTCGAAGATGGAGGTCGCCTGGTGCACCGAACTCCGATCTACCTTTAGACCTGGAATTTCGAAATCATTTCGGGGAGCGTCTTGCAGAGTGAAGAGCACCTGGAAGATCGGGTTATAGCTTAAGCTTCGCTCCGGCCGAAGCTCCTCCACCAGACGCTCGAATGGAATCTCTTGCTGAGCAAATCCATCGAGAACAACCTGCCGTATCCGGCCGAGCAACTCGCGAAAGGTTGGGTCTCCACTTAAGTCTCCGCGTAGCGGAAGCGTATTGATGAAGAACCCGATCAGTGGTTCTATTTCGGTGTGGCTGCGCCCCGCGACCGTCGAACCAACGACGATGTCTTCCTGCCCCGAATATCGCGAGAGCAACAACTGAAACCCCGCTAGGAGGGTCATGAACAACGTGACGCCCTCGGCCTGACTGAGGGCGTTCATCCTGACCAGGAATTCTTGCGAAAGTTTGTAGGACCAAACCGCTCCGTGATGCCGCTGCACTGCGAGCCGAGGCCGGTCCGTCGGCAATTCGAGCACCGCCGGCGCTCCGGCCAGCTTCTTCCTCCAGTAATCGACCTGCTTCTCAAGCACCTCGCCCTGCAGCCAGCTCCGCTGCCAGATTGCATAGTCCGCGTACTGGATCGTCAGTTCCGGCAGCGGCGAAGGGCGACCCTGCGAAAACGCACCGTAGAGTGTCATCAACTCCGTAGCAAGCACATTTCCCGACCAGCCATCGCCGACGATGTGATGAAGCGTTAATAACAGAACGTGCTCTCGGTCAGCAAGCTTCAACAACTTCGCCGTCAGCAGGGGTCCGGTTACAAAGTTGAAAGAAATACGAGCGTTCGCACGCGCGATTTTCTCGGCCTCAGCTTGGCGGACATCTTCACCTAGTTCGGTCAAGTCCACAATTGGCAGCGGAATCTTCATCTCCAGAGCAATTCGCTGGACGGGCTCGCCATCGACGTTATCAAAGGTCGTGCGCAAGGACTCATGACGCCAAATGATTTCCTGAATCGCGTCCTCGAGAGCGGTCCGATTCAATTCACCGTGCAACCTATATATCTGCGGAATGTTATAGGTCGGATCATCCGGCTCCAATTGCGCCAGGAACCATAATCTCTGCTGAGCAAAGGAAGCAGGGGCCGTGGCCGAACTGGCCCGCCGAACGAGTGGCGGCAACACGATCCCAGTCTTCTCGCGCCGGGCTGTCTCTATACGATCGGCGAGGCCAGCCAGGGTGGGAGCCTCAAACATTGCACGCAGCGGCAATTCAATACCAAAGGCTTGCCTGATTCGCGAGATCACCTGCACCGCAAGCAGTGAATTTCCGCCGAGCCTGAAGAAGTCATCCTGAATGCCCGGCAGCGGAATCCGCAGCCGCGCGGCCCAGATACCAGCGAGAATTTCTTCGGTCGCGGTACGCGCCTTCATGGCCCCGGCGCCGCCGACCTTCAACGGCAGCGCATTGACCGCTCGCGTAATAGCTTTTACACTGCCCAGGTCGCGAGCAATTCTTTCTAAATCCACCCGTGGAGCGGATGCTTTGGAAACTGCAACCGGAGCAGCTGTGGCCGGTTCGACAACGTCCTCAGTCAAAGCTGTCGCAAGCTTCGCATAGTCTGTAGGAAATGCATAACTCACGCCATCGCTTGTGGCACGCCGGAACTGCCCTCCGACGCTTTCGAGGAAATCAAGGGCCGGCCTGTTCTTCACGCTCGGCACAAACTTAACCTGCACGCTTTCCAGCCCGCGCTCTAACGCAGTTTCCCCAAGCCTCGCCAGTATCTGGTGTTCGACGCGACGACCGAGGGCGCGGCAACTCATCAGCAGCGAATCGACAATTAATGCGCCAGCTTCAACAGAGAAGATCGCGACGCCTACCAAGCCGTAATCGCCAAAGCGGTCACGAACATTGATGACCAGGCACTCCCCTCCTGCTTCCAGGAGAGCCATAATCTCGGCCTCAGACCGCCGCTCTGTCGTCGTGTTGAACTGATTCGTCCGCTGCGTCAACTGAGATACACGGGCGAGATTGTCCTGCATCATCGGCCGTATATCAATCTTCAAATCGAGGCTGCGCAAAAATTCAGCAAGGTCCCCGGCGCTGGAGCGCGTCTGTTCGCGCTCGTGCTCTTGCTGATAAAGCTCGCTGCGTTGCCGGTCCTCCGCGGTCACACTCCAGTGATCAAACGCCCACATTTGACGAAGTGCATCTGGAATCTTCTCCGCGTCTGGCGGTAGCTCCAGTACCATTGCCCCAGGACAATTGGCGCGCGCCTCCGCGCACTCCAGCGGATTGTCATCGACCAGCAATATGCTGTCGATGCCAAGGTTGAGTTCGTTGGCGAGTTCCTTGAGGTTCTCCGACTTGGCCTGCCAGTTCACACGCGAGGCAACGAAATCGCCGCCGCTCAAAAGCATGCCCGGATTTTTTTCGAAGACGGCATCCACGTCCGCTTCAACGTTCTTACTGCACAGGCACAGTAGCACGCCAGCATCCCGCTGCGCGATCATGAACTCCTGTAGCGCCCTTCGCGGCTCGTCCACCTCAACTCCAAGGGGACCGTCCTCTCCGCAGACACCCTTCCAAAGAGTGTTGTCGCAATCCAAGGCAATCACCTTACACGGCGTAAATTTCAAGCCGTATATGCGCCGCGCGATCATCGACGCTAGCGCAACGAAAAACTCTTCCGTATAGGGAATCGCTCCCATCGCGTCCGCAAATTCGTCGCGATACGACTCGACCGGATAGAGGTCGAGAATCTCACCGGGATAAAGCACGTGCACGCCAGCCTGTCCCGCGAGCTCTTTGGCGAGCACCGCCTCCTCGGTCGTCTCTGACGGGGGACAGATTCCCACTACGATCGGTACCGCGCTCCGCGCGGCAGCGCTCTTCAAGGCTCCAGCCAGCTCTCGCGCCTGGTTCCCAGTCGGCATCCCCTCTCGCCACTGGATCAACACAATGCTGCAGCCGTCCTTATTGCTCCCCAGGACGCTGGCCGGATCGAGCAATTGTTGAAACACCTGATCAAAGGGAGCGAATTCGAATTGCGAAGGCATTCGCAGTTCCTTCATCCAGAACGCCAGCGCCGCCTCAAGCGGCTCGGCGGTGAAGTTCGCCGTGATCGCAATGGTCTGCTTGTGCTTCGCGCGCTCATGTGCCGCTGCGCGCTCCGTCAACTCCCTGGAGAGCGTGAAAGACTCGACCTTCAGATCGGGCGTCGCAGCCATCTGCTGCAGCACATCCATATATGCCGTCAGCAGCTTGTCTACCGTCTCAATCTCATAAATCGCAGACCTGAACTCGCAATCGATCTGCAGACCACCGGCAGATTCAAACGCAATAAACCGCAGATCGATCAGGCCCACTTCGGCGTCGAAGTTGGCATCGTCCGCCTCAAAGTGGCGGCCTTTCACAGCGATGGCGGGGTAGCTCTGGTAAAGCAGCGCTACATTGAATAAGGGGTTGTCGTTGCCTGTGCGTTCGGGGTTGACCGCCTCGACAATTTTGCCGAAGGGACAATCCTGGTGCGCAAACGCGCTCATCACCGCCGTCTTTTCGTTCTGGATAAGCTCCGCAGCGCTCTGCCCGGCGGCCACCGGATTGCGCAGAGGCAAAGTATTCACAAAGCAGCCCACCATCCGCTCCGTACCGCTGCGGCTGCGATTGCTAGACACGGTACCAATCAAAAAATCCGACTGCCCTGACCACCGATTCAACAGAATGCGAAACCCTGCGGAAAGCACGGTGAAAAGGGTCGCCCCATTGGCCTGGGCTAGCGATTGCAATTGTGTGAGCCCTTGCTTCGGCAATGTAACCGAGCGCAGATGACCACGCCGGTCGGACGCTGACGGTGACTCATGATCTACGGGCAGGTCTACAAACGTAGGCACGCCCTTGAGCAGCGGCCCCCAGTAAGCGAGATCCTGCTCAAGACGCTCCCCGACGAGCGTCTCCCTCTCCCACGCGGCAAAGTCGGTGAAATGTAAAGAAGGCTCCGGTAGAGGGCTTGCCTGTCCGGCCGCAAACGCGTCGTAAATAGCTGTTAAATCTTCGAGCAGAATGCTGCCCGTATAGCCATCGCTGATCACATGGTGGATCGCAATGCACAGCACCGAATCGTTGGTGCTTAATCTCACCAGCCGCGATCGCAGCGCAGGTCCGGCCTCAAGATCAAACGGCCCACGGACCGTCTCCAATGTGAGTCTCTGGGCAGCGAGCTCTCGCGCCTCGCTGCCCAGTGCGGAAAGGTCTTCTACCTCCAGATGCAGCGGCGTACCGGCGCTCACCACCTGCATCGGCCCATCCGCGCCCACCACGAATTTCACTCTGAGAATTTCGTGCCGACGCCGCACTTCGTTCAAACTGCGCTCGAGCAAATCCGCGTCGATAGCACCCCGCATCGTGAAGACGCGGGCGGTGTTATAAACGCCCGTCCCGGCGTTCTGCTGCTCGAGCAACCAGAACACTTCCTGAGAATAAGAAAGCGGAAACTCGGTCCGTCCCGGTACCCGCACAATCGTGGGGGCTGTACTTCCGCCTCCCATCTCATCCACGACGGCTGCGAGATGAGCAATGGTCGGGTCTTCAAAGAACGCCATTAAAGGAAGCTCGACATGCAGCACTTCACTCACTCGCATGATTACTTCCATGGCCTTCATCGAATCGCCGCCGATGTCGAAGAAGTTCGCACTCCTCTCAACGCTATTCACATGCAGAACATCAAGCCAGATATTCCGCAGCGCATCCTCCGCCGAGCTCCCCCCTCCACCCAGTTCCTCGGCAACCGCACTGAGATGTTCCACCGTCGGCTCTTCGAAAAACACCATCAGCGGCAATTCCACGTGCAGCACCTGGCTCACCCGCAGGATCACCTCCATCGCCTTCATGGAGTCGCCGCCAATGTCGAAAAAGTTCGCTTCGGGGTCGACCCTCGGCAGGCTAAGCACTTCCATCCAGATCTTCGCGATGGCCTGTTGGCTGGCTGTCTCCCGCGCTATAACGCCGGGGCCGCTTTGTGTTTTCGATGGATCCAATGCGTCCGCCATGTTCTCCCTTAGCCCGTCACGACCGCTGCCGGATGCAGCCCCGCTTCACTCAAACGCTGGTAGTCCAATTTTCCATTCACGGTTCTTGGCAATTTTGACACCGCAATCACGTTCACAATCGACCTGGGAAGATCAAGTTTCTTGCACAATAGCTCGCGAAGCACCTCCACGTTCTCGCTGCCCTCCACCGCGATCTGCAGCAAATCATCGCGGCCGAAGCAGCCAGCCGTGAGCCCCGTTTCACGACTCACAATGCGCTCCACATCGTCGAGATTGAACCGCTTCCCAAACAACTTTAAGAAGCGCTTCAACCGGCCGGTCATGTAGAAATATCCGTCTTCGTCGCGACGCGCCAGATCGCCGGTGCGAAGTACGCCGTTCAACTCGTCCCCCTTGGCAAGATCACCAGGGGATTCCGCATACCCCATCATCACATTCGGCCCGGAATAAATCAGTTCGCCGCTTACCTCATCGGTTGAAAGTTTGCCGCCCGGTATAGCAATACCGACCGAACCTACCTTTCGCGCCAGCTCATCGTGCGGCACGTACGAGATGCGCGCCGTCGCCTCGGTCTGGCCGTACATCACGAAGAATTTCCATCCACGTTTTCCCGCCAAACTAACCATCTCCTCGATTCGGCGCTCATCGAGCCGCCCTCCGGCCTGTGTCAGGGTTCTTAGAGAAGCGCCGCGCTTGCTCAGCAAACCCGCTTGCAGCAGCAACTGATAGGTATAGGGCACGCCTGCAAACGAAGTACACGCATGCGTATCAACCGCGTCCCAAAACTCGCGGCGCAGCACTCCGTCTTCGCTCAGAACAATCGTCGCGCCGGCCGCCAGATGGCTGTTGATCACCGATAGTCCATATGAGTAAGGCATCGGCAGCGAAGTAATCGGTCGTTCTCGGGAATCGAGCCGAAGATAGCTTGCGATAGCCTCGGCATTCGCCTCCAGATTGCGAAGCGTCAGCCGAACCAGCTTCGGACTGCCAGTCGACCCGGAAGTATTCAGTAGCAGTGCTAGATCAGGGTGAATTTCCAAATTTTGGGGAGCCCGACGCTCCATCAACCCGGCCACGCCTGCCAAGCTCTCCCGATATGCAGCAAACTCTGGAGGCAGCAAGTCCGCAGAACCAGCCGCACCACCGGACTCAAAAATCCAATCTGGCCTGTACAGATCTAAAAGCTCGGAAAGCAGCCCAGCATCCAGCGATTCATCGAGCAGCAGCAAAGCACTTCCAGCATTCAAGGCCCCCAGATAGGCGACCAGGCACTCGTATCGATTCGTAGCCAATAAGAAACCAAGCGACTTCCGACCCACATCGGGAAGCGCAGCATGAAACCGGCCTACGTCCGCCCGCAAAGCAGAGTAGCTCCATTCTCTGCCGCTGCGAGCATCAAGCGCCGCAATCGCGGACTCAGGATGATTGAGCTTCCAGAACTGCATGGCACCTTCGAAAGTGACAAAGCAAGGAGGCGGAAAACCGCCCGCATCAAAGGCTTGGCGTGTGACCTGGACAGACGACCTTGACTTCTGTGTCTCGCCAGGCGCATCAACAGCGTAGGGATTCTTCCCTCCAGCCTACCATTTCGCCCGCCGGCAACGCACCTAAATCGATGGGCCGCTTCTGCCGGATTCGCAGAATCGGCCCGAGCACAGGCGCAAAAGCCTTAGGCCTTTTGTAAGCCGCTATCGGGTGCTCCGGAACACCGTCCCTCAGCCTCGCCAGTGGAAGCGTGGAAACCTTCCAGTTTTGACTTAGCTATCGCTGGAATATATGGCGATCACTTCGTTGTGTTGCTTCATTGTCCTGACGGAATGTCGGCCACGCGACATAAATGTTGCCCAGATTCTGTTATTGCCAAGCACCTACCGCAACACCTCAAACAGAGCAACCAAAATTCTTCTTTGTACCTTCAGACGCAAGTAACTCGCCAAAGAACCCACGGCGGCAGCTACTCACTCTTTAGGATGACCTCAAATGGTTGAAGCCGTTGTGCTCTGGAACGAGCCCAACAATCTTTCGCATTGGAACTTTCATCTGGATCCAGACTGGTCCAGATTCGGCGATATGGTTGCGCAGGCTTCTACAGCAATCCGCAATGTAAATCCAGGCCTTGCGGTAGTTCTCGGCGGCGTCTCCGCATGTGATTGCGACTTCCTTCGATTGATGCAAAAACAGGGTACGCTCTTGCACGTTGACATTGTCGGCGTACACGGTTTCCCTCTCGACTGGAACCACTGGCAACTCAGTGACTGGCCGCCCAAAATCGACGAGGCAGCCCAAGTCTCAGGGAAACCAGTCTGGGTACTCGAGGTCGGAGCTTCATCGTTTGGGGCTGAGGAAGTACAGGCCTTTGGCCTGGAGCGCACGCTACGATTGCTGCGGGGAAAAGTGGACCGCATCCACTGGTACAGCCTCTTCGATCTGCCCGCGACATGGCCAGCCGAAACGCGGCACAAGGAAGCCGAAGGCTCCTCCTACTACCGGCACTATTATCTTGGGCTATTGAGGGCAGACGGAACCCCCAAAGTCGCCGCAGACTCTTTTCCTTGCGACGGCTCAGCAGGAATTTGCCAGTGGTTCCATTTCGAAGACCATCGTCTCGAGTTGGCAGTGCAGCGGATGAAAGAACTGGGCGTGGTCCATCTTCGCACCGGTTTAAGCTGGGCAGACTCATACAGACCAGGAGCCAGGGAATGGTTTGACCGGATGATGGATGCGCTCACCCCGTTCGAGGTCTCTCTGACGCTTTGTTTTACGCCCGCACATCTTGGTATCGAGGCGCATCACACTAGTCCCCCCAAAGACAATAGCCAATTTGCCGAGTTCGCTGCGTGGGCCATTGAACGCTACGCTTCCATGTCGAGACTCTCGCCTAGCGCAACCGATAAAGAGGAGATGGCTGTCTATGAGTAAGCATGTTCTGATTACGGGTGGTGGTGGATTTGTGGGATCTCATCTCGCGGATGGACTTCTAGCCGCCGGACACAACGTGAGGGTCCTCGACGACCTCACCCCGCAAGTTCATCCGACAGGCCCGCCGGACTATCTTTCTCCTGACGTGGAATTAATCACCGGAGATATACGCGACCCAAACCGCCTTAAAGAAGTGCTAGCCGGTATTGATGTCGTCTTCCACTTCGCCGCGACCGTTGGCGTAGGCCAGTCAATGTACGAAATCAGCCGCTACATGAGCATCAACACCCAAGGCACTGCGGAGCTTCTCCAGGCCATTCTCGATTCGAAGACGCCGCCAGCCAAGATAGTAGTTGCCTCTTCCATGTCCATCTACGGCGAAGGGCGATATGTCTGTTCACAGTGCGGTAAGGCAGCCGCGCCTCCGGTGCGTTCGATCGGGCAACTCAAGGCTGGGGTATGGGACCTGTATTGTCAGCTCTGCGACGGATTGTTGAAGCCACAACCGACAGCTGAGGACAAGCCGTCGGAGATCAATTCCGTCTACGCGCTCTCAAAGCGCGATCAGGAGGACCTGTGCCTCATCTATGGGCGCACCTACGGACTTCCCGTCACAGCTCTTCGCTTCTTCAATATCTACGGACCTCGCCAGGCTTTGTCCAATCCGTACACAGGTGTGGCTGCCGTCTTCGCCTCGAGGATGCTCAATGGAAATGCTCCTCTCATCTTCGAGGACGGGGAGCAGATGCGAGACTTCGTGAGCGTACATGACATAGTTCGCGCGAATATTCTCGCCATGGGGAGGCCGGAATCGGACGGCGAGGTCATTAACATCGGCTGCGGGAAACCGGTGACCATTCGCCGGGTGGCGGAGTTGCTTGCTAACGCTCTCGGCAACGATCTCCGGCCTATTGTCACTCATAAATTCCGGGCCGGCGACATTCGCCACTGTTACGCTGACATATCAAAAGCCCGCCGTTTGCTAGGCTATGAACCGCAAATAACTCATGAGTCCGGCTTCCGTGAATTGGCTGATTGGCTTGCAAACCAGAACCCGGAAGATAAGGCAGAAACCATGCTCAAGGAACTCAGCGCCTATGGGCTCACCGCGTGACGGCTTTCAGATGAGCAATCAGTTTTCGAGGATTCGCATAGCAGAGGGTGGAGGATCAATAGAGTGGAAGGTTCGGGAACGATTCTGATCACCGGTGGAGCTGGTTTCATAGGGTCTAACCTTGCGGAGCGGATGCTCTGCCAGCCGGGGACTCGGGTGCGCATCTTTGACAATTTGTCCCGCGCCGGAGTAGCGAATAACATTCAGTGGCTGGGAAGCCTGGCGGAGCCCTCCCGGCTGGAAATCGTGGAAGGGGACGTGCGTGATCCTGCCGCAGTTCGCCGGGCGGCGCGAGATGCTTCTGAGATCTATCACCTTGCAGCCCAGGTCGCCGTCACCACTTCGGTTGAGGATCCTGGAACCGATTTCCAGGTAAACGCGCTGGGGACCTTCAACGTATTGGAAGCGGCACGGCGATCAGGCCGCAATCCTTTTCTCCTCTTTACCTCCACAAACAAAGTTTACGGCTCCCTCGAGGATCTCTCCGTCTCGACCGACGGCTTGCGGTATAAAGCGACCCGCCAATCCTTTCATGGCGTATCAGAAAATGAACCACTCGACTTCCACTCGCCATACGGGTGCTCCAAAGGCGCCGCCGATCAATACGTCCGCGATTATGCCCGCATCTATGCGCTGGACAGTGTTGTCTTCCGCATGTCTTGCATCGCCGGGCCGCGCCAGTTTGGCAATGAGGACCAGGGTTGGGTCGCGCACTTTTTATATTCAGTTCTGCAGGATCGCACTATCACCGTATGCGGTGACGGCTTCCAGGTACGAGACGTCCTCCACGTCGATGATTTGATAGACGCGATAATGGCCGTTCGTGCCGCACGGCATCGCACCCGCGGCCAGGTCTACAACCTCGGCGGTGGGATTGCGCGCAGCATCTCTGTCGCTGAACTTCTTCAAGAGTGCGAGAAACGCGCTCGGCTTCCGCTCCGTCTCCGTTACACGGCGGTACGACCGGGGGACCAGCCCCTCTATATCTCCGATACGACGAAACTCGAATTGCACACCGGCTGGAAAGCACGGCGTTCGATCAATAACATCCTGGATGACATTGAGAGTTTCTGGCACAGCAATCGGGAACGGATCGCTCAGGGTGGTTCCTATATTTCCAGCGATAATGAGGTATCTCTATTGACTGAGGAGGTCGCGTGAAGTTCGCTCTCCTCAACCCCAACTGGACCTTCAAAGGGTCGACCTACTTTGGTTGCCCGGAACCGCATTTCCCTATAGAGCTTCTGTCAGCACGTGAAATGCTGCGCACCGCAGGTCATGATTGTCTGCTCATCGACGCATTCATGGAAAACCTTACCCCTGAACAGGCACTCGCGCGTCTCAGTGTCTTTGATGAGGACTAC
>DASWUZ010000225.1:0-8157 GCA_036401395.1 Acidisarcina sp.
ACCTGCTTCCTGGCAACCCTCCGATACACTGAGTACATAGAAGCGACGAAAAATCATGAGCATTCTGAAAGCAGTAAGAGGCACACGGGACTTGCTGCCTCCCGATACGGAACTTTGGAACCACATCGAAGCGACGGCCCGGAGAGTCTTCGCACGCTACAACTTTGGCGAGATTCGCACCCCGATCTTTGAAGACACCAGCCTCTTTGCACGCGGTGTCGGTGAAGAGACCGACATCGTGTCCAAGGAGATGTACACATGGGAGGACCGTGCGCGGGCGCAGTCGGAGAAGGCGCAGTCGCTGACCCTGCGGCCCGAAAATACTGCGGGGGTGGTGCGGGCTTACATCGAGCATGGGCTGGGCGAGGCCGGCCTGCTGCAGAAGCTCTATTACATCGGGCCGCAGTTCCGCAGGGAGAGGCCTCAGCGCGGGCGGTATCGCCAGTTTTACCAGATCGGCGCGGAGGTGATTGGGCCGCCGAGCGCTGGCTCTGAATCCCCGCTGCGCGACGCCGAGGTGATCGAAATGCTGGCCGCTTACCTCGATGAGTTGGGTATCGCAGGGTGGGCGTTGAAGATTAACTCTGTAGGCTCGGCGAGCGACCGGCCGCGCTATGTGGCGGCGCTGCGCGAGGCGTTGCGCGAGGTCGCGCCGAAGATGTGCGTGGATTGCCGGCGGCGGGCCGAGACGAATCCGCTGCGGGTGCTTGACTGCAAGGTGCCCGAAGATCAGCCGATCATCGATGCTCTGCCCAAGATTGCGGACTACCTCGATGAGGATTCGAAGGCGCATTTTGCGGCGGTTTGTGCGGGGCTCGATGCTTGTTTGGTTGCGTATGAAGTAACGCCGCGGCTGGTGCGCGGGCTGGATTACTACACGCGGACTACGTTTGAGTTCACGCATGGAGGGTTGGGCGCGCAGAACGCGCTGCTGGGCGGCGGCCGCTATGACGGGTTGTCGGAGATGCTGGGGGGGCCGCGTGCTCCGGGGATCGGATTTGCTATCGGCGCCGACCGGCTCGTGCTGACCCTGCAGGCTGCCGCGCTCGAATCGAATACGGGCGAAGGGAAGCCGGTATTGGCGGATGCTTACGTCGCGCCGCTAGCCGAGGCGCTGGCTGCCGAGGCGCTGAAGCTGGCGCGCGCACTGCGCCACGCCGGACTGCGCATCGAACTTGGCGACGGTACTTTCCGGCTCAAGAAATCCTTCGAAATGGCCAACAAGCTGGCGCGAAAGATTGTGCTGCTGGGCGAGAACGAGGTCGAATCCGGTATCTTGACAGTGAAGGATTTTGCGACCGGCAAGCAGATCAAAATTCCTCGCGCTGAGCTGGAAGCTGTTCTCTCCGGGGCGCTCCCCGCCTCGTCGGCTACGCTTGAGGGCGCGGCTGTAGATCCATAAAAGAAACCGGAACAGGAAGAGACTTGCTCGATTTTTTAGGAACCTTGCAACGCACTCACACGTGCGGTGAACTGCGCTCCGAACACGCCGGGGGCACCGTGACCTTGATGGGCTGGGTCAATCGCCGCCGCGACCATGGCAATCTCATCTTCCTCGATTTGCGCGATCGCAGCGGCATCGCTCAGATCGTGCTCGATAAGGACAAGACTCCCGAGGGCCACGCCAAGGGGGAGCAGGTGCGGCCGGAGTATGTTGTCGCGATCATCGGCAAGGTTCGCCTTCGCGCCGCCAACGTCATCAACCCGAAGATGGCTACGGGTGAAATCGAAATTGTCGCTGACCAGATGCTCGTTCTGAACGACTCAAAGCTGCCGCCGTTCTCGCCTGCCGAAGACAGCATCGACAACGAAGAGGTGCGCCTGAAATATCGTTTCCTCGATCTACGTCGGCCGGAGATGCAGCGCAACATGATGCTGCGTCATGACATCACGCTCGCCATTCGGCAGTATCTTTCGGGTGAGGGATTTCTTGAGATTGAGACACCGATCCTGACGCGTTCAACGCCTGAGGGTGCGCGCGATTACCTGGTGCCGAGCCGCGTCCATGCAGGCGAATTTTTTGCGCTCCCGCAGTCGCCGCAGATTTTCAAACAGATCCTGATGATTTCTGGATTGGATCGCTATTTCCAGATTGCCCGGTGTTTTCGCGATGAAGACCTGCGCGCGGACAGGCAGCCGGAGTTCACGCAGGTGGACCTCGAAATGTCCTTCCCGCAACAGGAGTCGATCCATCGCGTTACGGAGGGTTTTCTTGCGGCGGCCTTTCGCGTCGCTGGTATCGAGCTCGCGCTGCCCTTTCCGCGGATGACCTTCGACGATGCGATTCGCCAATACGGCATCGACAAGCCTGACCTGCGACTGCCGCCGCTGACGGAAGTGAGTGCTGCCTTTACGCCAGAAAATTTGGACACGCTGGGGATTGCGGCGGGCCTTCCACTGGTTGCGGTCCGCACTCCGGGTGTGGGCGAGCTGTCACGGAAAGAGCGCGACGATTTGCGGCTTGTGTATCCGGCCAAGCTCGCGCAGAACCGAGTTAAGGTTTACGACGATTTCAAGCGGCTGGAGAAATCTTTCCCTGAAGCTATTGCGCGCGTGCGCGAACTTACCGGGGCTGAGGCGAACGACTACATCGTGTTTGCAGGTGCGGATGGCACGTCGGGCGCGCAATTTGGCGACGGCGTCGAAGGTCAACGGTTGCCGTCGGGGGAAGAAGTTAGTAGCTCCTATCTAACTGGCGTTGGTGCAGCGGGGAATCTGAGCAGGAGCGTACTTACTGGGCGCGAACGTACGGTTTTTGAAATGGCCGGCCTTGTTCGGCTCGCGCTGGCGGCGAAGTTTGCAGAGCGGCACAAGGCCTTCGATAAAAAAGGTAACAGTGATGATTACAAATTCCTCTGGGTCACTGATTTTCCTTTCTTTGAGTGGGACGAGGAGAAGCGCGCATGGACTTTTGCGCACCATCCCTTCACGTCGCCGCATGAAGACGATCTCAGGGCGGGGCGGATGGAGTCCGATCCCGGCGCCGTACGCGCGCTCGCTTACGACGTCGTGCTCAACGGCACAGAGTTAGGCTCGGGGTCTATTCGTATTCACCGCCAGGACGTCCAACAGCAGATCTTTCGCTCGCTGGGCATGACCGCTGAGGAAACGAAGGCGCGGTTTGGCTTCTTTCTTGAGGCGCTGGAGTATGGCACGCCTCCTCACGGCGGCATCGCGCTTGGCCTCGACCGGATCGCGATGATTCTCGCTGGGGCGCAGAGTCTTCGCGAAGTGATTGCCTTCCCGAAAACCGCGAAAGCGATCGACCTCATGATGGACGCACCGACAACGGTGAGCGATGCGCAACTCCGCGACCTGCACATCCGCACCGTGCTCAAGAGCTAGCCCGTGTACGTTGCGGTATCGCTGTCTCACAGTGATGCCGTGGGCTGTCCGACCCCCGGCGGCAATTGTCAGTGTTGAATTGCGCTACTTGCTGCGGTGCAGCGAGCCAAGCTTGTAGACGACCCCGGCAGAGCCTGAAAACTCGCGCTGCGACCCGTTGCCGAAACGCGTTGGTGCAAAGTCGGCGATGACCCGGACCGATAGTGTGGGGGAGAGGTTAAAGTCGAACGATCCGCCGGAGGCTGAGGCGAAGGCGAGCTGATTGGTATAGAGCCCCAGCGAATTGGGCGGTGCACTTTTCAGGCCGCTATCGAATTTGCCGTAAACTCCGCCGAGCAGCACGTGGAAGCCGAGGGCGTGACGTGGCGAGCGCCATAGACGAAAGTCGGGCCCTAACAGAAACTGATATTGCGAGATGGGCGGGGTGGTGATGCCGATCGTATTTGGCGTTACCGGGTAGTTGCCATATTGCCCGCGGACGCTCGCGGCAAATCCGAAGATTGGTTTGATCCAGGCCGTGGTCTGTGCATTCCATCCATAGAGGCCCGTGCTGTGACCGTGGCCGATGCCGTTGAAGTGGGCGTAATCAAATCCGGCAAAGATATCGTAGCGATTCTCATAATCGGCAGCATTCGAGGCCAGCGGCGCGACGGCGGGCCCTACTTGTGCGCGCAGTGGATTTGCAGACGCGAGGAGAAGCAGGCAAAGGGTCAGGAGCGCGTGCTGGACTCCTCGGCACGAAACCACGCGGTGCTTGATGGAAACTGAGGTTGGGGCGAAAGCTGCCTTACGTGACGTTGGTACGGAAGACGAAAACACTGGCGGTGACCACCTCGGATGTGAGCTTAGACTTCGACGGAGCGCTTAGGTCTTACGATACATGGCGCGTGCGAGCGCTGTCAGGGTGCCACGGCTGCGCGCGACCGGTACGTCAAGGACGCGATCAGTTCATCCAGCGGCGGTCGTTCGGGTCCTTTGTATCTTTGTTGGTGTCAGGATCGATAAAGCGGCCGTCCTTGTCGAAGTGTACCGCCCGGCCATGCTTGCCCATGTAGACCTCGAACTTTCGGGCTGCGCGGCGGCGCTTCCATCGGTAGTAATTGTTGCGCAGTCCAAAGTAGCGCTCGGTCATCGAGAAACTCAGTCCCCGCGCCGGGGCGCTGCGCGCATACATGAAGCTAAACAGCGCGCCGCCAAGGTAGACGAGCTGGTTGACGGGCGCATCGCCCATGACGAGGCGGGCGATTGCAATCAGCAAGTAAACCGCTACGAGGTATTTCGCTTTGATCGAGACGAGGAAGAAGAGAAGGAATTGCTGTTCGCCGAAGAAGGCCGCGAAGGCGACAATCAATCCGAAGATGGCGGCGGAGGGGCCGAGGACCGCTTCGCTGGGGCTGAGATGGAAGATGCGCGTAAACGATAGCGCGGAGCCAACGACCGCCCCGCCCACCACGCAGAGAAAGTAGGCCTCGTAGAGCCAGCGACTGCCCTTCGCGGTCTCAAGATAGGAACCGATAAACCACAGCACCAGCAGGTTGAAAAGAGTCCCCAGCAGGCCTCCATTCAGGAAGCTGTAAGTTACTAGAGTCCAGATCAGGCCGTGATGGACGAGGTCCAACGGGACAAGGGCGAGGTAGTTTTGCGCGATCGAGAGCGGCCGGGAATAAGAGGACAGCAGGACGAAGAAAAAACCGACAATATTGGCAATCACCAGGCGCTTGGTTGCGCCGGTGAAGCTGGGAAGCGAGATTGTAGTGGAACCTACGCGCGGCATGGCTGGTTCTTTTATTGTCGCAGGTTCGAAGTTCCGCGCGAAACCGGTCAGCAAAATTTCAAAGCGGCCGGGGAGCCCGAAATGGGCCGGGCTCCCTGCCAGGTTCGATGCCGCTAGTGCTCGCGGCTTGAGGTCCAGCGTATGCCACCAGCGTAAGTCGGGTGATAATACTCACGCTGGACTACATACTGAGGGCTGCCGTTGTAGAAGCCGAATACTTCGTTGTTGAGGTTGAGGCCATAGGCATAGACCTGGAAGCCGCCGGGGAGGCTGTAACTGGCCTGCGCGTCGAACTGATAGTGCGCGTAGAGGTAGTTATCGCCAGCCGGGCCTTTGACGCCGACTGAGTCTGCGCCATCCTGCCACTGGTAGGCGTAGATCATTTTGTCATCGAAGGTCATACCGACCCGCATTGAAAGTTTCTTCGTATCATAGGTTGGGCTGACGTTCCAGCTGTTGGGCGCCTGGCGCAGCAGGGCCGGCTGGTCCGACCGCCCCGGGAGGTCGCGCGCGGTGGAGGCGGTGTAACTGTAGTTCGCAGAAAGCCCCGCGCCGTGCAGCACACCGGGCAGATAACTCAACCGCTGCTGGAACCCGAACTCCACTCCCTGCACATAGGCGCTGCCCGCGTTGCCCGGCTGGGTCACGCGGAAGCCCGCGAACGGGCCGGTTGTCGGATTGGTATTCACGGTGGTGATCGGGTCGGTTAAATCCTTGTAGAAGTAGCCGGCCTGGATCAGTCCCAGCGGGTTGAGAAAATGCTCGTAGAGGATGTCGTAGTTGTTGGCGTGCTCAGCTTTGAGGGCTGGGTTTCCGATGCTGATGGTTGGCGGAGTTTGGGTCGTGTCCGGTTGTCCGACCGCGGCGGTCAGGTCCTGCGGGTCAGGGCGGGCCAGTCCGCGTCCATAGACGAGGCGCAGGTCGGAATCCTTGCCGGTAGCGAAGCGCAGGGAAGCACTGGGCAGCACGTCGGTGTAGTCGCCGCCAGCTTTGAAGGTGAAAGTGTTGGTTCGCTGATCGAAACTCAGCGTATCCACATGGGTCGCTTCGATGCGCACGCCGGTCACCAGGCGTACCCTGCTCGCGAGTTCAATGGTGTTCATCACGTATCCGGCTGGGATGCGTTCGATGAGGTCGTAGTTGTTGGAGTTAATGCCGGGACCGCCGTTCAAAGTGAAAAGCGCCGGGTTGGTTAGGACGTAGGCCTTCACCTTGCCCCAGTCCGTCACTGGGCCAAATTTATATGTCTTGTCGTAGTAATCGGGGTCGGTAAAGTTGCTGCTCCACTCAGGATGAGCAGAGACCGGAGTGGCGCTGTTGGGTGTAAAGGACTCGTCGTAGGTGTCGTCGAACTTGTGGGCGTTGCGGATCTTTGCGCCAAACTCCAAGGTGCCGTAACGCGATCCCAGATGGTAGGTCTTGCTGTAAGAGGCAGAGGCCTGTAGGTTGAGCTGCGCGCTCTGTCCAAACGTGGGCAAGCTGAACGACTTCAGCGTGTAATTGTTGCGGTCGAGCGAATTATCGGGCCCGGCTCCGAAGCAGCCGGTGCTCCATCCAGGGCGGTAAACGCTTGCCGCCTGACTCTGATCGTTGGTGCAATCGATGTTAGGGTCGCCTATCCACTTATACTTCGCGCCGCCGCTGCCGCCGAGCGAGCGCGAGCGTGCTACGGAGACGCTCCAGTTCACGCTTGACGTATTGAGGATGTGCCTGCCCTGTAGTGCGAGGCTGCCGACGGCGAGGTTAGGCCGGCGCCAGTCCTGGCTGTATTGAGGGACGTCGCCATCGTTTAGTGTGTAGACCCACTTGTTGCCCCAGTTCCGAAAAGTCGAAAAGAGGCCGCGCAGAGAGATGTCCGATCCCTCGCTAAATTTGTAGTCCGCAGTCGCGGTCGCTCCCCAGCGGGTGCGGTTGTAGACGTAATCGCGAAAATCGATGCTGTCATAGTGTGGCGTCGCATCGCCAAAGGTCGGAGAGGGCTCAATATCGTTGATGCCTCGTCCGTTGTAGTCGTAGGTGCCGCCGACCAGCACTCCCAACCTGCGCGCGCCTCCGAAGCGCTTGCCGACGGTGCCGCCAAGCTGATCGACCTTGCGGCCGCCGATGATCGGCGTGTATCCGCCGACGCCATAGAGAGTCGCGGTCGGGGTCTCGCCCGCAGTCTTGGTGACGAGGTTGACTGAGCCTCCGATGCCGTCGGCGTCGATGTTGGCCTGTAGCGTCTTGTTGATTTCTACCGAGTCCACGAGATCAGAGGCAATCGTATCGAGCTTGATCTGGCGCACACCCGACTCGGGCGAGGGCACAGTCACGCCATCAATCATGGTGTTGCTCAGGCGCGGTTCGGTGCCGCGGATCTGGACGTACTTACCCTCACCCTCGTCGCGCTCAATCGTGACCGATGGCATGCGGCCGAGGGCGTCGGCGATGTTGGCATTCGGCAGGGAAACGATCACCTCGGCTGGCAGGACCTGAAGAATGTTCTCCGCGGCGCGGGTGCGATTGATGGCCTCTGCCTCGCCGAACAGCCGGTCGGCGGTGACGATCACTTCGTCGTTGGCGGTCGCGACTTTGAGCACCGCTTCGATCTGAGCAGTCTGCCCGGCGCTGACCATCACGTTGCCCGTATAGGGCGCAAACCCTACGTAGGAAATAGTCACGGCGTAAGTGCCAGGCGCGACATCGGTCACAGTAAATTCGCCCTGCCCATTGCTACTGAGCGGTCTGAGCTGCGGCTGCGACTCGATCTTCGCGCCCTGTAACACCGCGCCGGCGGAGTCAGTGACTACGCCGGAGATGACGCCTTTTGCCGACTGGCCGCTTAGGGGATCAAGTGAAAAAAAACCGGTAACAAAAATAGCGAGAATGATTGCTTTGATAATTATTTTCTTGCTGTGCATGGCGCTCCTAAGGTCGGCGGGTTGCCGATGGTCGAGGGTGGGGAATCGGCCGTGCTCCGGCACTACCCCAAGCTTAGGAACCACTGTTAAAGAGACGTTAACAACCGCGTCAATTTTGGATTGTTTTTTACCGTTCCA
>DASWUZ010000226.1:0-6764 GCA_036401395.1 Acidisarcina sp.
GCAGTCATCGACGAATACGTGCGCCACTACGCCTCCCCTGGAGGTTTGACGGCGGGGTTCGGATACTACCGCGCCTTTGCCCAGGACGCGAAGGACAACGCAGTGACATTTGCGAACATGAAGCTGATGATGCCGGTGCTCGCCGTCGGTGCAGACCACTCCTTCGGCGAATTCACTGCGAAGAACGCGCGCAACGTGGCGACCAACGTTGAGGCGGTGATGATTGAGGACTGCGGCCACTTCGTCAACGAAGAGCAGCCAGATGCGCTCGCAAAAGCGATGCTCGCCTTCCTCGCCAAGCCATAATACTTGGGGTGTCACGCAAAACATTGAGGAGCCGGCGATGAAAGTCCTGATCGTTCACGCGCATCACGAGCCGAAGAGTTTTTGCAGCGCGCTTTATCGGCGTGCGGTTGATACGCTGACCGCCGCCGGACACGAAGTCGTTACCTCCGACCTGTATGCGATGGATTTCGACCCGGTCTCCGATCGCCGCAACTTCACCACTGTGGCCGACCCCGCCTATCTTAAACAGCAGACGGAGGAGAAGCGGGCGACGGACGAAGCTGGCTTTGCGCCCGTGCTTGAGGCGGAAATTGCTAAGTTGGAGGCCTGCGACTTGCTGATTTTCACGTTCCCGCTTTGGTGGTTTGGGATGCCGGCGATTTTGAAGGGGTGGGTCGACCGGGTGTTCGCGATGCACCGGATTTACGGCAACGGCAAGTTCTACGAGAACGGCCTGGGCAAGGCGCAACGGCGGGCGATGGTGATCATGACCAGCGGCGGCAGTAAGGAAGCCTACGGTGGTTTTGGGGTGCAGCCGCCGCTCACCACGGTCCTGGGCCCGATTGAGCATGGCGTGTTCTGGTTCAACGGATTCCTGCCGCTCGATGCGTTTGTGGCTTACAGCGCGGCGCGCATTCCGCAGGAGGAGCGTACTGCGTTGCTGGAAAAGCTGGATCAACGGCTGAGGTCGCTCGATGGTGAGCAGCCCCATAGGCTGGCGCCGATGAGCGATTTCGCGAGCGGCTTTGGGGCGGATACGAAGAAGCGCTTCATGGTGACGGTGACGCTGAAGGGCCCGCGTGACGAGAAGTTTAAAGCTTTGATACCAGACGAGCAGAGGCGCCTGGCCGAGATGAAGCGCGAGGGCATACTGCTTTCAAGCTATATAGGAGCACCGCAGGCCGATCCGTGGCGTGGTTTTCTGAACTTTCGCGAGAGCGGCGAAGACCGCGTGCGAGAGCACCTTGGCACGCTCCCGCTGGCTGCTTATTTCGACTTCGGGGTCACCGAATTGATGACGATCTGATGGCGAAGGTTGCTGAATCGGATATCCTTTTGGCTGAGTGAGCATCTTTTTAGGTGCTTCGTGGGGGGCTAATGCTGGACATAACTAAAGACATACAATCGCTCACCAGCTTCCGCCGTAATTCCGCGGATTTCATGCGGCGTTTGCGAAAGAGCAAGCGACCGCTCGTATTGACGGTCAAGGGAAAAGCGGCAGCCGTCGTGCAGGACGCGGAAGCATATCAGCGTCTTTTAGATATCGCCGCCGATGCCGACGTAAATGAGGCGATCCGTCAAGGAATGGAAGACTTTGACTCAGGACGAAGCCGCCCCGCAAAAGAAGTCTTCGACGAGATTCGCAGGAAGCATGGAATACCACGTTAGACTCACAGTTCGCGCGGAACGAGATCTACTTTCGATCTACGAGGCCAAGGATGCTGATAGATCAACGGCCGGAGCGAGGTGGTACTTGGGTCTGGAAGATGCGATATCAAGTCTTGGGGAGACTCCGCATCGATGTCCGATTGCGCCGGAATCACTGCCAGGAAAGAAGGAGTTTCGGCATCTGTTGTACGGAACCAAGCCTCACGTCTATCGCATCATCTTTCACGTCAAAGAATCGCAAAAGACCGTTGGTGTCTTAACCGTCCGGCATAGCGCGAGAAAGGCTCTTGTCGGCCCATACCTCGTTAAGTGAACAACTAGTCGTCGTCTTCTGCGTCTTCTGACTTCGACTCGAACTTGGACGCCTTTCCCGCGCTGCGTCCGCCTCTTTGATCCGGCCCGTGTCAAATAAGAAATCGGCGTAACCGTCCCAGCGATTTGCCGAGTCGAGCGGTCCAATAGAGCCAACCCATTCACAAAGCGCAACGAGCAGAGAGTTGGACCCCGCCTACTTGCAACGCGATATCAGTGCCCGGCCAGCTGTAAACGCCGTCCGTGGCGAATATTCAAAATGATCACCGCGTCGGCTTCAATGGTGAACAGGACCCGATACAGATGAGGCTTGCGGCCAAAGATCAACTGTCGCACCTCGAAAGGGGAATGCCGCATTTTCTGGTGCAATCGGACAGCGACGAGGCAGCTCGCTGAGTGACTCTAACGCCGTCTCCAATCCATCGAACCAGCGCAGGCCCGTTTCCCCAGCTTGCTCAGACAACAACCAATGGAGAATAGCGTCAAGGTCATTAACTGATTCCGCGGTCTGTCTAACGCGAAAGACCATGCTTCTCGCGTAGTTCCTGAAAGGCCTCCGCTACTGGCCGCACACGTCCGGCTTTGAAGTCTGCAAATCCCTGCCGAATCCCTTCCACTGCCTCCTGATAGTCCTGCCGTTCCCATTCGAGTGCCTCGGCCAGAACCGCGTCCAGAGCAATAGCGGGATCCTGACCATGCCGCTGGGCATAGTCGTTCAGTTGCGCTTGGCGCTCTGCGGAAAGTTCTATCTCCATGTCCAAAGCGTAAGGAGTGGGGCTTGGGGTGTCAAATGAATTCCCTTTGCGGCCAATCGCGAGCTTGGAGCTGCGCTGCCCCCGCAGAAGAGCGTCGTCATACCAAAATGGATATGCCGTTCAATCGTCGTCGTCGGCGTCGTCTGACTTCGACTCGAACTTGGACGCCTTTTCCCGCGCTGCGTCCGCCTCTTTGATCCGCCCCGTGTCGACGAGGAAATCGGCGTAACCCTCCCAGCGGTTTGCTGAGTCGGGGCTTACTTCAAGTCCGTCAAGGTGTACGCGCTCCGCGTCGCCGAACTCGCCCTTCTCCATCAACACCACGGCCAGCGCCTGCCGCGCCATTCCGGAGTCACGCAGCACGAGGGCAGTGCGCAGCGACGACTCTGCCTCCTCCAGCCTTCCCAGGCTCTCAAGCGCCAACCCTAACGCGAAGTGGGATGCAAACTGGACCGGCTCCAGTTCAACCGCCCGCTCCAGTGGGCCAATAGCACGTTCGAAGCGATTCAGCTTGAAGGACGCCCAGCCCAAATTCCAATTCGACAGGAAGTCATCGTGGTCGAGCGCGTCGTCTTCCTCGAGACGCCGAACGACCTCATCGTAAGCCTCGATGTCCATCAGCGCTTCGACCTGCTCGTGAAAATCCAGACCACACATAGATCGCTCGTCCTCGTTTATAAGGTCGGCACGGAGGCGCGCCGGCACTCCTCGCACTGGCAATGCCTTCGCAGGTACTCCCACGAATAGATGCCGCTGGAGTGTCCATCGTTCCAATGAAAGCTGATGGCGTAGCGGCCCACTGGAGTCACGATATCAGGCCGCGGCGGCGCCTGATACATCGGCAGCAGGTTGGCCGGCGCAGGCTTTGGTTCACCCGGCTGCCGCCCCGACTTTTCGCGTTCCTCGTGACAGGTAGCGCATGGGCAGGCATCCCGAAGCCACTTGAAACTCCACGCACTACGATGGCCCTCGCGCCAGGTAATCTCCATGCCCGTGCCTTCTGTCTTGTGGACGCGCACCTTGGCGGGCTCCGTTGCCTCGGCGGTGAAGACCCTCGCCGACCGCTCCTCTTCGAGGGCCTGGGCGCGAGCTTCCGCGGCACTCACAAAACGAATTCCCTCGTGGCCCATGATTTTTCTTCCTTGACTCTATTGTCGCGCAGCCCTGTAGCGTTGGCGATCTGATGACGACCAAGACGGAAACATCATCGCTGTTTCCAGAAAAAATAAGCAGCCATGCCTAGCCCGATCACGACAACAAGCACGCGGCCGATGGCAGGGTTGAGCTTCCGAGAGTACCGGCCGCCCAGGTATCCTCCGATGGCCGCCGCGATCATCATGAGCAGGCAGTAACGCCAGGCGACACGCCCGGCAATGATGAAAGCGGTCACCGCCGTGCCGTTTGCCAGGGCGGCAACGCAGACTTTGAGCGCATTGATTTCGTTGATGTCTTGTACCCCGAAGATGGCCAGCAAGGACATGACGAGAAACCCGGCGCCCGCTCCGAAATAACCAACGTAGAAGCACACTATGAGCAAGCTGACGAACAGCGGAATGAGCGAAGACGCTTTTTTGCGGCCCGCTGCTCCAGCGCCTTCGCGATCAAACTTCCTAAGTGCGCGCCGCTGCAGCAATCGCGAGACAGGGCCGCTGACAGCGAAGAGGAGCGCCGCGACCAGCAATAACCAAGGCACCAGCCGCAGAAAGGTCTGCTGTCCCGTATGCAGCAGCATGATGCCCCCGCCGAGGCCGCCGAGCACCGAAGCGGTCCCGATGGGAATGAGGAGGCGCAGGTTGCGTCTTAGGTCTTCGCGAAACGCCGCGATCGAGGCGACCTGACCGGGCCACAACGCGACCGCGTTGGTCGCGTTCGCCTGGATCGGCAACACGCCCATCCCAAGCAACGCGGGAAACGAGAGGAACGATCCTCCTCCCGCGACCGCATTGAGCGTGCCCGCCAGCAGAGAGGCGAGCACCAGCCAAATGCTGCGCCAGTCGTGAGCAAGATTCATTCTGAAATGCATTGTAGCGGCAGCACTCAAGGGGGACGCGATGATCCGTGCAATAATCGCAACCGTACTCAGTTCCGCTGCATGGATCTTGAGCCGTGGCCCAGCCGCTTCAACCGTCTCCGATTCCGTCCGAAGACGCCATCCGCAAGATCCTCGTCGATCGTATCGACGCCTTACACCAGAGCGTGGGGATCGTCGTCGCCATCGTCTCGGCGCAAGGTCGCCGCGTGGTCGCCTCCGGCAAACTGGAGAAGGGCGACCCGCGCCCTCTCGACGGCGACACCATCTTTGAAATCGGCTCCCTGACCAAGGTCTTCACATCCCTGCTGCTGGCCGCCATGGTGCACCATGGCGAGGTTTCGCTCGACGACCCGATATCCAAATACCTGCCGTCTACGGTCAAGGTCCCTCACCGCAATGGCCGCTCCATCACCCTCATCGACCTGTCTACCCACACATCGGGCCTTCCCCGGCTGCCAACAAACATGGCACCGAAAGACCCTGCCAACCCCTACGCGGACTATTCCGTCGCCCAACTCTACGAGTTTCTGTCTGGCTATCAGTTGACCCGCGATATCGGCTTGGAATATGAGTACTCAAACCTCGGCGGCGGCCTGCTTGGGCATGCATTGGCGCTGCGCGCTGGCATGGATTACGAGGAGTTGGTGAAGTCGCGCATCTGCACACCCCTCGGGATGAGTAGCACGGCGATCACCCTGACCCCGGCCATGAAAGCGCGTTTCGCCACTGGCCACAACGCTGACCTTACGTCAGCCGAAAACTGGGACCTGCCCACCCTGGCCGGGGCTGGCGCTCTGCGCTCCTCGGCCAACGACATTCTGAAGTTTCTCAGCGCTAACCTCGGCCAGACCAAATCGCCTCTGGCTCCCGCGATGGCGTCAATGCTGGCGGTTCGCCGCCCGACAAACATTCCGACCATGCAAATCGCACTCGGCTGGCGCGTCACCACCCGCGATGGTCGGGAGATCGCGTGGCACAACGGGCTCACCGGCGGCTACCGCTCCTACATGGGCTACGACGGCAACGCGGGCGTTGGAGTTGTCGTGCTTTCGAACGCGTCTCCTGTCGTCGGTATGTATTTCGGCGTGGGCATCAGCATCGACGACATCGGTGAGCATCTGCTTGATCCGGGCGTGCCCCTCCGCCAGCCGCCGCCACACAAGCTGTCGGTCGTCCAACCAAAGATCTTCAACGGGTAGATCGGGGCTTATGGAATTGTAGGAAGCGTTGATGAGACTCGCCTCAGGGGCAGGGTAGTTGAGAGTGGCTGCCTCCAACGCGAGCGTGGGTCACAACTAATCCGCGAAGGCCGCTTTGAGTTCCGGCGTTGCGGCGAGTAGGGCGCGCGTGTAGTCTTCGCGCGGATGGCTACAGACCTGCTCGCTTGACCCAATCTCTACGAGGCGGCCAGCGCGCATGACCGCGATATTTGAAGACAGGTACCGCACCAGCGGCATCGAGTGCGAGATAAAAAGATACGTAAGCTCGAACTCTCGTTGCAGGTCGCGCAGAAGGTTCACGATTTGCGCTCCCACGCTGACATCAAGAGCAGAAACGGGCTCGTCGAGGATGAGCAACTCCGGTCGTAATGCAAGCGCACGCGCAATGTTGATTCGCTGCCTTTGGCCACCTGAAAATTCATGCGGATAACGCGTTAACGCCGACTCGTCCAGGCCGACGGCCCGCATCAGTTCGCTGGCGTGCAGTGCACGTCGATGCCGCGCCGACCCTGACCGTAACGAGCCGATTGTCGTCGAAGAATCAATGGGGTCGTGGCGATGAATGAGGAGCGGTTCGGTAACGATATCTCTAACTCGCATGCGCGGATTTAGTGCCGCAAATGGATCCTGAAAGACGGGCTGCAAGCGTCGGCGAAGCGGCCGCAATTCGCGGCTGGACGCGCCCGTTATGCGGCTGCCGTCGAAGGTCACGACGCCCGCGCTCGGCTCGATGAGCCCGAGAATCATCCTCGCGACCGTACTCTTGCCGGA
>DASWUZ010000227.1:0-5201 GCA_036401395.1 Acidisarcina sp.
GTGCGGCGTGCGAAGCTCTTCTACCTCCGCGGCCTTCGTGGCAAGGCAGCTCGCCTCAAAGAAGTCGAACGCACCTAAAACCCTTCTGCTTCGAACGCCCCGGCGCTGGTCCGTACGCCGGGGCGTTTTTGCGTGTGCCCAGTTAACCCCCGGCGGTCCAATTTTCCACATGATCGGCCTCACGCGGGCACTCCCACACCACTATGACGCAAGTTACACTCGTCACAACGATGGCTTCTAACTCGGCCAACTTTTCGAATCCGCTGACCGCATCCACGCGCCCGCCTGCCGGCAACAACCGCGCTTTCCGATCCGACATTATCGACGGTCAGAAAGAAGTATCAGCCGCGACCGTGAAGCTGCGCATGTTGCGCTCGCTCGCGTGCGGGAACAAGCATGAACGGCTGGCGCGGGCTGCGGGCGCAACCATGATTGCCGGGGTCGACGAAGTAGGCCGAGGCGCGCTCTTCGGCTGCGTCGTTGCGGCCGCGGTGATCCTCCCCGAAGACTGCCGCATCCGGGGCCTGCGCGATTCGAAGCAATTACTACCGGAAGACCGCCAGCGCCTCGCACTCATCGTCGAACGCAAGGCCATCGCCATCGCCATTGAAGAGGTCGACGCCGAGACCATCGACCGCGTCAATATCTACCAGGCCACCCGCATCGCCATGACCGCGGCGGCGACCCGGCTCACTCCCACGCCAGACCACCTGCTGATCGACGCCATGCGCCTCGACCTTAGCTGCCGGCAAACCAGCCTGATCTACGGCGACTCTATCAGCATCTCGATCGCCGCCGCATCGGTCGTCGCCAAGGTCTATCGGGACCGGCGGATGTGCGAGTTTCACGAGCAATATCCGCAGTATGGCCTCAACTCGCACAAGGGCTACAGTACGCCCGAACACATCGCAGCCCTGCTTCGCCACGGCCCATCTGTGCTCCACCGGCAAACGTTCCGGCCGGTACAGCAGTCTTCCCTGCCCTGGGACCACCACGATTGCTAGCGGCCCTCTACTCTAGAGTAGGAAGGGGCACAGCTTCAGATGTGCCGATAGGCCCGGTAAAATTTGAGAGGCTTTAGCCTCTTAGGGAATGCTCTCGGGCTTGGTAGCACTACCTTCATCTGGAGAATCAATTGGCCCTGAGACTATTAGTAATGACCGCGCACCCTGACGACGAAAGCGGCGGCTTCGCGGGCGCGCTGATGACCGCGCACGAGGCGGGCGCGGAGACCTACATCGTCTGCCTAACTGAGGGAACGGCGGCCTCGAATCGCGGGATGGCCGAGAGCAACGAACATCTCGCCGAGCTGCGGCGCGGCGAATTCGCGGACGCCTGCAAGCTGCTCAAAGTTACCCGCGGCGAAGTCCTCACCTACCCTGACGGCAAGCTGCACGAAGAAAGCTTTCAAACCCTGGCCGCACTCATCGTTGAGAAGATCCGCACGCTCCGGCCACATGTAATACTCACCTTTGGCGCGGAGGGGGGAGCCAACCTCCACCGCGACCACTGCATGGTCTCGCTTGCCACAACGGCGGCGTTTCACTGGGCGGGGCGCGCATTCTTTTTTCCTGAACAGCTAAGCGGCGGCCTCGCCACTTACGCGCCGCAAAAACTTTACTACCAGTGCAGCCCATTTCTCGTCGTGAAAAATGAGGCGGAAGGTGCGATGTCGACACGCTGCCCGGCTTCGCTAAGCCTCGATCTGGCTAAGTGGGAGGACCTGAAGATCCAGGCCTTCGCTCAACACAGGACACAGTCGCCTATCCTCGAGCGGGTGCGCGAAACTTACGCCGAGCACATGCACAAGGAGCAGTACCTGCTGGCATACTCCCGGATCGTGCAGGAGATTAGCGCGGACAAGTCCCTCTTCGACGGCGTTATCGACGATTAAGACGGACCCGCCGATATAGGTTCCGATAATATTTGTATATCTCAATATGAAGAAGAGGACCGTGAAGAAGACCTGGGACAATCCGGCGGAGCACGCGATGCCTGAGAACACCCGCGTCCCGGCGTTCTTCAATATTGGCGGCGTAAAGGTAGCGCCGGCCACGGTCCTTGCCCCCATGGCCGGAGTCACCGACACCGTCTTCCGGCGCTTCATTCGTAACGCCAGCGTCTTCTCCACTGATTCTGCCGACGTTGGGGGTGCCACCGCCGCCGCATCCGTTGAAGCCGACATCACCAACCAGCAATCCGGCTGCGGCCTGATCATGACTGAGTTCACCTCCGCCGACGGCCTGGCCCGCACCCGCGAGGCCAAGCGCAAGCGCTACTTAACTTTCTACGAAGATGAACATCCGATTGCGGCGCAGCTCTTCGGCTCAAACCCGGACACCCTCGCCGAGGCCGCGCGCATTGTCGAGGCCACCGGATTTGACATCGTAGACCTCAATCTGGGGTGCCCGTCGAAGCGGGTCACCGGCTGCAACGGCGGCAGCGGGCTGCTCCGCGACCTGCCCCTCGTCACTAAAATCTTTGAGACCGTCCGCGCCGCTGTTTGTATTCCCTTCACTGTAAAGTTCCGCCTTGGCTGGAGCGATGACGACATTATCTGCGTGGAGCTCGCTCGGGTCGCCGAGCAGTGTGGCCTCAACGCTGTCGCCCTGCACGCCCGCACTCGCGAGCAGGGCTACACCGGCCAGGCGCGTTGGGAATTCATCGCAGCGGTCAAGCAGGCCGTGCTCATTCCCGTGATCGGAAATGGCGACATCCGCACCCCCGAGGACGCCTGTGCGCTCGTCGCGCAGACTGGCTGCGACGCGGTGATGATCGGACGCGCGGCCCCTGCGAATCCATGGATCTTTCGGCAGATTGCGCAATATACGGCCCTCGGCCGCTACGATCAGCCCACCGAAGGTGACCGGTACCAACTTATCCGGACCTACTTCGAGATGCTGCTTGAAGAGGGAAATCTGGGCAAAGGAGAGGTGTCTGCCGCTGAGCAAAGTCCCGACATGATCCGCGAATACGATCGCGAAACCAAACAGGGCAAGGGCAAGATGAAGCAGTTCGCCACCTGGTTCACGCACGGCATCCCGGGTGGGGCGGCCCTGCGCAAGACTATCTACGAGTGCAAGACGGGGCCAGCGATTCTCGACGCCGTCGATCAATTCTTCGAAGGCCGACTCGCTGAACTCGGCGAGCTCACCACTCAGCAAGAAGGCTCCCACGCCGGGCAGTTGGCACTCAGTTCGATTGCCTAGAGTCTCTCGGCCGGAACGGATTCTCGATGCGGATTCCGGCAATTTCCTGGCCTGCGTTCAAGTCTTCGGAGAGTATCACTTCGGCTCTTGCCTTAAGTGCAGACGCACAAATAAGTGCATCCCAGAAACTTATTCTGCATTCATCTTCGATCCGAAATGCGGTTGCCACATCAACGGCCGATACTTCGATACACAGCACGCTAAAGTCTGCTACAACTCCCCGTGCGACTCTCCGAGTAAGCGGAGTCTTTATCTTGCGAGTTGTAGTGACGTAGAACTCCTGCAAAACCTGGGGGCTCAAAACGCCAGTACGCGACTCCAGCAGTTCACGCAACACGTTCGTGGAGATTAAACGCTTTCCCTTTGATCAACGTCGTGAGCGTAGACCAGGATATTGGTGTCGATGAAGGTCTTAGCGCTCATGAACCTCATCCCGGCTAATCATGCGGCCACCGCCCATGTGGAACCCACGCTTCATGCGTGCGATCGCTGATGCAGCCGCGCGCTCATAAGCGTCATCCTCACTTACCAGCGCCTCGATCTGCTTTGTTACCAGCCCACTGATCGAGGTGGCGTGTCTGGCCGCAAGCATTCTGGCCTTTTGAACGGTCTCAGCGCTCAGGCTTATAGTCAGGTTTCGTTTTTTAAGTTGAGCCATTGATTCCTCCACGCCAATGGCGTGCTACACGCATTTTACGTGCGGCACATAACCTAGATCAACTAACCTGCCCGTCGCTGCTGCGTTTTCGAAACACGACTCGCCGTCGCTGACGCCAATGCTCGTCGAGCGCGATTAAAGTCCACTCCACTTCGGGTGAAAAATATCGCAGAACCTCCTGATTTGAAGGATGAATTCGCAGCGCAGGCGCAACGAAGTGCAGCAGAGGCGGAACATCGGCCAACGGCACGCCGCGAAAATATCCGTGCTTCGAAAACACGGCGAGGCCCTCACGTTGCAGTTTGCGCACTCGCAGCCAGTAGTCGAGGCCTTGCAGCGGCAAGTGCAAATCTTCATCGGCCTTGAGCTCGAGCACCACCAGCCTTCCGGCGCGATCCACGCTCAGCAGGTCGAGCATGCCGCGGTCTCCGGCCGCAAATGCGGGCACCTGCGTATAGACGAAATCCGCCTGAATGCCCGGCTCGATGTCCAGCAACTCCTGTCGCAGCGCTGACTCCAGCCATCGCTCAGGCTGCAAACGGTACAGCGGATTCTGCCTGTTACCACCAGCTTTGCGCTCCTCAAAAAGCCGGCCCACGAGCTCCGTAAACAGGGCTTCGTTCTCTTCCGTCAGCGGAGTTTCGTTTGCACCGGCACCGAACGTAATTTCATCCGTGCGTACGAAAGAATCTTTCGCTACCGCATTCACCACTCGCGCAAACTCGAGCCCGTGCAGCAGGAAGGCAGTCTCGACGGCGCTTCGAGGCCGCACCTCTACGCGGTTGCGGTCCGCCTCCGGCACCAGCCCCAGCACCTTGTCTATGGAGGCTCGCGACCGCGCCAGCGTTGTTTTCGGATTGAAGGCATGCACGAGATGCACATCGACATTCCCGTGGTCGCCAAGGTCGAGTGCGACCAGCTCTTCGTCACGCTCATCCATTTCATAAAGTTCCCAGTGCGCCAGAGCGGGATTGAGCCATGCCATTCGCACCCGCGTCACTGCGCCTGTTCCCGACGGCACGATGACTTTGAGCCCCTCATAATGGCGGCGTACCGCCTCATTCTCCCGGCAATGGGAGAGCCACAAAAGCCCCAGCGTGAGCACGCCATCGATGGTCGGCTGCGCCTCGCCTTCGCCGACGCCGATGACTGCCCATGCCTTCGACCCGCGCACCAGCGAGCCGCGCGCATAAGCCGGGCCGAAGCTATGTTCGAGGTCCATCGCATTGCGAACGCCCTCTACATTGAAGTCAGGAAAATGGCGCGCCAGCGAGCGTTCCAGCACATGCAGGTACTTCGCGCGCGAAGCGGTCCGCGTCGTGGGCGTCCGCTGA
>DASWUZ010000228.1:0-2244 GCA_036401395.1 Acidisarcina sp.
GTCAGCAGCCCGAGCGCCGCATAAAACGCCCCGCGTTCCCCATACGCCCGCCTCGCCCAGAGCCAGCCGAGGAACGCGGTGCCGAGGACCGCCAGCGAGATGGGCAGGTGGGTCGCGAAGACGTTGTAGCCGAAGATGCGGTAGTCGATGGCCGCCAGCCAGTAGGGCAGCGGCGGCTTTTCAAGGTAGCGAATGCCGTTGACCTGGAGCGTGACCCAGTCGCCGGAGATCGCCATGTGCTGGGCTGCACTGGCGTGTGTGGCGTCCGCGTCGTCCAGCAGCGACGGCGAGAACAGGGCCGCGAAGTGGACGGCTATGAAAACCAACAGCAGAAGGATCCAGGCCTTGGCCGGCGATAGGAGCGAGGGAGCGGCCTTATCGGGCACGGCCAGTCTTCGAGACGTCAGGTTGGCCATATTCGCGCGCAATCAACAGAATACCAGCCGGGGTGGCCGGTTGATTCAATTGAGAATCGTGTGGACCTCGCCCTGTGCGCCCCATAAGGGCAACTGCTCGCGTTAACTCTGCGGACTGGTAGGCGGTCGCTTCACTCTGAAGTCTTGAGAAGAGCTAAACTGTCTTCCGAAGGTAATTCGAGAGAATCGGAAGTAGATGCAAAAAGGAAAAGAGGGCCGCATTGCGAGTGATGCTGATCATGCTCATGGTGTTCGCGTCCGGAGCGAGAAATCTGCCCGGCCAGGAAGCCAGCGCATCGACTCCTGCAATTCCAGCCGTAGACAAATCCTGGCCCGCCGTTAATCTGAACGTACTAGTGCTCGACAAACACGGCGTGCCGCAGAGAGTAGACGAACGGGAGTTTCAACTTTTTGAAGACAGCACCGAGCGACCGCTCACGCCTCAAGGTTCGCTGGACTCACCAGTGTCGCTTGCACTAATGATCGATTCGTCGGGGTCGATTTCTAAGCGGAGGGATGCGATCATCGCAGCCGCGAAGGCCATCGTGAAGGGGCTGCCCGCCCGCAGCGAGGTCACGGCCATCCTATTCACGGACAAAGCCTTTCTCGATCTTGACTTTACTGATGTGTCCGCAGTTGACTTCTCGTTTCTTGATCGGCTGCAGGCTGGCGGCCCCACGGGGCTCTACGATGCTGTCGTGGCGACAGAGGACCATATCATTGCTCATGCAAAATATCTGAAGAGGGCCCTGGTCATTTTGACCGATGGCGAAGACAATGCGTCCCACGTTTCACGGGAAGTAGCTTTTCGGAAGATGGTACAGCCCGGTGCGCCGTTGGTCTATGCATGCCTTACCTCCAAAGCCAACATACTACAGCGTGACTTGATGATTGGGCACATAAATATGAGGTTTCTAGCCAAGGGGGGTGGCGGCACCGAATTCAATCTCGATCCTGACCCCGAGTCCGCTGCCGTACAAATCACGAACGCCATTCGCAGCCAATACGTCTTGCAGTTCACAGCGGCTGACAAGGCGCACGATGGGAGGGCCCACAAGCTCGCCGTGCGGCTCCCCACGAAGGACATGGAGATTCATACACTTCCGGTCTACTCCGCTCCCCTGAACTGAGAATCAGCAGTACAAGTTAGGCCGCGCCACACGAGCCGGAGCTTGCGGCCTCCCTTTCGCCTAATCTCTCTCATGGTTCAAACCCTCGCAGCATACTCTTGCCTCGTCCCGGATTAGGCCGGAGACCACTTCCAATTCCTTATCTCCGGCAAATCTTCGCCGTTCTCTGAGACGTATAGCTTGTGACGCTGTATCGCCTCGGAGTAGGTCTGGACGGCGGCTTCCACCTTGTCTTTGAGGCGGGGCACGCGGCGGATTGCGTCCAGAGTCAACTGGTAGCGGTCAATGTTATTGAGCACGCACATATCGAAGGGCGTCGTCGTCGTGCCTTCTTCTTTATAGCCACGGACGTGGAAGCCGTTGTGATTGTGCCGGCGATAAGTAAGCCGGTGGATCACCGTCGGGTAGCCGTGGAAGTTGAAGATCACGGGCTTGTCTTTGGTGAAGAGTTCGTCGAAGTCTTCGTCGAGCATGCCGTGGGGATGCTCTTCGCTGGGCTGGAGGGTCATAAGGTCGACGACGTTGACGACGCGGACGCGCAGGTCCGGCACCTGCTGACGGAGGAGCATGACGGCGGCGAGGGTTTCAAGGGTGGGCACGTCTCCGGCGCAGGCCATCACTACGTCGGGGTCTTTGCCGTTGTCCGTGCTGGCCCACTTCCAGATACCGGCGCCGGCGGCGCAGTGGCGGACGGCCTC
>DASWUZ010000229.1:0-2994 GCA_036401395.1 Acidisarcina sp.
GAGGCGGCCTCGGCATGGACCGCGGCGATGGCGGCCTGCAACTGATAAGGGCCGAGGCTCCGTCTGCCCAGCGCGCGCTCGACCAGCCGTATGCCTTCTGCCACCTGGTCGTGATGCCAACGAGTGCGGTCCTGCTCCTCCAGCGTCACCAGCTGACCATCCTCATCTGCGCGCGCATCCCGCCGCGAATCATGAAGCAGCATGAGCGAAAGCAAGCCCATATTTTCCGGATTGTCAGGCATCATCTCAGCGAGGATTCGGGCGAGCCGAATTGCTTCGGCACAGAGTTCGCGGCGCACTAGGCTGCCGCCCGAGCTGGCCGCGTAGCCCTCGTTGAAGATGAGGTAAATGACGGCGCGAACGGACCGCAGCCGTTCAGGCAGGCGCCCCGCAGGCGGCACCTCGTACGGAATTTTCGCCTGCTGAATCTTGCGTTGTGCCCGCACCAGACGCTGCGCCAGGGTCGGCTCCGGTACGAGAAATGCGCGAGCAATTTCGCTGGTGGTAAGCCCACCAAGCGTCCTCAACGTCAGAGCAATCTGTGCCTCTTCATTGAGCGCCGGGTGGCAACAGGTGAAGATGAGGCGCAGGCGGTCGTCTTCCGTCGGAATGTTTATAGCGGCCATAGGGCTGAAGGGCGGAGCGGTGTGACGTGATTCGATTTCATATTGAAGCTGACCCTCGTTGTCGCGACGGGTCCGTTCGCGGCGAGCGTAATCGACGAGCTTGCGATGGGCAGCCGCCGTGATCCAGGCGGCAGGGTTGTCCGGCAATCCTTTAACGGGCCACGTAACGAGCGCAGCGGCGAGTGCGTCCTGCATGGCCTCTTCGGCGACGTCAAAAGACTGCGATACGCGAATCAGCCCCGCGATGATGCGGCCCGCCTCATTGCGAAAGACCGATTCGATGGTGGCGCGCAGGTCATCCATTAAAAAGTGGCTGGTTTGAAAACTTCGCGAATGGGCCGGACCTCAACGCAACCCTCCGCGCCCTGGCAAGACGTGGGAATACGCGCGGCCCATGCGACGGCTTCGTCGAGGTTTTCGCAGTCGAGAATATAGTATCCGGCTAACTGCTCCTTGGTTTCGGCGAATGGGCCATCAGTGACAATGACCTTGCCCCCCTGCGTGCGCACCACGGTAGCCGTGGCGCTTGGCTGCAACGGATCGGCAGCGCGAAGGACGCCTTGATTGGCGGCTTCAGCCATGACGGCTCCGTGCCCCAGCGCAACTGCGCGAAGCTCCTCGGGTGACACTTCGTCGCTCTCCTGCGAATAGACGAGCATCATGTAGCGCATTGCTCTCCTCATGAGGATAAGCAGCGCCGGACCCGCCCACTTGCGCGGACTGTCCGGCGCGCGGTGAAAGCTTTCGGGGCTGGACCAGACTACGGACCTCCCGAAAAAGCTTAAGAGAAGACCATAATTGGACGGACCTCGATGCCACCGAAGCGTCCGCCGGGAATGCCCGCTGCTATCTCCGTTGCGGCATCGATGCTGTCTGCCTCGATCAGGTAATAGCCGCCCAGCTGTTCCTTGGTTTCCGCGAACGGCTCGTCCGTAACCACGGCCTTACCATTGCGTACGCGCACAGTCTTTGCGGCCGCGCTGGGCTGCAGGGCCTGGCCGGCTTTTATTTCGCTGGCGTGCTTCTTGCCAAAGGCGCCATACTCGGCAAACTCGCCCTCGTCGTAACCAGTAAGAAAGCGCTTCTCGTCCTCGTAGATCAGTAGCAGATATTGCATATGTGTTTCCTCCTTATCAGTGCGACGTTCCACGTGTGCAATATCGACAATATCTCTCAAATATTTTTAGCGCTCCAATAAACTAGCTTTTGATTGACGGGCATGTTCCGGATCGACGAGTGTACGCAGCTTCCTTAGGCCGCGGACGACGGTCGCCCGATCGCTTTCCGTGGCCGCGTCCAACACCTTGAATAATGGGCCGAGGGCCAACTCGGGCATCCGATTCGACAGAAAATCGCATACTTTCGCCGAGGCCTCGATGACCGTCGCCCGTCCGTCCTTCTTGTCCTTATGGCGAACCACGAAGCCGCGCGCCTCCAGCCGATCAACTATCCCGGATACGGTGCTGTGCGCGAGACTGACGTTGGCGCTAAGTTCCTTAAGGCTCACGCCGCCCAGGCGGGTAACGTGTTCCATCACTAGGCGCTGCGGGCCCGTCAGCCCTCCGCTTGCGAACTCAGCCTCGAGCGGCCCGCGCAGTTTCTGCCTGATGACGCGCAAATGCTGATCCATCTCTCGCGCGAGCCTGGCGCCAGCCTCAGCCTTTGGGACAATCCGCTCTGGTGTCTTCGACCGTCGTTTTTTGGACGAGGTATTGAATGGCGCACTCATGCCTGTCTTGTGTTCCCCTGCCCGTCTGCTCACTTAGAAAATATACGGGATGAGAGCTTTGACCCTGGTCTGATATTCGTAATAATCGGGGCCGAATCGCTGAACCATAAATCGCTCTTCCATGTTTGATTTAATCCATAGGCCCAGAAAAAGTGCCCCGAAGGCGACCAGCCCGCGGCACTCGCCGATGGTGAACGTTACGCCTAGCACGCCCAGCAGAAAGCCGGTGTAAATGGGATGGCGAACGATTGCATAGGGCCCGCGGCGAATAAGTGCGTGGCCCTGCTTGATTGCGGGCGCGTCGCTCCAATTCCCTCCTAGTATCATTCGAGCCCAGATCGCAAGCGCGACGCCCAGAGCCGTGAGAACCAGCCCGATAGTGCCGGTGCTGTCGTTTTTCGGTATGAAGGGTGCGCCCAGCCAGCCCCCGCGCAAGCGCTGCGTAAAGATCAGAACGAAAGCCGTGAGGCACAGGCCTATTTCAAGGGTCCGCGACCCGAGAGACCCCCGGCGGATTTCCGACTTGGTGCGCAGCATGCCGATGATCCAGACCACGGCTAGCCCGGCCCAGAGAAAGCAGGCGAGCTGGTAATAATTCATAGTCATGTTGGTTTCCTCCTATATGCGTCGCACGCGATG
>DASWUZ010000230.1:0-14049 GCA_036401395.1 Acidisarcina sp.
ATCAGGTTTGTAGTGTTTGCCGTAATGACGTTGCCGGGGTCCACCAGTCTCAGGCCGACCCGTCCATCTATTGGAGACGTGATGTGGCAGTAGGTGACGTTGAGCAGGGCCGCGTCAATGTTCGCCTGGTCTGACTTGATCGCACCCTCAAACTGGCCCAGGTTCGCAGCGTAGGTGTCTAGCTGCTCCTTTGACGTGACCCCTTCACTGTAGAGCGCCTTGTAGCGGTTGTACTCCGCCTGATTGTCGTTGAGCTGTGCCTGGTCCCGCGCCAGTTGACCGCGTGCCTGGTCGACGATGGCCTGGTAGGGCCGCGGGTCGATGGTCATGAGCTCTTCGCCTTTCTTCACCTCCTGGCCTTCCTTGAAATTCACCCGCATCAATTCGCCCGTGACCCGCGCCTTAATAGTCACCGTGTTGTACGGAGTCACGGAGCCAAGGCCGCTCAGATAGATGGGTACAGGCCGCCGCTGCACAATCGCCACCTGCACCGGAATCGGACGTCCGGCAAGAGCCGCCTGCGCTGCATTCGCCTGTGCTGTCGCCTTGGAACGGGCAGTTGCAACCCGCCAGATGACCAGGGCCAGCGCCACGATAAGCAGTAGTATGACGAGATTGCGGACTAAGTGACTCGATCGGGCCGGACTCGGAGAAGGACCGGGAAGAGTAGCAAATGGCTGGTTTGTGACCGGCCTGACTGGTGGGGTTGCTGGCGCTGAAGACATCGAGTTTGCCCAATCTTTCTTTCGGACCAGTCCACGTCCGCCGTCATCGGACCTGCTCGTGTGGCGCCCCGAAGCCAGTGCGCTCCCCAGGACGCTTCGCCGATGTGCGCCGGAGCCACCGAAGGACATCGGATCAAGATCCAAAACCGATGTTGTACCAGCTTACTGTGACGGAAAGCCAATCATAAAGGTTTCCTGATCGACCACCCCACCCAGTAAGGCTTTTCCGCCCTAATTTGGGATGGTTTTAGCGTTCCGGCTGCATCCCATTTGATGTCCGGTAGGCATTAGGCCGTAAACTCCAGACAGACCACGACCTGAACTTATGAGAGCAGAACAATTGCGAGTATTATCGCCGGGCCAGGGGTCTGCCAACCTCGGCGTCCGAGGTGATTTGCCGTCGATGGAGGAACTGCCGATTGGCGAGCTGTCGGGTGATGAGCGTGCGGAGGACAAGTTTCTAAACGACAAGGCCGTGGGCCGCGCATCGCGAAATGCCGTGCCGCTGTGTGTAGATCTGGATGGAACACTTGTAAAGTCAGATACTTTGTGGGACTCACTGCTTATCCTCGTGCGCAGCCATCCGTTGAAGCTGCTCCAGCTTCCTCAGTGGCTCATCGGCGGCAAAGCGTCCTTCAAGCGACATGTGGTGTCAAGTGTCGCCCTCGATGTTGCCTGCCTTCCCTATAACAGCCCCCTGCTTGACTACTTACAGCAGGAGCATCAGGCGGGCCGTTCCATCTATCTCGCCACCGGAGCGGATAAAGCATTGGCCGAGCGCGTCGCTGACCACCTGCGAATATTCGATGGCGTATTGGCCAGCGATGGTCAAACTAACCTTACCGGATCGAACAAACTCGCCAGCCTTCGAGAGCGCTTCGGACCTTTTAGTTATGTGGGGAATGCGGGGCCCGACCTGCCTCTGCTGCGGGCCGCAGCTGAGCCCATGGTCGCGAATCCCAACGGCATCTTGCGCAGCAGGCTGCGAAGCCAGGGGCTTAAGCCAAGCCGTGAATTCATCGACAGAAGGCGAATGCCGGCCGCTATCGCCAAAGCAATCCGCGTGCATCAGTGGCCAAAGAATTTCCTCGTGTTTCTGCCCGTCCTGCTGGCTCATGGTTTCACTCGCGACCCTTTGCTGCGGAGCCTCCTCGCCTTTGCCTGCTTCAGCGCCTGTGCTTCAGCCACTTATATCGTCAATGACTTGCTTGATCTCGAAGTTGACCGTCGGCACGCGAGGAAGCGCCGCAGGCCGTTCGCTGCAGGAGATTTATCGGCCGCGACAGGCATATTGATGGCAGGTGGACTGGCTGCGGCGGCCTTTCTGGGCGCCCAGTGGCTCTCGGCTTCGTTCCTCTTCTGGCTCTGCATTTACGCAGTCAGTACGCTCGCTTACTCGCTCTATATCAAGCGCCTCGCGCTGGTCGACGTCCTTGTCCTTTCCGGCCTATATACTTTGCGCGTGCTGGCAGGCGGCGCAGCAGCCTTGGTCCCAATCTCTCCCTGGCTTGCCGCGTTTGGAATTTTCTTCTTCCTCAGCCTTGCCACGGCTAAGCGCTTCGCCGAGCTTGAGGCGTTGCGCGTCGCCGGAGCGACACCAAAAAACGGACGCGGATACCTCATCGGCGACCTCGAACAGCTTAGAAGCTTCGGAACCTCCAGCGCCTACGCCTCCGTGATTGTGTTCAGTTTCTACATCAGCAATCCACAGGTCGCGCAGTTATATCACCACCCCGGCAGGATGTGGCTGATGGCTCCGCTATTGATCTTGTGGCTCAACCGGGTCTGGCTTCTCGCCTCCAGAGGCCAACTCGACGAAGACCCGCTCATCTTCGCGCTAACCGATCGCGTCAGCCTGCTGCTCGGACTCGTACTGGTTGGCGTTGCGGCTGCCGCAGCCATCTGACTCCGCGCCAACATAACGTCCGCCGCGCCGCAGGCCACTATCATTGGACCCCGCTATCATTAGATCTATGAGCACGGCAACGAAACGAAATGAGTCTGGAGTGAAGTCGAAACCTGCACGGCCAAGGTTTGAATCTTGGGGGCGTTACCCGACCCTTCCCGCCGACTTCGTGCCGCTCAACTGGTCAGGCGACTTTCCCCCTGCAAAGCCATCCGAAACCAAGATGCTCCCGGTCGGCATGGGCCGCAGCTATGGCGACGTGTGCCTGCTTGAAAATGGAACGCTGCTGGGAGCGCGTGGGCTCGATCGCCTGCTGGCTTTCGAAGCAGAAACAGGCCTGCTGAGGTGCGAGGCTGGCGTGACATTGGCCGAGGTGCTTGACTTCGCCGTTCCACGCGGCTGGTTTTTGCCCGTCACGCCTGGGACTAAATATGTGACCGTAGGTGGCGCCATCGCCAACGACATTCACGGAAAGAATCATCACATTGCCGGCACGTTCGGCTGCCACATCCCGCGCTTTGAACTGGTGCGCTCCGACGGCGTCCGCATGACTTGCTCGGCGCAGGAAAATCAGGAGTGGTTTCAAGCCACCATCGGGGGAATGGGCCTCACCGGCCTCATCTCGTGGGCCGAAGTGCAACTGCGGCCGATCGTCTCGCGGTCGATCGACTATGACGGCACCAAGTTTGTAGGCATCGATGAGTTCGTCGCGCTTTCAAAGGCCGCCGGTAATGTGGAGTACGCCGTCGCATGGATAGACTGCGTGGCCCAGGGTCGCAACTTCGCGCGGGGCATCTTTATGCACGGCGACCACTCTGAAACGCCGGGCCCTCTCAAGGCGACGCCTGAGCCGCGTTTGTCGCTGCCTATCGACCTGCCGGAGTTCCTGCTCAACCGTGCAACCGTCGGAGCATTTAACACCCTTTACTACAACAAACAGCTAGCCAAACACAAAGATGCGGTCGTCGATTACGAGCCTTTCTTTTATCCGCTAGATTTTGTGCAGCATTGGAACCGCGGATATGGCAAAGCCGGCCTGCTACAGTTCCAGTGCGTACTGCCGGCCACGGCAACCAATGACGGCATCGTTCAAATAATGAAATCGATCACCGCCTCGGGCTTGGCCTCCTTTCTTGCCGTCATCAAGGTTTTCGGAGACGTCCCATCCCCGGGTCTGATGTCCTTTCCGCAGCCGGGAATCACCCTTGCACTCGATTTTCCCGTTCGCCCCAGCGTCAGTTTCGACCTGCTCTCGCGCCTTGCAAGCATCACCCTCGAGTACGGTGGCCGCATGTATCCGGCCAAGGACGCAACCATGACAGCCGCCCAATTTCAGGCCTTCTATCCGCAGTGGCAACAACTGACGCGATTCATTGATCCTGCTTTCAGTTCAAGTTTCTGGCAGAGAGTGACGCGGAATGGCTGAAGCCATGAGCGGCCAATCCGCGGCCTCCGCCGCTGCTCTCCCATCCATACTGTCGACCGGGCCACGTGGAGTCCCCTCGCGCGTCCTGGTGCTCGGCGCGACCTCGAGCATCGCCATCGCAACCATGCGGCTGCTCGCGTCCACGGGAGCGCGCTTCTTCCTGGTTGCCCGCAATCCGGAGCGGCTTGAAGTTGTCGCCCTCGACCTGCTGACCCGCGGCGCGACCGACGTGAGTTGTGAGACGCTCGATCTGAACGAAACGGCGGCACACCCCGCCATGCTGACTGGTGCCGCACAGAGTCTTGGCAGAATCGACCTGGCCCTGATCGCGCATGGTATTCTCGGCGATCAGGAGGCGGCGCAAAGAGATTACGGCGCCGCACAGGCGGTGCTCCAGACTAATCTGCTCTCCGCCGTCTCCCTTATCACCTGGCTTGCGAACTACTTCGAGGCCACCCATCAAGGCACCCTTGCCGTGATCTCCTCCGTCGCCGGAGACCGGGGCCGCAAGAGCAACTACGTCTACGGAACATCGAAAGGCGCTTTGAATGTCTTCCTCGACGGGGTGCGTAACCGCATCGATCGTAGCGGGGCGCATGTATTGACGATTCGGCCAGGCTTTGTGGCCACCCCCATGACCGCAGAGCTGCCGCACGGCCCACTGTTCGCCCAGCCTGTACAAATCGGCCGGGGCATATTGAAGGCCATCGAACATCGGCGGGACGTGGTCTACCTCCCAGGATTCTGGCGGCTTATTATGCTCCTGATTAGAAACATTCCAGAGCGTATTTTTAAGAAGGTGGACCTCTAATTCGGGAATCTCTACGCGCTAATTCCCTTTAATGAACTAGGTTAATCCCCATTAAATCCTTGGAATAGATTTACCCTCGCATAGGTCGATAAGCCACCTATGCAGGCCACCTTATTGACTCTCTCACTTGTATTCCTATTCCTAATTCCAATAGCTGCTACCAGCCAGATTGATTCCGCGCTTATTGCGTCCAGACCGCACGTCACTTCTCGCGTCGGCGTCGGGAACTCCGCGACGCCCGGTATTCCAGCGGCGCATGCCTCCTTGAAAGAACCTGCAGCATTCCCCGCCGGCCAGTCCGCCTCGCTCCTGACCACCACCGTCCAGGTACGAACGACCATAAGTCAGGCCGACCAGAATGCGGGACTCACCCAGCACGCGACCGCAGGTGAGATACTTTCGTCCGCTGGAACTTATGGCGATTTCTCGCGCTATATGCAGTTATTTGCCGGAGTGGTGTCGAACAACGACGAGACTAACAATATGTTCGTGCGCGGCGGCAATCCCATCGAGAACCTCTATATTGTCGACCGAATCGAGGTCCCCAACATCAACCACATGTCCCTTGAAGGCACCAGCGGCGGTATGGTTTCGATGATCGACACCGCTTCAATAGACAGTGTGGAGTTGCAGACCGGCGGCTACAGCGCGAAGTATCCGGAGAAGCTGTCGTCGGTCATGGAAATTCGCACTCGCGACCTCAATGGGCAGTCCCGTCACGCAGAGGGAGATGTCGGCATCGTCGGCGCGGGCGGCATCTTCCAGACCCGTTTAGGCAGTAACTCCGCCTTGCTCATCAGCGCCCACCGCAGCCTGCTTAACTTGTTTACTAAAGACATCGGGTTGAACGGCGTTCCCATCTACACCAACGCGATGACTACTCTGTCGACTGACCCAACCAGCAATGACCAAATCAGCGTCTTAAGTTTGAGCGGGGTTGATTCAATAGATATTCACCCCTGCCCTGGCGATATTGCCGAGACCAGTACAATTGCCACACAGTATTCAGGCTGGAGGACTACCAATGGCATTCAGTGGCAGCATCTTTACTCGGCTAGGTCGCTCGGGCGCTTGAGTATTTCCGACTCGGAACAACAGCAGCACATTCATCAACAAGATCAGCTATTCGACCACAGCAACCCATACACAGAGAACATTAGCTGCGATCACGGTGTTCCATTTGAGGGTGCGCCCGTGTACCTTGAGGGGACCCACGATGGAGTTACTATAGTTAGCTATGATGTCCAAAGTGATCGAGGTAAGTGGCTCCAGATCAAGGTAGGAGCTACGGGCCGGCTAGTGCGGCCGGACTACTCCGTGGTTCAGCCGGCAGGGCAGCAGTCCGAGTTGTCCATGGATCCGGCGCGCAGCGATGCTACTTCCTTCTCCCATAACATCATGGTAGACGAGAGTGGGAGTTACTTAGAGTTGACTCTGCATCCGGCAACTGCACTTAGCATCTCTATGGGTGGCCGGTTACAGCACTTCTCCTTCGACGACCACACTACTGCCACGCCGAGAGTGAGCGCGGCTTATAAGCTGTCGACACGTACTTCGGTCCATGCGGCGTTTGGACAATACGCCCAAATGCCGGGTTATATCAATCTGCTGTCTTATCCTGGAAATGGGATGCTATCGCCTATTCGCGCGACCCATACTCTGTTCGGCGCGGACCTATGGCAGGGTAGCCATGAGAGCGCAAGTATAGAAGCGTACCGCAAGATCTATCGCAGCTACCCTGTGTCTACGCAGTATCCTTCGCTTTCATTGGCCAGTGTTGTAGATACCCTGGAGCAACAGTTCACCTGGCTACCGCTGGAGAGCACCGGCAAGGGCGAGACCTGCGGCGTGGAGCTACAGGTCCACAGCAGCCGCAGTCGCGGTACGGTCCTTGGCACCGTTGCGTATGCGCGCGCCAAGTTCGCCGGCTCAGATGGCGTTGAACGTTCCAGCAACTATGACTACCCTGTGGTCGCCAATCTCGCTGGCACTTATCACGTTGCCCGCAAAATCGAAGGCTCTTTCCGCTATGGCTACTCCACTGGCAGGCCATATACTCCGTTCCTGATAGGTCCATCCACCGCGCAAGACCGGCCGATCTATGACCTGACTCAAGTCAACGGCCTCAGAGCGCCCTTCTATAGCCGCCTGGATTTTCAGATCAACAAAGAAATCGACATTGGTGACAAACATGTGATCATCTATGCAGGCTTGGAGAATGCAACTGGCCGCGATAATTTCCTCGCCATGGCCTGGATGCCCCGCGCCACGGGACGCAATCAGGTCACCCCGATCAGCCAGATGCCCCGCTTCCCAAATTTCGGCATCCGCTTCCCCTTCTAACCCATCTGTGTCCCGGCGCTGCTTCACTACCAGCGACCCAGGCATCGCTCCCACCGAGATCAACCAGCGAATGCGCTACTGCTGCTGTTGTTGCTGGGCTTGTTGCAGAGCCAGCAGTGGCTCGGCCGGTGCGGGTGGCGCTTGCGCCTTTTCTACGAGAATGGACCAGTCCTCAGGTATAGGCATGTCCTGATCGAGCGCTGGTACCTGCTCTGAGCCGTTGACCCGGACGGCAACGTAAAGTTCGCTTTCTGTCACGCCGCGATAAACGCCCTTGGTCGGCGGCACATCCGCGTAATCTCGGCCGAGGGCCGCGCGGATGTGGCGGTCGCCGGCGACCAGACAATTCGTTGGGTCGAATCCGACCCAGCCGAGGTGCGGCAGCAGAGCCTCAATCCATGCGTGAGTAGCGTCCGGCGTCGAACGGTCGTGGTCCTGACTGCGCCGGTACATGTAACCACTCACGTAGCGGCACGGTATGCCCAGGCCGCGGACAAGCGAGATCATGATGTGGGCGAAATCCTGGCAGACGCCTTTTCTCGCGACTAGCGCTTCGTCGATGGGGGAGTCGGCGCGGGTGCTTTTGGGGACGTATTCGAACCACTCATAGATGCGAGTGTTGAGCTCGTGGAGCAGCATGAGAGGGTCGTCGCGGCGGGTCACTTCGAGTTGGCTGGCCAGTTCGAGCAGGGCAGGAGACTGCGTGGCAAACTCGCTCGGCAAGAGCATCTCCCAGTAGTCGCCTTCGCTGACCAGGTGATCAAGTTCCTTCCAGGCATCAGGCGCTAAAAAAAATGGAATCAGCGGCAAAGGGGCCTGCTCCACCAGCGATTCAGCAACGATAACCAGCTGCGAATGCTTGCCCGGTATATCGAAGTGGTGGATGTTGTTGCCGAGGTGATCGCGGTAGGAAAAGACGCGGCAGCGGGGGCTGACTGAGAGCGAAAAGGTGAGACAGCGCTGGTTACTGTCGCTGCGCGGGTGCATGCGCGTCTCCATCACGATCTCGCTCACCGGTTCGGCATACTGGAACTTCGTCAGGTGCCGTATTGAGTAGAAAATCATCTAACGCCTTTCTAATCAGCGATTCGTCTTAGAGGGACAGTGCGGTTTGCACCGAATACTGGATGTAGACCTCGTATACGAGGCGGTGGATCTGGGAGCACTGCTCGATGATGCGCCGCAAATAAGTGCCTGCCCCGCGCTCAAGGATCTCGGAGATCTGTCCGTAGCTAAGCGAGGCCTGGAGGCGGCCCGACAGCCGCATAAGTTCTTCTCCTGGTTGACGATGGCTCTCCTGTTCGACAGAGAGCAGCGAGGTCTGTAGCGCGTCGATCGAGTAGCGAATCGAATGCGGAAAGTCGGGGTCGAGCAACAGGAATTCGAGGATGCGTTCGTAGCTCAGATCGGCGGTGTAGACCTTGCAGTAGGCCTCGAAGGCGATGCACGTGCGGAGCAGCCCAATCCACTCCAGATATTCGTAGCCGTCGATCTCGTCTTCGTGCTCGCCAGAGACGTCGCGGTGGTAAAGTTCGAGCAAAGTTGCGGTGGCCGAGGCGCGCTCGATGGAGCGGCCAATCTGGAGAAATTGCCAGCCTTCGCCGTGACTAAGTGTTGTGTCTGTAACGCCTTGGAAGAGGTGGAGGCCATCCATTACCGAGGGCAGAAACTCGGCGACCAGGGTCTCGGAGCGGGCGTGCTGGCGGGGGGTGGTTACGTCGTGAAAGAGGCGGTTCAGGCGCTGCCATTGCTCGGTCGAAATCTGTTCGCGGACCTGGCGGGCGTTCTCGCGGGCGGCGATGATGCAGCCGGTAATGGAGGCGCCATTGGTGGCGTCAAAGCATAGACAATAAGCGAGTTCGTCGGCATCGCCGTTCCAGTTGAGGTCCTTGGGATTGCCGAGCGCTTCGAGGACCCGGAGCCAGCGGCGCTCGGTCGAGGTGCGCGATTTGTCGAGCATCAACCCTTGGTTGATGTCGATCATGCGGACGGTGTGTTCAGCCCGTTCGAGGTAGCGGGCGGTCCAATATAAGCTGTCTGCTACCCGTGAAAGCATGCTTATTTCTAGCCTCAGAATGTTGTATGTCGCAGGCCAAAAAACGACCTGAAGTGCCCTGCAAAGCGAAGATATTCTACCCCCAATGGCCTTTATAGAGGTTAGATTTGGCCCCTTTTCTAACCCCAAAAGACCGTCATGGGGGTTAGAAGATTTAACTCTAACCCCTGAAGGCGCTTTACCGGTCAGGCACGAGAATGACAAAAAAATAGAACCATTTTAGTGCCCCTTTTTTGGCGTGCCATTTAACGATACCGCACATTTCGGCCCCGGAGCCCGATTCATGTCAACCCCTTTCCCGCTCCCTTCTCGCTCGAGCCCATTTCGATGAAATCCCCGCTTGACTCGCTCGCTTCGGCCCGTGGTGGCTCGCACGGGAGAGTTGTCAAGGGACCGCCTGGTTAGTGAAAGAGCGAAGAGTCTCTACTACCGACTTGGATAGCTCGGCGCGGTTCTTTTTGGTCATGAGTTCGTGGCCGGCGCTGAGGATGGGTAGTAGTTTGGTTGGGGCTGGGATCAGCTTTAGTGCGGCGGAGAGTTCTTCGATGGTGGCGAAGCCATCGCGGGTGCCGTGAACGAATAGCGTTGGAGTCTTCAGGTTGGGGAAGTGTGCGGTTCTTAGTTCGTTGGGGCGTTGGGGCGGGTGCAGCGGGTAGGAGAGGAGTAGGAGCGCCTCTATTAGACTCGGTTCGGCGGCGGCGAGTATTGAGGCTTGCCTTCCTCCGTAGGAATGTCCGCCGAGGAAGACGCGGCCCGTGGTTTGTTGGCGCATGGAGGTGACTGCGGCCCGAAGCCCCTGTTGATCGCGCTCTGCGCTGCCGCGTGGTGGCGGCCCGTGGGGGCGCAATTGACGGAAGGGAAGGTCGTAGCGGAGGACCGTGATTCCCGCGGCGCAGAACGCTTCGGCCAGCGCGACGAGGAGTGGGGCGTCGCTGTTTGTTCCCGCTCCGTGGGTCAGGATTAAGTTGTCGCCGTTGGGGTTGGTGGGGCGATGCAGGCCGCCACGAACAAGTGGTAACTCGTACGGTGCCGGGTCCAGTAATTCTCTCTTTCTGGTCATACGCAGAGATTATTGCAGGAGATAACTACAACGTGGCGCCGAAGATGCGGATAAGAGGATCATGGCCCGTCGACATACGGAGACTAAGATGGCCCTATGCTTCGCAGCAAAGAGGAGCAACAGGCGGCTGTGCACCGCAGCGTGGATGAGCCTCGCGCAGCGAATCTCTCGCATGGTGAGATCGCTCCTGACTCCTACAGCTCTGTTCGGAAGCATCTAGATGCGATCGCACAATTGCGCTTGTCGAGTGGAGCTCCTCTGGTTAGCGTAATTCTCTTCGGCAGTTCGGCAAAGCGAGCTTTCGCTTCGAAAGTCTCGGATGTTGACTTGATCGTTGTTCTCCCCGATACCGCGAGCGTGGTGGATCTCCGTCACATTCGGGAGCAGGTGTTTGCTCTGGAGATAGAACATGGCTTCCGAAAGCCGTCAGATCGGACTCGCCGCTGGCTCCGGAAGTACGTAGAGCGCCTTGCTGGATATTCTCTGTCGGGCTTTGTTTGCACCCGAAGCGATCTGCTATCGGGAGAAGTAGCGCGAGTTTTTGGACTGTCGCCATTTGAGGCGCTCTTCGTCGACCGAATCGTATTTGCCGGCGTCATCGTGTCGGCCGTGACCGTGTGGGGTGAGGAACTGCTGGCACAGGTCCCGATTCCTGTGCTTCGCAGGCGCGATGTAATGAAAGCGCTGTTTAGCTTTGTGAGCGCAACTGTGATGAGTGCAGCGGTATTTCCCCTGTTCTCGAACGCTACGAAATACGCGATGGGAGTTCTTAAACACTCGCTCGACAGCTGCTATTTTTGCTACCACCAGAAGACTGCCTCTCTACAGGAAGAGGTCGATTTTTTTGGCGCTCGGGTAAATCGGCGAAATATTCTTGACGATCTACTGAATCGGCGTCGAAGTTACACGCCGTCGTTCGCATTTATATTGGGTTGCCTGCCGGTTCTGTTCCAGTTGCACCTCCGAACTGCGCGAGACAACCGGTTCCCTCAACTTGTGTCACGGAGCACTATCTGATAGAAAAGCCTCGGCTTGGTAGCGAACTTAGGACAGTCGTCAATGTATCCATGGCCCTCGTAAAACGCTGATCGCCCGACCCCGCTAGACCATCCGCGATGCGATGTGCCGTGTGAAGACTGGAAAACAAAATGCCCTTACCCCGGTTACAGCTATTCGAGCTGGAAGAGCTGGAATGGTTTCCTCATGCGATTCGCGACCTGGCCCTGGACTATCTGGGCTTTTTGGAAGTACGCTTCGCTTTACACAAAGCCGCGTTACCGCTACTGCGAAGGATGATTGAACAAACCGGAACATTGAATGTAGTCGATCTATGCTCAGGTGGAGGCGGACTAATTCAGGCGTTATATGAGGCGTTAGCGTCCGATGGAATCAACGCTCAATTTACCCTAACCGACAAGTTTCCCAATCTTATGGCGTTCCGCGATATCTGCTCACAGCATCCGCTCAACCTTCACTATGTCTCTGGTCCCGTAGACGCCACAAGAGTACCGCCTGAGTTGATTGGTTTACGCACCATGTTCAATGCCTTCCATCACTTTCCGCCGGTAGATGCGAGGCGAGTGCTGGAAGGCGCCGTCAGAGCAGGTCAGCCGATCTGCATTTTCGAAGCCCCGGAGCGCAGCTTGTTCACGATGATTCCATTGCTGCTCACGCCCATATTTGTCGCCCTTGCAACTCCCTTCATAAGACCCTTCCGTTGGAAGCGATTGCTATGGACCTACTTGATTCCGCTGGTCCCACTTATGGTTTGTTGGGACGGCATAGTCTCTCAACTGCGGGCTTACAAGATTGACGAACTATCGGGACTTACTCAAGGGTTTGACAACTACGAATGGAATGTAGGAAGGACGTCCATTCCTGGGCAACCAGGACATCTGACATTTTTGCTAGGAGCCTCGCGTTCTGACAATGCTTCCCGCACTGCGCCGCCGTGTGAGATCTCCAGACAGATGTGTTACCTCATGTGGGCTGGTTAATTCCCTGGGCGCTAACTCGCTCTATCTTGATGGTGCGTGGTCCGTATGAATGGACACGCAATCCGATGTATCTCGCTGAACTTGGGCTATAGGTTGGCTGGGCCCCGGGGACTCGACTACTGAGGTGTCCGCTCAGGGCTATGTTACTTTGTTGCCAAGTATATATATAGCGCCACAGATTCCGGCGCATATATACCAAGGTGCAAGTGCCTGCGCTTTCTTAACCAGGAAGGCCGCGACAATGCCTTCCTGCGGGACTCGAGCTGCCGTCTTCTGGAGGCTGGCAGATGGCGAGAAACCGCCTGCCGTCAGGGCTCGGCGCAGGTAAGTATCCTCACGGCTCCGGTCGGCGTCGGGGAGATAAGTATCTGTTAGAAGACGGTAAAGGGCTGTGTGTTGCTGCTTCCAGCGCTGGTGACGACCGAGATGTTATAGGTTCCGGCCGGCACGCTGGAGGAGAGGTTATAGGTAACCGTGATTTGCGTCGAACTCACGACCACGAAGTTGGTCTGCGTGACCCCATCCGCCTGCGGTTTGACTTGCGACCCGGGAGTGAAATTCGTCCCCGTAAGCGTCAGGTTTATCGACGTGCCTCTGGCACCGCTCGAAGGCGTCACCGAGGTCAGGGTGGGCAAAGTGCTGGCGGCCTTTAGCGAGAAGGCCGCTGTGTTGCTGGTTCCTCCGCTAGTCGTCACCGAAACATTGGAAACGCCGGGTGTAGCACTGGCCGCAATACTCAGCGTGGCCGTGATCTGAGCGCTACTGACGACGGTTACGTTGCTCACGGTGATCCCACTGCCGGTGACTCCGACGGTGGCGCCACTGATAAAGCCGGAGCCAGTCAGAGTCACATTAACCGTCGTCCCCTGCGAGCCGCTATTCGGCGTGATCGAGGTTAAGGTGGGAACAGCGGCGTTGACGGTGAAGGGAACGGTGTTGCTGAGTCCGCCGCTGGTAGTGACGGAAATACTGGACGAACCCAGAGTCGAATTCGCTGCAAGGCTGAGAGTGGCAGTGATCTGAGTGCCGCTGGCTACCGTCACATTGCTCACGGTAATGCCGCTACCAGTGGCTGCCACGGTCGCTCCGGCGGTGAAGTTTGTGCCTGTCAGGGTCACGTTCACCGCTGTGCCCTGCACGCCGCTACTCGGCGTAACGGAGGTCAAGGTAGGCGCGTTTTGTGCGGCCGTGACTGTAAAAGTCATGGTGTTGCTGGTTCCGGCGCTGGTTACAACGGAGACATTGTGCGCTCCGATCGTGGCGCTCGAGGAAATGTTGAAGGTAGCGGTGATTTGCGTAGGGCTCACGACAACGATATTGGTCTGCGAGAGCCCGCTCCCCTGTAGCCTGACCTGCGATGACGAAGTGAAATTCGTCCCCGTGAGAGTTACATTGACCGACGTGCCAATCGCTCCACTTGAAGGGGCGATAGAGGTCAGCGTCGGTACGCTGCTGGCGGCGTTCACTGTGAACGGCGTTGGACCGCTGGTGCCCCCGCTAGTGGTAACCGACACGTTGTGCGCGCCGGTGGCGGCGTTCGCGACGAGGTTGAACGTCGCCGTGGCCTGCGTGCTGCTCACAACCGATACGTTCGAGACCGTAATGCCGGACCCGCTGAGGTTGACGGTCAGGGGAGACACGAAGCCAGTTCCCGTAAGAGTCACTGGAACGGAGGAACCCTGAGTTCCGCTGGACGGGCTGACGGAGGTGAGAGTCGGGGCGCTC
>DASWUZ010000231.1:0-29205 GCA_036401395.1 Acidisarcina sp.
TCGCCGATCGCATAAACACCGGGCTCGGTTGTAAGCTGCCATTCGTCGGTCTTGATAAATCCGCGCTCGGTCGCCACCTTGGTCTTGTCGAGGCCGATGTTGTCCGTACGCGGCGAGCGCCCCACGGCAACGAGCACCTTCTCGGCTTCTTTGACCACGGTCTTGCCGTCAGACGCGGTGAACGTCACCTTTACTCCATCCTTGGTTCGCTCCACCTTCTCGACCTTGGCGCCGACGTTGATGTCGATGCCTCGCTTGCGGAAGCTCCGCGAAAGTTCCTTGCTGATCTCTTCGTCCTCCGCTGGGACCACGCGCGGCAGATACTCCACGATGGTGATCTCGCAGCCAAAGCTGTTGAAGATCGATCCGAACTCCACTCCGACCGCGCCCGCGCCGATCACGATCAGCGACTTGGGAATCTGCTGGATCGCGAGGATTTCCATGTTGGTCAGAATGCGCGAATCCGCCTCGAGGCCCGGCAGCATCTTCGCGTCCGACCCGGTCGCGATGACGACATTTTTCGCCTTGACCAGGTTCGACTCTCCCGCCGCGCCGCCGCCGCCCTCGGTATAAACCTCGACGGTATGCACGCCGTCCTTGGCGGGGCCGGTCAGCCGGCCATAGCCCTCAAAGGTGTTCACCTTGTTCTTGCGCATCAGGAAGTCGAGGCCCTTCACGTGCTTCGCGATAATGCCGTTCTTGCGCGCCAGCACCGCTGGCCAGTTGATCTTTGGCTCGGCGATGCCGTCGATGCCATACTCCTTGGCATGCTTGAGGTGGTCCCACAACTCGGCGTTAAACAGCAACGACTTGGTGGGAATGCAGCCCCAGTGCAGGCAGGTCCCACCGAGTTTGTCGGTCACCTCGATCAGGGCGACTTTCAGCCCATACTGCCCAGCCCGAATCGCCGCCGTATATCCAGCCGGCCCACCACCAATAATTGCCACATCAAAAATAGTTTCCGCCAAGAGAGAGCTCCGTTCCTGTAAATGATTCCGAGTAAATAGGTCGCGATCAGCGCGCTCATCCCACCGTCGTTAGATGATCCAGCAAGCTACGAGGGTTCGAGGCGAGAGGGTAACCCAAACATCCTATTTTACGCGACGCCCCGTCGCGTCCACTTACACAGGTGGTCCGCGGTGCGCCGTGGAGAGATGTATTTCTCAGCCGTGGCCCGTCCGGGTGCTCCATCGTTTCCGCTTTCTGCGGAACGGTTGCGGTCTCGATTCATCCGCATTGCGCCGACGAATTCGCAGCATAGGCTCGGGCCCGCACTCACTGCCTGAACCCAACCACTTCGAAGAATACCGCCGCGCCGAGGAGCCAGGCGCCCGCAGCAAATGCGAGCCAGCTTGCCAGCCGGATCCTCTTCCTTTTTTGCTCGGCCCGCGTGTTCGGCCCGATTGCTACGTTGGACTGGGAGGCAGCGGTCCCACCGGACACGGCAAGCTTTCTCATCCGAATAGCGAGAGCGAAGTTGACTACCGACCCTGAGAAAGCCAGTAGAGCCAACGTTCCGACGGTCATCTCTCCCCCGATCGCGTGAGGCCTCTACCGCTCCCCGCTTCCATCATCGCATCGGGCGGGTATCGATTTGCGCGCAACAGCGCAGCGCAAACAGCCAAGTCATCGTCTCCTGTAGAATTGCTCTTCAGTGAGGCCCCGCAAACATGGGCATTCTTGGACTCAGCATCCCTGTTCTCGTTGTAATCGCCATCGTCGTTCTCTACCTGCTCAACTCCATCAAGATCCTTCGCGAATATGAGCGCGGCGTCATCTTCCGCCTCGGCAAAGTGTTGCCCCAGCCCAAGGGTCCCGGCGTCATCCTGATCTTCCGCCCGTTCGACCAGATCGTCCGCATTTCGCTGCGGCAAGAGGTGCTAGAGGTGCCCCCGCAGGACGTCATCACCCGCGACAACGTCACCCTCAAGGTCAACGCGGTCATTACGCTCCGCGTACTCGATCCCATCCGCGCCGTCATCGAAGTCGCCAACTACGTATACCAGACGTCGCAGTTCGCCCAGACCACGCTGCGCTCCGTGCTCGGTGAAGTAGAACTCGACGGCCTGCTCTCGCACCGCGACGCGCTCAATACCCGCATCCAGACCATCATCGACCAGCGCACAGAGCCCTGGGGCGTGAAGGTCGTCAGCGTCGAGGTGAAGCAGGTCGACCTGCCCGAGACCATGCTCCGCGCGATGGCCAAGCAGGCCGAGGCGGAACGCGAAAAGCGGTCCAAGATCATCCATGCCGAGGGCGAATTCAGCGCTGCGCAAAAGCTGGTCGAGGCCGCCGAACTCATGGCGACCCAGCCGATGACGCTGCAGTTGCGCTACCTGCAAACGCTCACCGAGATAGGCGTAGAGAAGAACACCACCATCATCTTCCCGCTGCCGATGGAACTGCTCAGCATCCTGAACAAGTTCACGAGTGGCATCACCGGCGCAACCGCGGCGCCACCCGCGCCTAAGGAACTGCCGTAGAGCGGCCGGACAGGACGTAACCCATGTCTCGACTGTGAGACCAGGGTTCGAACTAAATACCGAAATCTCCAACGCCGCAGGAGGCTACAACCAAGCGATGAGAAGTATGGTTGACGTCGACTCCGACCCTGATCGCAACGACCAGCCAAAAAGCGATCCAGAAGTCACCCTCGGAATGGCTTCGCTCCTGGGCATTTTCTTTGGCCTGGTCATTCTGTGCGGCGCCTTCTTCGGCTTCGGCTACTCCGTCGGTAAACGATACATCCCTGCTTCAACCGCAGCCGCAACCCACACGTCGAAAGCAGTCCCCGTTGCCGTGGATGGTGTTATCGCTTCAGACCAGCAACCTCAGAGCGAATCTCAGATCGTTAAACCGTCGGCCGATGGTCAGGACCGCCGCGCCGCAGTTGCTTCATCTGCCGCTAATCCAGTCCCCCACAATTCCGCGTTGATCGCTCCACCTCAAGCCGGGTCAACGAAGAGACCCGCACTCCCCTCACCCAACGCAGGGCTTGAACCACCTTTACCGGCAACCGAAGAGCCCGCCGCGCCAGCGCGGCCCGAACGCAGCCCAGCCAATTCGGCCTTTCCCGATTACATGGTCCAGATCGCCGCCGTCTCCAGCACCGCAGATGGAGACGCACTCATCGCCGCGTTGCGCAAGCGCGGCTACAGGGTGAGTGCCTACACCGAGCCGCAAGACAAGTTGCTCCACGTTCAGATCGGCCCCTTCACCACCCGCGCTGAAGCCAACGCCATGCGCCAGAAGCTCCTCGCCGACGGCTATAACGCCATCATCAAGTAGCCCTCCGTCTCAACGAAATGAGAGTGCGCTTTCTACAGTTGGAGGTAGCTTTATATGAACGTTTCTTTGCTTCAAAGAACCGAAGATAATCAACCGACTAGACCCTCGATATGCAGCTTGCCGCCGCCGGACTTGCGCGAGCGAAGGGCGGAGATTCAGACCTTCCTCCAACGAGCAACTCGTATCGCCGCTCTTCCCGATGGCCTGGAACTGGAGTTTGAAGGCTCCAGTGATTTGGCCCATGCGCTTACCGGTTTCATTCATGTTTGAACGCGTCTGCTGCTCAAGTCTTACCTATGTACTGCGGTCGCAGCCCGGCCATGACTGTCTGACTCTACAGATGACTGGCCCTGCGGAGCAGATCGACTCGATGCGTTCGATCTTCGTTCCCGCATCGGACTAAAAGATGGACGCATCATTGAGAATCAGTAGTCGCCGCTGACGATGTTGTGAAGCGGCTGCCCGGCGAGGTAGCGCGTAACCTGCTCCGCAGCGAATCGCAGCGCGCGCGTAAGAAAGAGCGGACTCGATCCCGCGACGTGCGGTGTGATGAGCAGGTTGGGCGCGGACCAAAGCGGATGTCCCTCCGGTAACGGTTCAGGTCGGTGACATCGATCGCAGCGCGAATGCGCCCCGAGTGCAGCGCCTCGATCAGCGCGTCGGTCGCGACCACAGGCCCGCGCGCGGCATTGATGAGCAGCGCTCCACGCTTCATCAGTGCCAGTTCTTCGGCCGCGATCATTCCAGTGGTTTCGGCAGTGAGCGGGACGATAAGGACTACGACATCCGCGCCGGACAAAAGCGCTTTGAGGGCAGAGACAGGCTCGACCCCTGGCCCCGGGACGGCGGGCCTGGCATTTCGAGCGACTCTGATAATTTCAACATCGAAGGGCATCAAGCGCTCTTCGATCGAGCGGCCTATGGAGCCATACCCCACAATAAGAACGCGCTTTCGCGCGAGCTCCTCGACCAGCACCGGGGGGTGCAGCGCCTTGGCAATGTCATGCAGGGAACGATAGGCCTGGTCAGCTTCCTTGCGGCTGGCCCAATCGCCCGCAGCCTGCAGGCCCGCATAGAATGGCATATATTTCAGCGAGGCAAGAATGGCGGCAATCACCCACTCCGCGGTCGCGACGTTGTGTACGCCCTGAGCGTCGCATACCTGCGGACTCCAAACCTGTGAGCCGGCAGGCACGACCTTCAGCAGCCAGTCGACGCCCGCCAGCAGCGACTGCACAACTTTTACTCCTTCAAGGTACTGCACCATTTCGGACGCCGCATGTGGAGTGAGTGGCGCGACCCAAAAATCCACGGCGATTTTAGCAGCCGGCCTGGCCGGGACGCTTACCAGTTCTATGCCGTCTGGAAATAAATGCAAGAGGCCGGGATCGACCCAGTCTGGTATACCCACACGCAGCATTCGGCAGTCCTCTTCGAGATCAGAAGCGTCTGTTCGAATGTACAACGGACTACCAGGCTAAAGCGGGTTGCGCTCTGCACGCCTTCGTAGGCCTGAGCGACAAACTGCTCGGGCAACGCGAAAGGGTCCTCAGCGCAGGTTTTTCGTCAGACCCTGGTCGCTCAGCAGTTGGCGGAAGCCCTGAGTCTCCCGAAGTTCGGCGAGTTCTTCGTCGGCCATCAGCCGCTTCTTATCGCGAAAGCCATTGTCGAGTGCATCCCGCAGGCATTGCAGCGCACGGTCGTTCATGCGCGCTCCGGCATAGAACTTTGCCAGATGAAAGCTGAGCATCGCGCGTGCTTCTCGCGAGCCTGGCTCCTGGATTTTGTTGCTGGATTCTTCATCGAACACGCCGGGATCGATGTGGAAGGCTTCGCGATAGGCCTTCGCTCCGCGTTTGTAATCGCCTTTGGCAAAATGGGCCGTGCCCAGGTTTGCGTAGATGGCCGCGGAGTGGGGCGATAGCTTAAGCGCGCGGTTGTAGTAGCGAGCCGCGCCGCTGTAATTTCGCTCGGCATACAGCACGGTGCCGAAGTTGTTCAGCGCCTCAGGATACCTGGGGTCGAGACTCAGCGAATGCTCATAACAGCCCCTCGCGGCCTGGATGTTGAACAGGTGCTGATAAGCGATTCCAAGCTTGTTCCATATGATGGGCGAATTGCCTGCGATCGCCTGGTATGCGCTGACCGCATCGAGGTAGCGATGGCGCACGACGTATAGATCGCCCAATTCTTCCGGCTCTGAGCGCTGCCGTTCAGGGGCAGAATCGAGAGAGGCGGGCTTGGCTGGATTTTGCCTGCTTCTAAGGGCGGGTGCAGGGTCAGGTGCGGCGTCGTCCAATGTTTTGTCCGCCGGGGCGGATCCAGGTTTAAGCTGGGCATTGGCAACCGGGGAAAATATCAGGGTCGCAACGAACATTACTGCGACAATGTGTGCCGCTGACGCGTGGACTCGCTGTATATGGTGCATTGGTGTGCCTCCCGATCGCTCGATCGAGGCAGGTTCAACCTGTCATGGAGAAAATTCTAGACCTCGCCTACACGAATGTCAGCGATATTCAAACTTAGTTCATATTTTGTTCCCATAGTGACGTGAGGCTGGCCTTGGTTCCGCAGATAATCGAACGCGTTCTTAGGCCGACGCCTGCCTAAGCCTTTAGAAGGCCGGTGTAGACAGCCATCCCGGCGACGGCGTCCACGTTTATGCGGTCCAGGGAGTCTATCTCAGCCTGTTCGCGGATACCGCCCGCCACGATGAGCTGACGCCTCGTGGCGCGGCGCAACTGCTCGGCTATTTCAAGCGGGAAGCCCTGCATAGTGCCCTCCTTGTCGATGTGGGTATAGAGAAAGGCTGCACAGTACGGCTCAAGCGCCGCCATGGCTTGCTGAGGGGTGAGGTCGACCCGCTCCTTCCAGCCTTTGATGGCGACCCGGCCGCCCTTTGTGTCGACACTGGCCACGATGCGATCGAGGCCGATCGCTTCGGCGAGGCCGGCAGCGAAGGCTGTGTTTACCAATGCCCGTGGCGTGGCTGGATCGAGCTGGGTGGATTGAAAAAGCGCCGAGCCGAGAATCACGCGCTTCGCGCCCTCGCCGAGCAGCAGATGGGCGGTCTCGGCGGTAGCGATTCCTCCGCCTACCTGGCAGGGAAGTTTTGCAGCGATCTTTCGAATCAGCCCGCGATTCTCGCCCTGGCGCATGGCCGCGTCCAGGTCAATGAGCTGGACTAACGGATAGCCTGAGAATCTTTCGATCCAATATTCGAAGTCATCAAAGGCAAGTTTGAGTTCCTCGCCGTGAACGAGCTGGACGATGCGGCCGCCCATGAGGTCGATCGATGGAATTAGCATTGCGGGATTTCCTGAGACGCGGTCAGCATGGCAGCCTCACGGCGATTCCTGCCTGGGCCAGTGTTCGCTTGAGGGCGCGGACATCGGCTACTCCGAAATGGAATATGCTCGCGGCGAGTGCGGCGTCCGCCTTGCCGGTGATGAGGACGTCGGCGAAATGGGCTGCGTTGCCCGCACCTCCCGATGCGATGACGGGGATCGAAACAGCTTCGCTGACGCGCGCGGTAAGTTGGCAATCGAAGCCGTTGCGGGTCCCGTCGGCGTCCATTGACGTCAGCAGGATTTCTCCCGCGCCGCGGGCCTCGGCTTCACGGGCCCACTCGATCGCTTTGCGTCCGGTGTTGGTGCGGCCTCCGCTGACGAAGACTTCGGCGTCGCCGACGGGGTCAAGGGCCTGTTGGTCGCCGCCGGTTGCTCTTCGCGCATCGATGGCAACGATGACCGCCTGTGCGCCAAAGCTGCGTCCGATTTCGTCGATCAACTCAGGCCGGGCAATGGCGGCGGAGTTAATGCTGATCTTGTCCGCGCCCGCGTCGAATACCGCTGCCGCCTCGTCAGCCGTGCGAATGCCGCCGCCGACGGTGAAGGGAATGAAGAGTTCGCGAGCAGTTCGCCTTACGGTTTCAATCAGAGTTCCGCGGCCCTCGTGGGTGGCGGTGATGTCGAGCAGCACGATTTCGTCCGCGCCAGCGGAGGCGTGACGTGCGGCGAGCGCAGCCGGGTCGCCGGCGTCGATCAGATCGAGGAACTGAACGCCTTTGACGACGCGGCCAGCTCTCACATCGAGGCAGGCGATGATGCGTTTGGTAAGCATGGGCTTACATCTCCACGAAGTTGGCGAGCACCCGCATTCCGGGGGCTGCCGACTTCTCTGGGTGGAACTGCACGCCCATGATGTTGCCGCGCTCAATGGCTCCGGTGAAGGATCCCGCGTAATCTGTAACAGCGACGGTGGCTTGATCGACAGGGGCCTTCCAGGCGTGGGTGTAGTAGACGAACGCGCCCTCTTCGACCCCGGCCATCAGCCGCGACCCGGGCTTGATGCTTAGGGAGTTCCAGCCTACGTGGGGAATTTTCATGTTTGTTTCAAAGCGCTCGCACATCCCAGCAAACGCGCCGAGACCGGGAACGCCGGGAGCCTCGGTGCTCCCTTCAAAGAGCCATTGCAAGCCAACGCAGATGCCCAGGAAAGGAACTCCTCGCCCAATGCTTTCACGCACCGCCTCAGTGAGACCTGTTTCGGCGAGCAACGAAGTGGCAGCGAAATGGCCCACGCCGGGCAAGATAATTTTATCTGCGCCGCGTACCTGTTCCGGATCGGCCGTGACAAAAGCGTCAGCCGAAAGCGCGTGCAGCGCCTTCATCACCGACGTAAGATTGCCGGCTTTGTAGTCGATCACGGCTATGCTCAAAGGGCGCGCCTCACGGGAGCCCCCTCATAACAGTCCCTTCGTGCTGGGCAACATTTCTCCAAGCTGCTTGTCGCGCGAACAGGCTACTCGGAGCGCGCGTGCGAAGGCCTTGAAGAGTGCCTCGACCTTGTGGTGGTTGGAGCGGCCGTACATCGTCTTAAGATGGACGTTAGCCTTCGCGCCGCGCGCAAAGCCTTCAAAAAAGTCTTCCACCAATTCGCTTTGCAGGTCCCCAACGAGGTGCGTCGTGACCTTTGTCTTTACAACGCATGCGACCCGCCCGCTGAGATCAATCGCAGCGATGGCGAGGGTCTCGTCCATCGGCATCAGAAAGTATCCGGCGCGGAGAATGCCCTTCTTGTTGCCGAGGGCCTGATCGAATGCCTCGCCGAGCGCGATGCCGACGTCTTCGATGGTGTGGTGCTGGTCGACATCGAGATCGCCATCGCAGGTGAGGTCAAGGTCAAAGGCGCCGTGACGGGTGAAGAGCTCGAGCATGTGATCGAAGAACCGGATTCCTGTGCGTACGTTGTAGGTTCCGCCGCCTTCGATGGTGAGCTTCAGGGCGATCTTCGTCTCTGTCGTCTTGCGGATGATGGTTGCTGTGCGCGGCTCCGGGCCTGAGACGGGTGCGGCTTGGCGGTGCCGTGACACGGATGCGTTCTTCGCAGCGTGCTTAGCAGGCATCTCTCCTCCAGCCTATTTCACTCAGTGCCGCTTTTACAGCGGGCGCTGCCTGCGCCGTCTGTTCGCGAGTGCCGACCGTAACGCGAACGCATCCTGCGCAGCCCGCATCCATCGATCGATCGCGCACAAGGACTCCGTGCGCGCGCATTGCGGCGACGAATTGTTTGTGCCTGTCGCCGATTTTGAGCAGGATGAAGTTTGCACTGCTCGGCCAATGCGGTATGCCGAACTCAGTCAGCGCAGCAGCAAACTGTGCGCGCGCAGCGATCACTTCGGCAACGTACCACTGCAGGTATTCTTCGTCGGCGAGCGCGGGGCGCAGGCACGCGAGAGCCAGCGAATTGACGCTGTAGGGGGAGATGACGCGGCGCAGCCAATGCATGATTTCAACCGAGGCAGAGATCATGCCCAGCCGCAGCCCCGCGAGCCCATACGCTTTCGAAAAAGTCCGCGTGACGATCAGGTTAGGAACGGTCCCTATCTGATCGATCAACGTCTCGCCGAAGAAATGGAAGTACGCCTCGTCGACGAGCACTGTAGCCTGGGGTGCCCGCTCCGCGATCTCCAGCAGTTGAGCGCGGGACGCAGAGGTGCCCGTGGGGCTGTTGGGATTGGCGATGAAGATCAGCTTAGTGCGTTCCGTGATGGCCGCCAGCAAGCGCTCGAAGGGAAATGCAAAATCGGCCGCTGCTGAAATCTTTACTATGCGTGCGCCAACCCCGCTGGCGTAGACCTCGTACATCGAATACGTCGGAACGGGAAATAGAATTTCGTCGTCGACGTCAAGGTAGGTTTGGCAGATGATGTGGATTGCTTCATCGACGCCGTTAGTGAGCAGCACCTGCGCGGGGTCAAGTTGCAGGTGCGAGGCGACGAGTGCTTCAAGGGGCTCGCGGCGCGGATACATTGTGAGTTCGGCGGCAGTGATGTTTCGCAACGCCTCAACGACGCGCGGCGAGCATTGCAGCGTGTTTTCGTTGAAGTCGAGGCGCAGGCCTTCGCGTTCCCCAAGGGGCGGATGATATTCCATCATGCGGGTTACGGCCGGGCGCGGCGCGGGCGCTACTTTTAGTTCAGCCATGGATGCCCCTTGCGCGAATCGCCTCTGCATGACCGGTGAGGCCCTCGGCTTCGGCTAGAGTGATCGCCGCCGGGCCGAGTTTAGTGAGCGCCGCCGCTGAATATTGCTGCACTGTGATGACCTTGAGATAGTCGTTGACACTGAGGCCACCGCGGACCCGCGCCAGTCCACCCGTGGGCAGGGTGTGATTTGGCCCCGAGACGTAGTCCCCCATTGGCTGCGGCGAGTGATGGCCAATGAAAACAGAGCCGGCGTTCTTCACCCATGCAAGGTCTGTCTCGCTGTCGATCGTGAGATGCTCCGGAGCCAGCCGATTCGTGATCTCGCGCGCCTCATCGACCGAAGCGGCGATAAAGATACAGCCGTTGTTACGAATTGACTCCTTCGCGACGGGATTTGCCTGAACTCGCCGCTTTACCTCAGCGAGCACAGCGCTTGCCAGCGCCGTTTGTGTCGTGACCAGCACCGCCACCGCCTGCGGATCGTGTTCTGCTTGAGCTACGAGATCTGAGGCAATGGCAACCGGGTCGCCAGTCTCGCTGGTCACTACAATCTCCGTTGGACCAGCGAGCATATCGATGCCGCAGTCGAAGGCGACCATTTGTTTGGCGGCCGTCACGTATGCGTTGCCGGGGCCGACGATTTTATCGACGCGCGAGATCGTCTCCGTTCCGTAGGCCAAAGCAGCGATGGCCTGTGCTCCGCCGATTCGATAAAACTCGGTCACGCCCAGCATCCATGCGGCTGCGAGCGTCTCTCGCGCCGGCTTTGGCGAGGTGACGACTATGCGCTCCACACCGGCGACCTGAGCCGGGATGACGGTCATGAGCATGGTCGAGGGGAGCGGGTATCTACCCCCAGGCACGTAGCAGCCAACCGAGCCGATGGGGCGAATAATCTGACCTGTCACCAGGCCCTGAATGGGTGAACAACTCCACGCGACTGGCAGTTGTTGTTCGGAAAATTCGCGGATGTTCTTCGCAGCTACTTCGAGGGCATGCCGGATGTTTGGCGACGTGCCCTCCCACGCCGCTTTCATTTCATCCCTCTCAATAAGTAACTGCGACTGTGGCAATAAGCCGTCAAATTTCGCGGAGTACCGCCGCAAAGCCTTGTCGCCGCCCTTGCGCACCGCGTCGACGATGCGCCTCACTATGGGAAACACGTCTGACGCGCTGCGCTGGCCGCGGCGCTCAAGGGCGACGAGCAGACGCTCTGTCTCTTTGGCTCCGCGACCGGTCGTTCTTGCCAGCTTCATTGCAGCAGCTCTCCAGTCACGCTAAAGTACGACCTTGCTCAGAGGGTACTCGACGATTCCTGTTGCACCGGCGGCCTTAAGCTTAGGGACCACTTCGCGGACGAGTTCTTCTTCGAGAATGGTATTCACCGCGGCCCAGCCGTTATCGCTCAACGCCGAAATCGTGGGCGAGTTCAAAGCCGGCAAGACCGCGATAACGGCTTCGATATTCGATTTTTCCACGTTGAGCATGAGGCCCACGCGACCCTGCGCTGAGATTGCGGCGCGCAACATCAATGCGAGCGTGTCGACCTTCTGTCGCTTCCAGGGGTCTTCATATGCGGTCTTGTTGACGATGAAGTGGGTCTCGCTCTCCATCACGGTATCGATTATGCGGAGGCGATTAGCCTTAAGCGAACTGCCCGTCTCCGTGACTTCGACGATGGCGTCGGCCAGGGTAGGCGGCTTGACCTCGGTCGCGCCCCAGCTGAACTCGACCTTGACTGGAACATTCTTGGCGGCGAAGTAGCGCTTCGTTACCTCGACGAGCTCGGTAGCGATGGTCATGCCGGCGAGGTCTTCGGCGCGGTTGAAGTTCGAATCCTCAGGGACGGCAAGCACCCAGCGAACTTTGCGGCGGCTCTGCTTGGCATAGGTAAGAGTGGTTGCGCTAATGACGTCGAGGCCGCTTTCGACGACCCAGTCGATGCCCGTCAACCCGGCGTCTAGCACTCCGTGTTCAACGTAGCGTGCCATCTCCTGCGCGCGGATCAGCATGCATTCAATCTCCGCGTCGTCGATGGTCGGGAAGTAGGAGCGGCCGTTGGCGTAAATGTTCCATCCGGCGCGTTCAAAGAGCGCGATGGTTGCATCTTGCAGACTGCCTTTGGGAATGCCGAGGCGAAGCTTGTTGGCAGGCTCAGACATTGGCGGCCTCCGTTTTTTCTTGAGCCTTCAAAGCAATAGGGCGAGTGAAGCAACTCACCGTTCCTTCGTGACAAACCAGCCCATCACCCTCAACCTCGACGCGAAACAACAGTGTGTCGTTATCGCAGTCTGTCGCTGCAGTGATTATGCGGAGACGATTGCCGCTCGTTTCGCCCTTCATCCACAACTTCTGGCGGGTCCTGCTCCAGAAGGTGACGAAACCAGTCTCCAGCGTTTTCTCGTAGCTGGTCCTGTTAAGGAAACCCACCATCAGCAACTCCCCTGTCTTCGCGTCCTGCACGATACCTGGGACGAGGCCTTCCATCTTTTCAAAGTCAATTTTATTTTCCGTACTGTCAGTCATCGCTCCGTCTCTCTTTTGATATGTGGCTGCGCTTGGATATTGAGGCTGCGCTTTGATGTGCTTTCGTCGGCCCGGCAGACGCAAAAAACCCGCCAGCGTGGGTCGCGTCGGCGGGTTCTATGATTCTCTTGATGCCCGGTTGTTTAGAGTCCGGAAGAGTCCGCCGACACGCTCGTCACGTGGTGATGGTGGGGATGACGATGATGGGTGCGAATCTGCATCTGGCCTTTACCCTAAATCGTGGGCCGTTTCCTGTCAATTCCTGCGGAGCCAGGATTGCAGCCTCTGCTCTTTCACCACTGCACTTACAAAAGCCGCGCCGAAACGCATCCGGTAAACACACGTCTAGCCGACCCACCTTCCCAGGCTTAGAATTGGATTATGTCGTTGACTCGCCAGCAGGCGCTCGATCATTTCCATTCCGATGACTTGATCGGCCTCGGGATGGAGGCGGATGCGCTTCGCCGCAAACTGCACCCTGAGGGTGTGGTCACTTACATCATCGATCGCAACATCAACTACACCAATTTCTGCACGGAGTACTGCACCTTCTGCGCGTTCTACCGGCCGCTGAAAGGCAAGATGGCCAGCGAGGGGTACATCCTCGATTTCGAGACCATCTACGCCAAGATCGCCGAAACGTTGGAGATGGGCGGCACCGGTGTGCTGATGCAGGGCGGTCTGCATCCGGACCTCAAGATTGAGTGGTTCGAACGCCTGTTGCGCGGCATCAAGAAGCGCTTCCCCGGCATCTGGCTGCACTGCTTTTCCGCCTCCGAGATCCTCGCTATAGCGGAGTACAGCGACCTCTCCGTCCGCGATACCATCATGCGCCTGCGCGACGCCGGCCTCAATTCGATCCCCGGCGGCGGCGCCGAGATCCTCGACGACGAAGTACGCCACCGCATTGCCCGCCTGAAGTGTTCGACCGCCGACTGGGTGCTCGTGCATCGCACGGCACATGAGCTCGGGATGAGGACCACCGCCACAATGATGTTCGGCGTTGGAGAGACGTTTGAGCATCGCGTCAACCACTTCGAGGTGGTGCGGCGTTTACAGGAAGAGACGGGCGGATTTACGGCGTTTATTCCGTGGAGTTTTCAGCCGAATAACACAGCCCTCGGCGGCCGCGGCTGGGACGAGGCGACTTCCGTCGAATACCTCAAGGTACTAGCCATTGCGAGGCTCTATCTCGACAATATCGAAAACGTGCAATCGAGCTGGGTGACGCAGGGTTTGAAAGTCCTCCAGCTGGGCCTGCGGTTCGGCGGCAACGATGTCGGGTCGGTGATGCTTGAGGAAAACGTGGTGCGGGCGGCCGGCACCTCCAATAGCACGACCGAGGAAGAACTCCGGCGTGTCATCCGCGACGCTGGATTCAAGCCGGTGCAGCGCGACACGCTTTATACGACGATGTTCTTAAATTGAGATGCTTGCCTGCTTCTGGCTGAGCCTGATTGCTTCCCTTCGCATATAAAGCATGATGCATGCGGCGGCGACCATCGACAGGGCAAGCATCATCAACCCGTAGCGATAGTCGCCAAAACGGTCCCGCGCCAGACCCATCCAGTAAGGCCCTACGAAGCCGCCCAACATGGCGACCATATTCATGGCGGCGAAGCCGACGGCCGCTGAAGTACCGTGAAGGAATTCGCCGGGCAAGGCGAGCACGGGCCCTTGCATGGCGTTATAACTGATCACGATGAGGGCAAAAGCCGGAAGCGCGATGGCTGCTATCTGGAACCATCCGCCGGCGAGAAAGGCCGCGGCCATTGTGAGGCAGGGAACGATGACATGCCAGTAGCGTTCCCGCACGTGGTCAGAGTGGAGGCCGTTGAGCAGCATGCTGGCTGCGCCGAGCAGCCCGGTCAAGGCGACGATAAAGCCCACTCTTGTGGCCGAGAGCCCGGTGACCCGCTGGATCAGCACAGGCGCTGAGAAGGAGTAGCCGTAGCTGCTGCCGAGCATGCAACAGTAAAACGCCCCCATGAGCCAGACGCGCGGGTCGCGCAGGATGCCCAGCTTTCCTCGGGCGTGGACTGCCGGGCTTTCGATAGCAGCGATGGCCATGTTCTCAGAGCGGAGCGAGTCTTCGATCCACCTGCACTCGCCTGGCGTCAGCCACTTCGCATCTGCCGGCGCATTTGGCAGATAACGCAGAAAAATCACGCTTAGAAACAACGGTGGCAGCCCCTCCACCAGGAAGAGCCATTGCCAGCCCGCGAGGCCGAGCTTGCCCTGCAGGTTGAGCAACATGCCTGCGAGCGAACCCATGAAAACGGAACTCAGCGGCAAAGAAATATAAAAGCGAGTGATGGTGCGGGCGCGCATCTCTGCGGGAAACCATTGCATGAGGTAGAAGATTACCCCTGGGAAGAATCCGGCCTCCGCCATTCCCAGCAAGAAGCGCAGAATGTAGAACTGGATCGGCGTCCTTACGAACATCATAGCGATGGCGAGGATGCCCCAGGTGAGCATGATGCGGGCCATCCAGCGCCGCGCGCCGAAGCGAAGCAGCAATAGGTTCGAGGGGATTTCGCATGCAGCGTAGCTAAGAAAGAAGAGACCGGCACCGAAGCCGTAGACCGTGCTGCTGAAATGCAGATCACGGTTCATCTGTAGAGCGGCGAAGCTTATGTTGACGCGGTCCATGAAGGCCGAGCCGTAGCCGAGGGCCAGCAGTGGGATGAGCCGCAGCGTCGCCTTGCGCATCGCTGCGCGCCCCAACGGGGCAGCATCTAATTCCATACCGTGGGTCGCATACTCGGGCATTGTCTGACATCAGAGCAAACTCAGGCCAGAGATCAGGCCCTTGAGTGAAGTGATACAGGATATGAACCTGAAAATTCCGGATGATGCTGCGGTGACGATACCAGACACGATGGCAGCCCGGCTGAATATAAGCTCACGTACAATGAGGCAGATGGGTTGATCTGATTGGGAGGCTCCTCTCTGTTCTTATCTCTGGCCATCCCCAAGTCTGCCGTAGTAGGGGCTCCCTTTAGCTGCGCTTTCTTTGGACGCGCGCTCTGGGGTACGACAGCACACTCGGCACAGACCCTGGCCCTTGCCGCCCAACATGGCCTGACTCATTACCTCAAGACGCACTACGGTGATAGGACGTTTGAAGGGCTATATAGTTGGAACCCTTTCGATACCGCCCTGCTAATTCCCTACTTCATCGTGATGGTCATCCTGGCGTTTTATGGGCTGCATCGTTATCAGCTTGTGTTTCTCTATTTTCACAATAAGAAGAATGCAACGAGTGAAGCGCCGGTACACTTCGCGGAGCTGCCGCGTGTAACAGTGCAGCTTCCGATTTTTAATGAGCAGTTTGTAATAGACCGGCTGTTGGACGCGATCTGTCACCTGGACTACCCCCCCGACAAGCTTGAAATACAAGTACTCGATGACTCCACGGATGAGACGGTACTCGTGGCTAGCTCGCTGGTAGAGCGCTATCAAGCGATGGGACATCCGATCCGCTATATCCACCGGACGAACAGGTACGGTTACAAGGCTGGCGCGCTCGATGCCGGGCTGAAGGTGGCGACGGGCGAGTTCATAGCTATTTTCGACGCGGACTTTGTGCCGCCGCACGATTGGCTGATGAAAGTGATCCACCATTTCTCTGAGCCGGGTATTGGAATGGTGCAGACACGCTGGACGCATTTGAATCGCGACTATAGTTTCCTCACCCAGGTTGAAGCGATTCTGCTAGATGGCCATTTTGTGCTGGAGCACGGCGGCCGGTCGCGGTCGAATGTATTTTTCAATTTCAACGGAACGGCCGGAATGTGGCGCAGGACTGCTATCGACGATGCCGGCGGCTGGCAGCACGATACGCTTACCGAAGACACCGACCTTAGTTATCGCGCGCAGCTTGCTGGCTGGAAGTTCAAATATTTACAGGATGTAGAGTGCCCGGCTGAGCTGCCTATTGAGATGACGGCCTTTAAAACGCAGCAGGCGCGCTGGGCCAAGGGGCTGATCCAAACTTCGATGAAGGTGCTGCCGCGGGTTTTCAGGAGTAACCTGCGATTCCATCTGAAGCTCGAGGCCTTCTATCACCTCACCGCTAATCTGAGTTACCCGCTTATGGTGGTGCTGTCCACTCTGCTGATGCCGGCGATGGTGATCCGGTTCTATCAGGGTTGGATGCAGATGTTATTTATCGACGTGCCGCTCTTCCTGGCCTCGACTTTTTCTATCTCATCTTTCTACCTGGTTTCTCAGCGGGTGCTCTATCCAAAGAGCTGGTATAAGACCTTTCTTTTCCTGCCGTTCTTGATGTCGCTGGGGATTGGTCTAACCGTGACGAATACCAAGGCAGTCGCTGAGGCGCTGCTCGGAATAAAAAGCTCCTTCAAGCGCACGCCTAAGTACAGTGTGAAGAAGAAAGGCGAGCGTTCGGCGGCGAGTAAGTACCGCAAGCGGCTTGGAATCGTGCCGTGGATAGAGCTACTGATTGGCTGCTACTTCGCTGCCACCATCTGGTATGCCATTGCCAACGAAAACTACTTTACCGTGCCGTTCCTGCTGTTGTTTGTGGTGGGTTACTGGTACACGGGGCTGCTGTCTTTATTCCAGGGACGTTTTGAGCGTTTCAGGAGCGGCGCTAACCCGGACGAGTCTTCGCCTAAGCCATTTCCGGTGGGGGTGTAATTGCCTTTGTCAGGCATTAATGTGAGTGGGCCCGTCCTGAGTTATGCCGGAGTTCCGGCGGGAGTATGACCACTCTGTCTGCAATAGCTTTGTCTTTCTTGGCAATTCTGGCTGGCTTTGTAACTATGGCGGCGCTGGTGATGGTCACCACCGTCTTGCTGACTAAGGCGGCTCCCGGATTTGTAAGTGAGGGGGAGCGTCCGCGGCTGCCTTACATGCTTTCCAATTTGGCCTTCAGCGCGGCCTATGCGATGCTTGGCGGCTGGGTGACGGCCCGGATGATTCCTGTGTCGCGGAATCCACTGACACACGCGCTGATGCTGGCAATTGTGGTGCTGGTACTCGGAGCGCTGAGCGCAATTCAATTTAGAGGGAAGCAGCCGCTGGCCTATCAGATTACCTTGACCGCCCTAAGTCCACTCGCGGTCTTAGCCGGTGGATTGCTACGCATGCATCAGCTTGGGTTTCAATGGTAAGAGTGCAGCTCCTGGAGTTCTTACAGCGACAAGATATATGACTCCAAGAACAAAGCGGGAGCCACTTGGCTCCCGCTCTGCTCGATCTGCTTAGACTGGTTCTGTAGCTACCAGCGGAAGCCGAATGTAACTGGAACCATTTCGGTGGCGCGGCCGGGCGTGTCGAGCCAGGTGTAACGCGCCTCGGCATAGAACTTCCCGCTATTCCAACCGCCGAAGGTCAGGCCCGTGCCGATGTTGAAGCCACCCTGGTTGCTGGAGTAATGACTGACGACAACATTCGTCGTGTAATAGTACGGGTAGCAGGTAAAGAAATCGCAATACTGACCTATCGCTTCAACCGGCTGAGTAAAGGAAGTAAGCTTGCGGTAGAAGCCTCCGCCACCCGTGATGTAGCCTCCCCAGGAGCCTGTGTTCTTGTAAGTCAAAACCGGATCCAGGGTCAGAGACCAGGTGTGAACGTTCCCGCCGGGTTCTCCAACCGCGGCGAGCACCGCGTCGGGAATGCCCGTGCGCACGAATTGATACTCGCCCATGATCGCGAGGTCAGGTGCGATTTTATAGCCGACACCGGCAGTGGCGTTCCAGCCCCAGGTCTGTTCTGTATCCGTGTCGAGTACGGGAGCGGTAAAGCCCCCGCCGGCTTCTACAGCGAAGTGGCTTCTATAGCTGTGGTATGCGTACTGCTGCTGGGAGCGACGGCCATATTGCGGGCTCGGCGAGGCTGATGCAGAAGCTGATCCGCCTGCGTCGGGACTGAGAAGCGATGCATAGTCCGCGGAGCTTGATCCTGAACTAGGTGCGTCCTGTTGAGTCTGTGCCACTGCGCACAAAGACAGGTTGAAGGCGGCAACGGAAAGGGCCGCTATCGAGAGAGCTGCCGATACGCGCTTCGTCAACGAACGGCGGCAATGATACCTGGAAAACATAAGGGCCTCGTATCTCTGTAGATTTCGACGTTGAGCGGCGCGCAAGAGCGCCCTCAAGTACTTGGACACGCATTGTGAATATTTGATTCTGTCGCGAGGCTGGTTTTTTTTCTCACGCTGGCGCAAATTTGATGAAACAAATGCCCGACGTTGTTGGGGCCCTGGCTCCGATCAGAGGGTAGTTCCCGCATGCAGGACGGGCAACAACCGTGATGGCTGCTGCCCGTTTTCCTGCTAGTCCCAGCTTTGAGGCCGGGTCTAATGGATGTCGAACTGCTCGGGGTGAAGGGCCGGATCGCTCTTGACGATGATGGTTTTGCCGGTCATTTCTTCGAGCTCGTTGAGCCAGCGGCCATTGACGGCCTTGAGCGCCTTGACCACCTCGGGATGAACGCGCAACATGACGTCCTTGCGTTCGAGGGTGCGGTACATCTTGCGCATCTCGGTGTAGATCTCGTTGCAGACCGTGACCGGGCTCTTGACCATGCCCGTGCCGGTGCAGACTTCGCACTGCACGCTCAGGGTGCGTTCGAGTGACTGCTTGACGCGCTTGCGGGTAATGACGACGAGTCCGAAGTCGTTAAATTGCAGGACCTTTGAAGGGGCGCGGTCGTGCTTCAGCTCATCTTCGAGCGCCTGCATCACGCGGTTGCGGTTGCGGCGCTCATCCATGTCGATGAAGTCGATGACGATGATGCCGCCGAGATCGCGCAGGCGAATCTGGCGCACGATTTCAGGGATGGAGTCGAGGTTGGTGCGGAGGATGGTGTCTTCGAGGCGCGTTGTCTTGCCGACAAATTTGCCTGTGTTGATGTCGATGGCGACCAGGGCTTCGGTCTGGTTGATGACGATAGAGCCGCCGGATTTGAGCCAGACTTTAGACTTCAGCGCCTTGGAAATCTCTTCCGTGATGCCGAAGTGTTCGAAGAGCGGCGTCTCTTTGGTGTAGAGCTTGACGCGGCGTACGAGCGACGGTTGGAAGCGCTGCAGGAAGCGGACGATGCGTTCGTATTCTGTTTCGCTATCGACCCAGATGGCGGAGAAGTTGTCGGAAACCTGGTCGCGCAGCACGCGCTCGATGAGGTTGAGGTCGTGGTAGATGAGGGCCGGCGCCTTGGCTTCGTCGGAGCGCTGCTTGATCTCGCTCCACAGGCTGAGCAGGAATCGGATGTCGGCGCGAAGGTCTTCTTCGCTGGCGCCGTCGGCGGCCGTACGGACGATGAAGCCGCCTAAAGCGTTGCCCTTTTCGCTGATGAGGATCTGCTTGAGGCGCTGGCGCTCTTCGTCGGAGGAAATCTTTCGCGAGACGCCGACGTGGTTCACCGTGGGCATGAAGACCAGGAAGCGGCCGGGGAGCGCGATGTGGCTAGTGATGCGCGCGCCCTTTTTCGCGATGGGCTCCTTGGCAATCTGGACGAGAATTTCCTGCCCCTGCTTGAGTAGTTCGCTGATGACGGGCAGGTCGGACGCCTGGGTGTTTTGACGGCGGCTGCCTCCGTTTCCGCCTTGGCCGGGACGACGGCCTCTGCCGCGGCTGCGGTCCGAGGGGGCGCGACCGCCTCCCGCGCTTCTCTCGCCGTTTCGGTTGGAATCGCGACGAGAATCCGTGGGGGCTGCTACGTTGAGGGGCTCATCACCTTCCTCTTCGTCTGTCGCTTGAGAGCCGGGCCCGTCGAAGTCCTCTTCGGTAAATCCGCCCGACGCATCTTCGGCGTAGCTGCCCTCTTCACTCTCGTTATCGGCGTTGAAGTTGCTCTTCACCCGCTGTTCAAGGTGAGCTTCGCGCACCACTTCGCCGAGCATCACGCCCTGATGGTCGAGGGTCTCTTCTTCCAGGTCTTCGAGATCATGCTCGTCGGAGTGGCCGTGCATGGGCTCGTAGTCGTATTCCTCGTCCTCAATGGTCTCTTCCTCGAGGAGGCCTGAGCCGGGGGCGAAGCCTTTTTCGTGGGAGTCATCTTCTTGGGCTTGCAAGTCCACGGTCGGTTGCTGACCCAGATGGAGGTTCGCTTGCTCCATCTGCGATGAGAGCGGCTCGGGTTCTTTGCCTTCGCGGGTGTTTTGCTCGGCGGCGGCGTGGGCGCGGGCGATCTCGTCCTCTTTGTCTTCGTAGGCGGCAGTGAGGGATTGCTCGGGTCCGTCGTGTGCGAAAGCGGCCATCGCGGGAAGGGTCTCTGCGTGGCGCGTTCCGGTTTCGTGCTTTGAGGATTCGTCACGAGTCGAGGAATGGCCGGTTACTAGTTCCTTTACTGCCTTCCAGAAGCTTTCTGGCTTGGCAGGAGGTTGGTGAGTTGGGTTACGCTCCGGCGTTGCGCGTTGTTCAGGGGTTGTGTGAGGCGCGGTCGCCGCGCTTAGGTCCGGAGCGGCGTAGTGCTCCAGAGCTGCCTGGTGTTCTTCTGCGGTGTGCTGTTCCGAGGGTGCGGCGTTCGCATCGTGCCCTTGAAATTCTTCGTGCGTGGTGACCTCTTCCGGTGCCACGGAGTGGAACGCTACGGGAGCTTCGATCTCCTCCGCTTCTAGCTCTTCCTCTGCCTCATCCTCTATGAAGGGAGTGGCGACGCGGAATTCGCTGGGGGCCGAGGGGTCGACGCGGTGGGAGGCGGAGGCCTCTTCAGGTTCGTATTCAGTGACCTCATCGGTCAATTCCTCCTCCGTCATTTCCTCTTCGGTCACGTCCTCATTTACCTGGGTTTCTTCTTCCGTGCCTTCTTCTTCCTCGATAACGAGATGGGTCGTGCCTTCCTTCGATGAGTGGCTGGCCTCGTGTGAAGCTTGCTGTTGCTCGGGCGTCTCTTCGGCGGGTGTCTTTTGATGCGCCTCGTATGCAGTTTCGAACACGGACTGCTCAGGCTCTTCGGGTGCGTGGGTTTCAGGTTCGGCTTGGTGGCTTGCGGAAGACTGCTCTGAAGTCACATCGGAGCTGCGCTCTCGTTCAGCCGTGGCCGAATGCTCTGCAGACATCGATTCCGCGCCAGGGCTAGCCTGTTCTTCCTCAGCACGAGGTTGAACGGGAGGGGCGGGGGCATTTTCCGATTTCCGATAGCGGTTGATGGTCTCGCCCGGCAGGGCACCGCTGCCGTCCCAGGAAAGTGGGATTTCAACCAGCGTCGAGGGAGGGGCGATGCCGAAGGTCGCCGGTGATTTCTGGACGACTGACGAGCCTGGGCGTGCGCCGCTCTGACTTGCGGTCGAGGGGGCGTGCCCGTACTTCGAAAGCGACTCACCGGGCAGGACTATAGGGGTGGACGTGGTTGATTGCGGCGCTGGGGGGGCCGAACGTTGCGCGTTGATAGAGGGCGCGCTATAGGGGATTGGCTCGGACTCAGAGAATGCGGCAGGCAATTCCGCCGGGCGGGCGGGCTGGGCGGGACGAGGCGCGCTGGCGGCTTCCTGTTCGCGAGGATCGCGTATACGCGCACCACCGCGACGGCCACGGCGACCGCGCCACCGGCGGGTACCTTCCGGGGACTCTTCATCTACGTTGCTGGGTGCGGGGAATTCGGATGCGACCTGCGGAGAGCCATCGTCCCAGGCCGTTTCGCTGGTGGAGGTGTGGGAGATCGGGGCAAAGCTGGCTGAATCGAATGGTTCGATGAAAGGAGCCGAGAAGGGAACCGCAATCGGCTCGGGAGCTACATGGGCTGCGGGGTCGGGCCGTGCATTCTGGCCACGGTCGCCACCGCGCCCGCGGTTTCGGCCACGGCCGCGGGAACGCTGCTGAGCTGGTTCGCGAGTACCTGGCTCGCGGTTGCGGTCGCCGTCTGGACGGGCATCGGGACGAGACTCAGAACGGGAGTCAGAACGGGGCTCTTCGGACCCTGATTCGCCGTTTCTGTTGTGTAGACGATCCGGGGCTGGCGGAGCGGCCAGTGGCGGGGCTGCTTCGCGGCGCTGACCGCCACCGCCTCCTGGAACTTTTTCAAAGTCGGCGGAGTCGCCCTGCTCTTCAAGGAAGTCCGTAACGTAGAGGAACGCGTCGCGTTCGAGTCCAACCTCAACAAAGGCGGACTGCATGCCGGGGAGGACTCGGGTTACGCGGCCTTTATAGATGGAGCCGGCGAGGGTGTATTCGTTTTCGCGTTCGTAGTAGATTTCCGCGAGTTGGTCGTCTTCGAGTATTGCCAGCCGCGTCTCATGGGGCGTGCTGGATATGCATATTTCCTTTGACATGCTGCCTCTCTTGCCGCCGGCCTCAGCCGGGTGGGCAAACCAGCGAGGCAGATCAGAACGGAGTCACTTCCGTTCCCGGGGGTCCGGAGAGGATGGGGGCTAAGCGAGGGATTGCCGTTCTTCGTGTGAGGAGGCCTGGCGACCTGCGACGGAACGAACCGGCGCAAATGGAGGGCTCACGGAAGGCTTGCATTAGTTTTTGGAGGCTATCCGGATGCAAAGAGTTCGGGCGCAAAGAGTTCGTGACCGCTGCAGCCATCCGATGTGGCCGGGTCGTTACCCCTCTGTGCGTCTTCATTTCCCAATCCTGCCCGACCCGGTGATCTACCTGGCCGGCTGAATATATTGAAATCTGTACTAACCTTCTACCGGGGCGTCGCGACTGGGCGAAGCGCCGGGCTAAATCTAGCGTGCAAAACTTGCGGGCCGGCGGTGCTCAGTTCACGAAACGGTTCATCCGGACGTTCATAACCATGCCCAGAGCCAGAAACGTGAAGAGTACCGAAGAACCCCCGTAACTCATTAATGGTAAAGGGATTCCAGTTACCGGCATCAGCCCGATTACCATCCCTACATTGACCGCGATCTGAAAGATGATCACGGCCACCACGCCCATAACAATGAACGTTCCGGATAGATCGGCGGCTGTTTGAGCGTTCTGAATCAAACGCATCAATATGAGAAAGTATAGCAGCAGAACCAGACACGCGCCCACGAAGCCATGCTCCTCGCAGAACGCGGCGAAGATGAAATCCGTATATGGGATAGGCAAAAAGTCGCCCTGGGTCTGAGTGCCCTTGGTCGCGCCTTTCCCCAGTACGCCGCCCGACCCAACTGCGATGAGGGACTGGCGAATCTGGTAACCGCTGCCTTTAGGGTCGTCGTCCGGGTGGGTGAAGCTGGTGAGCCGTGCCTTCTGGTAAGGCTTGAGCACTTTACCGCTGTACCAGGCGCCACCTATAAGGATAAGAGCAGACAGCGTCAGGATCGTGGCCTGCTTCCATTTGATTCCCCCGAGAAAGAGCCCGGCCAGCAGAATCGGCGAGTAAGTCAGGGCGGTGCCGAGGTCGGGCTGCTTGAGGACCAGCAGCATGGGCACGCCGACCAGCGCGATGCCCTTGAAAATATCGGCCCAGGTGATGTCTTTTCCTGCGAGGTTGGAGAAGTAGCGGGCCACCGCCAGGATCAAGATAATCTTCACCCATTCGGAGGGCTGGAAGTGAACGCTCCCGATCCGGATCCAGCGACGCGCGCCGAGCACCTTGGTCCCGATTCCCGGAATAAGGACGGCGACCAGCGCGAAGATACAGAATATATACGCGTAGTGAACGAACTCGATCAGCCGGTGGTAGTCGATCCAGGTGAGGGCGAGCATGGCGACAAGTCCGGCAGCCAACCAGAGGATCTGCATTCGATCGAAGCCTACGAACTTGGTATGCAGCGTTGCGCTGTAAATTTCGAGGACGCTGATGACGGAGAGGATCAGTACCAGACCCAGAAGAGGCCAATCGAAGTCGCGGAAGCTTAGGAAACGTGGCATCCTGGTTAGCTTACCCAGCTGCCTGGTTTGAAAGCGCGGCCACCGCAGGCATGTTCTGCTCGAGCGCGGAGCGCTTCTTGGCGGCAGCAACGAGTGCTTTTGTGTCGAACGCAGTCATGCATGAATTCCAGTGACTCACACTCGTAGCTACGAGTAAGCCGTGTGTTTGGAAAATCCTTGATAGATGATCTTTGTGAACCCCAAATGATCCAACTTTTTGCTGACGTCGATTGCTTCAATACCGCACGAGTCGCATATCACTACGAGGGTTCCGCTATCTTGCCACCTCAGAACAACCCGGCGAGCCTTGGTAGCAACGAGAGCAGATGAGTCTCCGATGCCCTCGTCATTGAGTGCTTTCGCAGTGTCTTGCTCCTTAGGTATGACGAGCAGGTAAAACTGGTTAGCATTCAGCGCCGAGTGGTAATAACGCTCAACCAGCAAAGCAGATACTTTCCCATCCGGACTGTGTACTTGGCAGACTATGGTGTTCGTCATGGGAGCTCTATTGCACCCCAGGACCACTGCTGCGAGGGTCAAGTAGCAAATTGTGCACCGTAGCATATCGATAGCAACTGCTTTTTTGGCGATGGCTAGGTCCTGTCGGATTTCTAAATTGTAACTTGGTGTGTCGCCGTGGTGTTGAGAGAAGAACGGCGACCGGCTTGTTAGGTTACGAGGACGCAGAGTCTGAAAGGGCCGCCACCGCTGGCAGCTTTTTCACAGTGTGCTCCCGAGTTGCCAGTTTCGAATCGGTAAGTTTCGGAGTGGCGCGATTCTTGACGGCAACAGATTCAAGCGAAGCATCGCCCGGCCCCTTCGAGTTGCCGGCAGCCCTAGGCACCGGACCTTTAGGATCGAGAAAGAAGTGCCCGCCGCGGTAGCTGGCGTTTTTGATCCTCGCATGATCTGGCGCGGCCGGGGGGGTCGAGCTCGTAAGGGGAGTTTGCGGAGGGGCTTCCTCCGAACCTGACCACAGAGCCCCGACCTCTACAGGAGCGGCGTTCTTGGCCGGTGCGAGATTGTTATCGATGCGACGCTGCTTGGTGACGTACGCGTTGATGACGCTTGCCGCCATCGGTGCGGAGCCGGACCCCCACCCGCCGTGCTCCCAGAGCACCGCAACAACAATCTCGGGGTTGCGCCGGGGAGCGACGCCGACAAACCAGGAGTTGGCGCGAGTGGCGCGCTCAGCGGAGACCTTGTCGGGCGCAAAGCTGTGGTTAACCACTTGCGCTGTTCCGGTCTTGCCGGCGAAGTCGATGTTTTCAAGGTGAGCGGCGAAGGCCGTACCCCCGGGGCCATTAACCGCGTTCCACATGCCGTTGGTGATCGTTTCCCAAGTCTCCGGAGTTAGCGGGAGGTTCGCCTCACCCGATCCTGGGAAGGTATCGAGAATCGCCTGGTGATATTCAGCGGGCACCTCGCCGGGCATGACCATGTGCGGGCGCTGCAGCACGCCACCGGAGGCGATGCCGCTCAAAGCGCGCGCCAACTGCAGAGGGGTTACGGCGATCGAGCTTTGCCCGATGCCGACTGAGATGGTTTCTCCGGCATACCACTTTTCGTGGTAATTCTTCATCTTCCACTCTTCTGAGGGCATGGTCCCCGCGGCTTCGTTGGGGAGGTCGATGCCGGTCTTGCTGCCGATCCCGAGAGCGTGCGCGTAACGTGCGATGGTGCTGATGCCGAGCTTTTCAGCCAGGGTGTAGTAGTAGGTGTCGCAAGACCACGGAATCGCGTGTTCGATATCGACGGTGCCGTGGTGCTTGTCGCAGGCGAAGAAGCGACCGTAAAAAGTCCCGCCGCCCTGGCAGTTGACCTTTAGATTTTGGGCGACGCCCTCCTGCAAGCCGGCCACTGACATGATGATCTTGAAGGTCGAGCCGGGCGCAAGCTGGTCCTGGATGGCCTTGTTCATCAGCGGCTTCTCTGGGTCGGTGAGGAGGCGGTTCCACTCCTCGCGGCCGATGCGAACGGCGAAGGCGTTCGGGTCGAAAGTTGGATGGCTCACCATGGCGAGAACTTCGCCGTTGCGGGGGTCCATGGCGACGATCGCGCCGCTCTTGTCTCCCAGGGCAATCTCGGCCGCGCGCTGCAGGTCGAGGTCAATGGTCAGGTGCAGCGCCTGCCCGGGCTTGGCGGGTTCGCTGCCGGCCTGGCCCACTTCGCGGCCGTGGCTGTCGACGATTACGTCTCGCGACCCGTCTTCCCCGCGAAGTACTTGGTCGTAGGTTTGCTCTATGCCCGATTGCCCGACCACGTCGCCGGGCTCGTCGTAGGCGTAGCGAGGGTCGTTTTCGAGCATGTTTTCGCTGACCTCGCCGACATACCCGATCAAGTGAGCCGCGAACCCGTCGCGCGGGTATAGGCGTCGCTGTTCGTCAATGGTTTCTATCTCGGGCAACTCGTCTCGGTGCGCCTCGATAAACTCAGCCTCGTCGGGGGTGATGTCCTGCTTGAGGGGCAGCGGCTGGTACTTGGGCGCAAGGCGGTAATGCTTGAGGATGGCGTCGATCTGGTCGACGGTCATGTGCAGTCCGCGGGCAATGAGCGGCAGATCGGGGCGAATGTCGTGGCCCTGTTCGCGAACCAGAAAGCACGAGACTGAGGGGTAGTTGTCAACGATGAGGCGGCCTTCGCGGTCGAAGAGTTTGCCGCGCGGTGCGAGGATCGGGACCTTGCGGATGCGGTTTTCTTCGGCAAGCTCTTTATAGTTGGCAGCACCGAGGACCTGCAGCCTCCACAGGCCGAAGATCAGCACCATGAGCACCGCGGCTATCCCATATTGGAAAATGGATAGCTTGATCGCCGGTATTTTCTCGTCGCGGTTCAGCATTTTCTTTTGGCGGGTCTTTGTCGAGTCGGCGTCGCTCTTTTAGCTTGGACGCCAACTATAGAATAACGCTGTTCGCTGAGCTTCGGTTTTGGAACGTGAGTTACTGCGCGAGGTTTACTTCCCGGCCTCAACACGGTTTGCTGTCGATTACCTATTAAACAGAAGAGCTGAAAGTATTGCCTCAGGAGCCGGAAGCCCTTCCAACTTGTGAGGCTTTACGGCACGGCTGGAGCCATGGCCCTTCCGAAACCGTGACCGTTTCATCATGCAAAAAAAGGCCACTCTACCGCGAGTGGCCTTCCGTCAGACTTATGACTTCGGTTTAGTGGCCGTCGAGGCAGCCTTTTTGACCTGAGCTATTGGGATAGCCTGTGCGGGCGGTGTAGGCCGCGTTGGACCATTCCCCCTGGATCTTCCACATGCTTCCGTTACTGAAGGTGACCAGTGGGACATTGAATGTCCAGGCGCATTTGTCGCCGTTCTCGTTCCCCGAGGCGTCATACCACGCGCCGGGAGTCGCGGGGTCGGTGCGTGCTTCAGATAACTCGTGGCCACTGACATTAGCAATTGCAGCCAGACCCTGGGAGTGCAGGCCAGACGTGTCACCGGGGTCGCAGCCCGCGTCCCCGTCAAGCTTGAAGAAGTAGGCGAACTGTACACCGACGCCACCGCAGGTACCGTAGCTGTGATATGCGCAATATCCGGCGCTGCCGCGCGGGGTATCGCTGTAGACGGCATAGTACGCATTGCCGCTGGTATCAGGGTTGGGAATGGCTTTGCAGACCTCGGCAAGGATCGTCGCAGTACTGCCGCCGCCCGCGGATTGCGAGCCGTCTATGACGTGGCCTTTGTGGGTGACGGTCGGGCCTACCTGACCGTTGGTGCCGGTGTACTCATCGGACGTCTTCGCATAGTTTGAGTTGCTGAACCCGGTGTAGTAAGTGTCCATGCCGGTGATTTTGTCGCCCGAATATCCAGGCCAACTTGTTCCCCAGAAGATCGCTTCGGTAACCGCGTCAGGCATGATCTTTCCGCCGTGATTGATCATGTTGGGACTTCTGCGCGCACGGGCCTCTGCTAGTCGCCCGGAGGGGTTGAAGTCCCGCGCCCAGTGAATGCCCAGCATTGGCGGAGCGCTGGCTGGTTAGAGATTCTCGGGCGCTGTTTGTAAGGAGTCTAGAGCCTGGCCTAGGGCGAGCATGGGTAGGCAAAGGATTGGTACTAAGAAGAACTTCTTCATCAAGGTTTTTCCCCTCTCGCAACTGATTGTTTGGATTGGCGACGAATAATGACGTGCATCCGGCGTGAATGCAGAGTGCAACATGTGGCTTCGCGAGTCAACGTTCAGGTGGTCTGAAGCGACCGTGCGCGGCGACCTGGTGGTACCTATTACTTCAATCACCCGGGGAAAGGCGTCAATCCGGCGCTCGAATCGGACAGCAAGTGGCGGGGCTTTCTCGTGATCCTGACAACAGGTCGGGAGGCCCAGTTATTTGCGCTCCGCCTTGACCCCGCTCTTCGGGCGACCTTAGAATCGCAGTATGCCCCAGCAATTGATCCCGGCGATGAAGTGTTGCACGCGGTGTTGCGCGGTCGCCGCGAGCCTGTGTGAGCTGGACTTCTAGCAATTCCAACCATCCAGATTCCGAGCGAGCCCGCCTAAACCTGAGCGGGCTTTTTCATTTCAAGTAATTGCATCTCCTGAGTCGCCAAAACTAATCCGAGAAAAACATGCCTGACGCAGCACCTGCGAACGCAGTACCTATAAAAGAGACCAAAGCCCAGAGGTCGGAGCGCCTGAAGCTGGCCAAGAATCCCTGGGACGCATTTGACGATGTGCGCGCGTTTGCCCGCGAAGGCCGCGGCAGCGTCACTCCGGAGTGGGCGTCGCTTTACTTCAAGTGGTGGGGCATTTACACCCAGGGCGACGGCGTGGGGGCCACCGGCGGCAAGGGCGGCGAGGGCCTTGCCACCGAATATTTCATGATGCGGATTGGAATTCCCAACGGGATTCTGAACGCGGAGCAGTTGCGGGTGATTGGCGGTCTCACGCGGAAATACGCGCGCAATCTGGCGGACATTACCGTCCGGCAAAATATCCAGCTGCATTGGCTCACCATTGAATCTCTACCGGAGGTCATCGAGGCGCTGACTGCGGTCGGGCTTTCGCCTAAGGGGGCATGCGGAGACGTTGTCCGCAACGTCACGGGCTGCCCGCTCGCCGGCCTCGCCCACGACGAGTTGATTGACGCCGCGCCGCTGGCCATCGAGGTCGCCGAATA
>DASWUZ010000232.1:0-10769 GCA_036401395.1 Acidisarcina sp.
GCCGAAGAGTGCATCGTCCTCCTTAAGAACGCCGACAACCAACTCCCCCTCACCAACGCCGTCCACTCCATCGCCATTATCGGGTCACACGCCGATGTAGGCACCCTCTCGGGCGGAGGCTCCGCTCAGGTCGACTCCCCGGGTGGCAACGCCATCGGAACTCCGGGACATAACGCCACGGTCTGGGGCCAGCCCGTATACTTCCCGTCAGCACCGCTCCGCTATATTCGTGAAAAAGTCCCCGGAGCAAAGGTTGAATACAACGACGGCACCGACCCCGCCGCAGCCGCGAAGTTCGCCAAAGGTTCCGACGTCGCCATCGTCTTCGTCAACCAGTGGATGAGCGAGGGACGCGACTCCGCGACCCTGTCGCTGCCCAATAATCAGGACGCGCTCGTGAGCGCCGTTGCCGCCGCCAATCCGCACACCATCGTCGTGCTCGAAACCGGTGGCCCTGTATCCATGCCATGGGCCGGCGACGTCAAGGGGATCATGGAGGCGTGGTACCCCGGCATCGGCGGGGCGCAGGCCATTGCCAACCTGCTCTTCGGCGACGTAAATCCGTCGGGCAAACTGCCCGTCACCTTCGCCGCCCGCGACGAAGATCTTCCCCACCCCACCGTCACCGGCATCGACAATAAGCCGCAGCCCGTGACTCCCGAGCCCGGCTCAAAATCCAAACGCAGGCGCTACGAAATCGTGCCCTTCGATGTGGACTACAACACCGAGGGCGCGCGCGTCGGCTACAAGTGGTTCGAGTCCGAGCACAAGACGCCGCTCTTCGCCTTTGGCCATGGACTCTCCTACACCACGTATGAATATTCCGATCTCAAGGTCAGCCTCATGCACCACAACATCAGCTTCGCTGTGAAGAACACTGGCAGCCGAGCAGGAACCGAGATCGCCCAGGTCTACGTGATGCTTCCGCCGAGTGCCGGGGAACACTACAAACGCCTCATCGGCTGGGACCGTGTCACCCTCGCACCAGGCGAATCGAAGACCGTGAGCGTCGACATCAAGCCCGCGTACGTCTCCATCTTTAATGAGCAAAAAGACGACTGGGACCACGTCCAGGGAGACTACAAAGTCTTTGTAGGCCCTGCCTCCGACCAGACCCCCCTAACCAAAGACGTCCACGTCGCCTTCTAACTGTAGGTTAACGAACACGTAAATGCTCTGATTCAGGTGCAAGTTTTCTCGTCTGGAGGGTGGTCACATCGTGACCGGCGATCTTCATGCCCCGCTACTTCACGATGGAGCAATTGGACTGCCTAGTGGTCATTGCCACGATCGAGCGCGAGAGCAGTTCTTTGACCCCGGTCAGTGAAGATGCTCGGTGGGTTGCCCGGACCGTGTTTCGATCGTAAGCGCCACTGAAAAGGCAGTTCAGAAATTCATTGACAGGTTATTCGACGACGGAGCATATTACTCCTGTCTCGGAAAAGAGTAACTAGCCCGGACTCCGATGGGTTGGATACATGCACCCGAATACGTCAAAGACCTCCCCGGTCTCATAGTTTCGCGTGTGGCCTTTAACAACGCAATCTACAGAAGCAATCATGCGAACACCTACTCGGCAGGCGCGCGCTTGTGATGCGCACCATCGTGCTCCTGCCGTCCTGATCGGACTGACCCGGAGATACTCTTGAAACGTCTTGAAAATATTAGCAATGTAGCGGTCATAGTTGCTGTTCTGGTGTTCCTGGGCGCAATGGCGCGCAATGAGTTTGGCACTCACAAGCAGCCGGACATGTCGGCAGGTGCGCTCATCGGGAAAACAGTTGCGCTGCCGGGAGTGCGGTTCCCCGAAAAGACTAAGTCACTGGTCCTTGCCATTTCTACTACCTGCCACTACTGCAAGGAGAGTGAGCCATTTTACAGAGATCTCCTCGCAAGGTCTGCGGGAAAAGTAAAGGTCGTGGCTGTACTTCCGCAGTCCCAGGCGGAGGCACAGGCCTTCGTCAAGGATGAAGAGATGCCTTCTATGCAGGTGGTTTCTGCACAACTTGACTCCATCGGAGTGCATGCAACACCCACCTTGTTGCTGGTAGACGAGAGGGGCCGGGTGCAAAATGCATGGATCGGGAAACTGGACGAGAAGGGACAGCAGGACGTGCTATCTCGCGCTGCCCTTTAGCTCAGCTCGCCACCGCGCCTTTCCTCGCATCGCCCAGTTACCGAAAGGAGGCAGTTCGCAGTTACTCTTCCGCATCACCATTCCTCTAAGAAACCCATTGAATGACAACGCATTGCACGAAAGGAAAATAATATGTTGAAATCGAGTGCCCTGAAGTCGCTTCTAAAGTTGCTCTTCGTCGGTATGCTGCTGGCGTGGACCCAGCATGTTCATGCGGCCAACGGCTGTCGCGACGTCTATGACTACACAATATGCATGAGTGGCAACTACTTCAGCTGCCAGCAAACCATGCAGCGTTGTACGTTGAACTGCCAGCCGTTTAGCAACCCCAATTGCCCAACTAATCCGAACTCTTGCTTCGGTCAACCCAATCAAGCGTGTATGCAGGCATGCACTAACCAGATAAATGCCTGCCAAGCAGCGTGCTGGCAGCAGTATTGTCAGTAGGTATTAGCATGAGGGGGCCCGCTGGCCGTTCACGCCGCCAGATGCCCCTTCGAGAAGAGGAACGAATGAAACAAAGAAACGTTAACCCTTCACTGGAACTGCTTTCGTGGGAGCGGCTTCCAACCGGAAACAGTACGCTTTGCCGACGAGCGCCTTTACCCGGGCATTCATCCGGCTTTTGTAGTGGAGGCCGTGTTGAAAGCATTGCATTACCTACGAAGACCGTGGAGATGGAGCCGTAGATTATGACCAGCGCGATAGGTGTCGCTCTGGCGCACGAGATAATTGGAGAGCATCGCACGAAATCATAGATGGCCCGACTTCGTTTTACGAATGAACAGATTCGCGAAATGCAGATCATTAGAGTTGAGTCTATTGAGCTAAGCTCGGACGTAAGCTTCGACATCGCGCTCGATTGTCTTACCCAATTCGAGCTTCGCTTACGAAAGGTCATGCATCTGCTGCAGATTCAGCCAGACCTCCGGGCTATTCTCGAAAAAGCGGGCTAGACGAAGAGCCGTATCGGGTGTCACTGACCGTCGACTGCGGATGATTTCGCCGACCCGGGTAGCAGGCGCGCGAATTTCAATGCTAGGGCATTCTGACTGATGCCGAGAGGTGTCAGAAACTCATCCGAAGCATTTTCCCGGGATGAGTCGTCACCCTCCGAAGGTTCCGTCGCTAACGGGCTTTCTCATGGCCAACTAACGCCTCCTAGTGATATCGGTAATCTCGACTTCGTGTGCCCCATCCTCTTTCCGGGTGGAACGGTTGAGATGGGGCTCTCTCGCAATTCCAGAAGCAAATGAAAAAGGCCCCGGGCATCGCCCGGGGCCTTTCCTCTCATAAGTGAACTTAAGCTTTTGCCGAAGCCTTGGCAGCCTTAGCTGTCGGAGCCACCGGAGTCTTACCAGCCAGCAACTTCACCCGGGCATTCAGGCGGCTCTTGTACCGCGAGGCCGTATTGTCGTGCAGAATTCCCTTCTGGACGCTTTTATCGAGCGCCGAAGCGGTAAGCCGGTACTGCTCGGTAGCCGCGGCGTAATCGCCCTTGGCAAGCGCCTCGCGCAGGGTGCGCAGGCTGGAGCGGATGCGGGTCTTATTGGCGCGATTCACGGCCGTCTTTGCTACCGTCTGCCGGGCGCGCTTCAACGAAGAAACATGGTTCGCCATCGTAATCCTGACTTTCTATTTCAGTGGAGTGGGTGCACGCAGAAGAGCCAAAAGCCCACATCCGCCGCAACCTCAAGTGTACGAGACTGCGGCCAAGCGGTCAACGCCGATACCCCGATGCGCCCGATCAACCGTGCAGGGAAGCAAGCACCGCCCCCGGCACCTACCACTGCACCCCCGGATAAAGACTGCCCATCCGGACGGAACGATAAGTATTCGCGCCGGTGAGATGCATCTGCCACACAGTTTGCGGAGTCACGGTAGGCGTCACCTCGAACGTATAAGCATCGCTGCCCACGCCCGCCAGGTTGTATTCGACATTGGTATTGGCAAGCACGCGCGCGCTGCCGGCGAAAGACGAGTACAAGCCCGGCTCAGCATGAAAGAGAAACGAAGCTGTCTTCGCGTTCTCATCTACCTGCATGACCATCGCTGTCGAATACAGGCATTGCGGCGCCCCTGCCGCTCCGCAGGTCACACCCGCGGGGAACGCCCGGTCGTCGCCGTTGTCCATGATGGCAATGCTGAACAGGCCCGTAGTGTTCGTGCTTACAAAATTTACGTCATGCTGCGCATAAAACCAATCGGTCGGATCAACCCCGCCCTTGAGTGCGAAGTCGCCGCCTTCGCCCAGCTTCCAAAGAATATTGCCCGTGCCCGCCCCGTCCCGGTAATCGACCTTAACGATCCAGTTCTGATGGCGGATCGAAACCAGAAAGTTTCCGTCATCGGGCGAGAAAGCAATGGCGTTCGAGTGGGTCCAGTCTGGGAAGCCCATCGGGTGGCGATTCACGTCGAGATGGTCAAACTCGTTCCACACCCACACCGGCTTGAAATCTTGATCGACATCGATCACCACATCGCCCAGTACATTCGTCGGGCCGGCATCCCCATTCAGCCCCGTGAAGCTCTTGAATGTGTTGGCCATCAGCAGGTAATGCCCGTTCGGCAGCACCGCGAAGTCATGGGTGAAGACTTGCAGCGGCAGGTTATACCCAGCCGCGGTCAGGCTGGCATTCAGCTCATCGATCGTCAACTGGCGGACCATGTTCCCGGCAAGATCGACCTCCCGAAAGACATTCAGCGTTCCCGCCGGCACTGGCGCTGACAGTGGCGAAAAAGAATTTGGAGCGATATAAAATGCGAAGTGCCCGTTGGGCAGAAGTTTGACCGGATAGAGAACAAGGTTCGGCTGCAGATCGGGTGAGGAATAATTCCAAATAATATTCCCGCTGAGATCGGTAGCGAACGCTCCCGTGGGTAGCGAATTTACCAATTCAATCCCTGCCTGCGGCGTTAGTCCATTGGTGGCGCTCACCGTAAACTCCGGGACCACACCCGCAGGAATCGCGCCAGTTGTAAACGCATGGTCCACATCCGTCTGGGTTGTTCCATCATCGTTCGCCACCGTCGCCCGCATGTGGTAAGTGGTGTTGGCCTTCATCCCTGCAACCAGCACATTCACGCCTCCCCCAGCCGCCGGAGTATGTTGCGACGAGGTTACCATTCCGTAACTCGCGTCCAATCCAAACTCAACAGAAACGGCCGCAGGGCGATTAGGGGTGATCGCATAGGAAGCGACTTGCGGGTGAGCTGTCGTTGACACTACCCCCGGAGCAAGGGGAGCAAGAGTGCTAAGTTCCGTTTTGGATGTAGAGGACGTACCGCAACCCGCCACACTGAGCAGGATAGGTGCGGAAAGAATAAAACACAGCCGGGGAGGCCTCATGGTCACCTTTTCAAGTCAGATTTTCTGGATGGAGATCTCTCGAAGGAATTCGGAGGATCTTCCTCTTAAGGAATACTTAAGAGACGCGCAGGCGGCGCCGATTGTTGCTCACTTAGTTATTTTCCGCCTGATGGTTAAAACTATTTGTGCGTTTTTGTACACACATCAAAAGCCGTTACCTGACAGTGTGCTCGCCCCGACATAAGTGAACGCCATTGAGGTCCCGTTCGGCCGGCGCCAAACCGGTTAAAAATGGTGGCCGGATTGGAAGAGTGATTGCAACCTCGGCCGAACGCCGGCTATAGGACTGTCAACGTCCTGGGCCTACGTCTTCGGGCCTACGTCTTCGGGCCTACGTCTTCGGCCTGCGTCTACGCCGAGTATTGCCATTCTGGAGTCCTCCGCAGCCGAAGGCCCCCAAGAAAGCGTCCGCTATATGCGCCTCAAGATCAGGCGGCACCGTTCCACCCAGCCGCTGTATAAACACCTGGCGATAAATCAGCGGCCCCAGCAGGATTGCGAGCGCGCTATCAGGATCGACCTTCTTCATATTCAGAAGGCCTTCAGCCTCGCCGCGCCTGACCATGCAGATCAGGCCTTGCCTCGCCGGCTCCATGATCTTCGCTCGCCATGCCCGCCCAAACTCCGGGTTGCGCGCACTGTAAGCCACCAGATGCGGCCAGATTTTCTCCTTCATCGCTTTTCGTTCCACGGCGGGCTCATAGCGCAGTTGGGCGATGAGGTCGGCGCGAAAGTCCTCCGATAGAAAAGCCGGTCGAGGCTCATCGAGCCCGTGAATATACCCCAGTACCTCAAGGCAAAGCGCGTCCTTATCGGCCCAATGCTTGTAGATCGTGGCCTTGCTTACCGTGGACGCCTCGGCGATAGCGTCCATGCTGGTGCCATCGAGTCCGCGCTCGGCAAACAGTTCCGCTGCGGCCTCCAGCACCTTCTGGTGCGCTTCCTCGCTCCTAGGCCGCACCATCAGCGCCGCAGCCTCGCCCTATGCTCCAACAACCATCGGCTAAGCCTCGATCCGGGAAAAGAGATATGCGCCTCCACTCAGAAACAGCACCGCTACAATCGCCAACATACCCAGGTCGGTCACGGCGCTGAACCGCCAGAGCTGCGTCAGCGAACCACGCAGCCCATCCACCCCATACGACAGCGGATCAAGCCGCGTGATCAACGTCATCGCAAAGGGCAGGTTGGTCAGAGGGAACAGCGCCCCCGAAAGAAAGAAAATCGGCATGACCATAAAGTTCATGATTAGCTGAAATCCCTGCATGTCCTTAAGCACCGACCCGATCGCTGTGCCCAGCGCCGCGAAGACGATCGCAACCATCAGCACAAACCCAAACGCCATCGGAATGGACAGCCACGAGTGTGTCCGGAACCCGGCTAGCAAACAGATGATCAATATCAGCAGTCCCTGGATCGAAGCCACAGTGGCCCCACCCAACGTCCGGCCGATCATGATTTGAAGCCGCGACACCGGCGCGACCAGCGTCTCCTTGAGGAAACCGAACTGGCGGTCCCACAACATTGCGATCCCTGAGAAGACAGAACTGAACAACACCGTCATCCCCATCACGCCAGGCGCCATAAATTGCAGATAGCTCCCATGGCCGGCCTGCTTGAACACCGGTCCAAACCCAAACCCCAGCGCAAACAAATACAGGCAAGGTTGGGCCAGCGAAACGATCATCTGCACCCGCGACCGCACGTACCGCTTCAACTCCCGCAACCACAAAATATAAATTGCGCCCATCGTCATCCCTCCTGTTGCAAATTCTGCTCAAGCTACCTTTACCGCCAACCATGGTGCGGGTGCCGCATTCATCGCGCATTTTGCGATGAGTGGGAACTCCGAAAACTTCCAACCACCGCCTCTACCGCCGAAACATCTGCGCGACCTGCCGCAACGCAGCCTTAGAATCCGCACCCTCATCACGCAGCGAAGACCCCGTAAGCGCGAGAAACGCCGCCTCCAGCGAGTCGCTCCCCGTCTGCGCTTTCAACTCCGCCGAAGTCCCCTGCGCCACCACGGTTCCGCGATCCATCACCGCGATCCGGTGCGCGACGCGGTCGGCCTCGTCCATGTAGTGCGTCGTCAAAAATACGGTCGTCTTCTCCGTCTCATTGAGCGCCTTCACATGCGTCCACAGCTGATTACGGCTCTGCGGATCGAGCCCCAGCGTCGGCTCATCGAGAAACAAAATGCTCGGCGTATGGAGAAACCCGCGCGCGATCTCCAGCCGCCGCTTCATGCCGCCCGAGAAAGTCTTCACGTAGCTGTCCTTGCGGTCCCAAAGTTCAAACAACTTCAGCAGGCTCTCGATGCGCTCATTCCGCAGCTTGCGCGGCACGTGATAGAGCACCCCATGCAGCACCATGTTTTCGTAAGCCGTTTGCTCCTGGTCGAGGCTGGGGTCCTGAAAGACAATCCCGAACCGCTGCCGCGCCTCTTTCGCATGGGTCAGAGGATTAAGCCCGTCCAACTCGATCGTCCCGCTCGTCGGACGCAGCAGGGTAGTTAGCATCTTGATCGTGGTCGTCTTGCCCGCGCCATTCGGCCCCAGGAAGGCGAATATCTCCCCTCGGTTCACGTCGAGCGAGACGTCGTTGACGGCGGTAACGTCGCCAAATTTCTTAACCAGATTCCGTACCTTGATCATGTTTACCTCCACTGCCCGCGCGTAATCATACGCAATACTGAACGGTTTAGTTCGGTATTGCAAGCAATAATTTCGTGAACAAGTTTTTACCGAAGGCGTCGGCCGCAACCCCCAACATTTTTCCGGGATGACCTCACGAAAATGCTTGCGCCTCAGAGGCAGCAGTTAACGCATCCGACTCAAAGTCACAACCACTCCAAGTCTCCACCAGGCACAAGAAAGAATGCAGACCCTCGAAATTGTCTCCGCCCCCCTAGAATCCGCAAAAGCTGCCGGACTTCGCTATGTCACCGACAAGCGCCCCGGCCTGCAGCGCAAGCGCCGCGGCACCGGCTTCCGTTACACCGATGCCGATGGCTCGCCGGTCCGCGACGCGGCCACCATCAAGCGCATCAAGTCCCTCGCCATCCCTCCGGCGTGGACCGATGTCTGGATCTGCCCCATCGCCAATGGCCACTTGCAAGCCACGGGGCGCGATTCCAGGCACCGAAAGCAGAGCCGCTACCACCCGCGTTGGCGCGAGGTCCGCGACGAAACCAAATACGAGCGAATGGCTCTCTTCGGCAAGGCCCTCCCAAAGATCCGCGAGCGCGTTGAACACGACCTGAGCCTCCCCGGCCTGCCTCGCGAAAAGGTCCTCGCTACCATCGTCCGGCTGCTCGAAACCACCTTCATACGCGTAGGCAACGAGGAGTATGCGCGCCAGAACAAGTCATTCGGCCTCACCACGATGCGCACCCGCCACGTCGACGTCGAGGGCTCGAAGATCAAGTTTGATTTCAAGGGCAAGAGCGGCGTACACCACACCATCGACGTGAACGACCGCCGTCTCGCGAGGACCGTAAAACGCTGCCTCGACCTGCCCGGCTACGAGCTGTTCCAATACCTCGACAGCGAAGGCGAGCCGCACACCATCGACTCCGCCGACGTCAACGACTATCTGCGCGAGATCACCAATGAAAGCTTCACCGCCAAAGACTTTCGCACCTGGGCGGGCACCGTGCTCGCGCACATGATGCTGCAGGAGTTTGAAGCCTTCGACTCCGAGGCGCAGGCCAAGAAAAACGTCATCCGCGCCATAGAGGCGGTCGCCGAACGCCTCGGCAACACCCCTTCCGTCTGCCGCAAATGTTACGTGCATCCCGCCGTGCTCGAGAGCTACTTAAGCGGAGCGGCCATAGAGGCAGTCAAACAGCGCGTCGACCGAGAGATCGCCGCAGATGCGCACGCCCTCAAAGAGGAAGAACTGGCGCTCATGCGACTCCTGCAAAAACGCCTCGCCGCTGCTTGACTGCCGGCGATGGCGCGGCAATCCGGCCCATCGCCGGAGATGCGTTTACGCCATCGCAGATGAGCCCAGAAAGTCCATAGGCCATCCCGGCTTGATCCCGTGCTGCCGAACCAGCGTTGCTAGCTGCGCGAAGTGCCGTATGCCGTGCATCGCCCCATGGATGAAGAGTTTTTTCCGCGTAGCCCGTATCGTACCCGAGGTCAGCGTCGGAAACTCCAACACGTCGTCCCAGAGGTCCCCCGGCAGCAAAGCGCGCAGCTTTTCCATGCCGAGCCGATGAACATCGAAAATCTGCTCAACCGACTCCGCCGATATTTCTTCATACGGAGTGACCGGCTCGCCTCCAAGCCGTTCAGCGTAACGCAACTGAACCGCCACGATATGCACCAGCAGGTCGCGCACCGTCTTCGACTTGTAGATGTCGCACGGGAAATCGAGCGCCTCGCGATGGCCAGCCAACAGCGCCTCCCACTTCACAAACGTCTCATCGCTCCACTGCAATAATTCAGAACAAGTCAGCACCGGTTCAGACATTCGTCCTCCTATTTTTTCGCGAGGGCGCGCCGGCCAATGTCGCGCCGGAAGTACATCCCGTCAAACGAAATCTGCTCGATCCCCTCATAAGCCAGCCCCAGGGCGTTCTCAAGCGAATCAGCCGCCGCCGTTACTCCCAGCACCCGGCCTCCCGAGGTATAAAGGTCCCCATCGCGAAACGTCGTGCCCGCATGGAACACGTGCGCTCCCGCAACCGCCGCCGCCGCATCAAGGCCGCTGATTTTCTTGCCAGCTGTGTAAGCGCCGGGATATCCCGCGGAGCTGGCAACCACGCAGGCCGAAGCGCCCGGACGCCAGCGAAATTCAGTATCGCTCAACCGTCCCTCGACACAGGCCTCGAGCCCCTCGACCAGGTCGCTCTCCAGCCGCACCAGGATCGCCTGTGTCTCGGGGTCCCCAAAGCGGGCGTTATATTCGAGCACCATAGGCCCGCGCGCCGTCATCATCAGCCCGATGTAGAGCACCCCGACAAACGGCGCATCCTCCGCTGCCATGCCATCGATCGTCGGTTGCGCAATGTGGTGGATAAGCCAATCCCGCATCGTCGGGTCGAGCATCGTGTCCGTCGAATACACGCCCATGCCGCCGGTATTCGGGCCGGTATCGCCCTCGCTGATACGCTTATGGTCCTGCGCGGGAGCCAGCGGGACCACGTGAATTCCATCGCTGAGGCAGAGCAGCGAAAGCTCCTCGCCGTCGAGAAATTCTTCTATCAGGATGCTGCGCTCCATAGCGCCCAGCAGCCCACCGCTAAAGAGT